>NZ_JBJZOK010000006.1:0-342981 GCF_047200615.1 Nocardia sichangensis
TGCCGCCTACTTCGCGGCAGGTGGTGATCGAGGTCCAGCTCGAATCGGGATCGCCGACGCGCAAAGGCTCGACGCGCTTGCGGCCGAGTTCGGGCGGCGCGAGCAAGTCATTGGTGGTGCGGCCCTTGTAAGCGACGCCGTTCGAGGACTTGAGGCAGCCAAGCACCTCTTGGACACCTGTGCGTTCTCCGAACAGGCGGGCCGCGCATTCATGAGTGCCGCAGGAGAGCTTGCGACTATTGCGGGTTGGCTGGCCTACGACGCCGATAGGTATCCGCTCGCCCGCAGTTGCTACGCCGATGCGTTCGCGCTGGCCAGCCAAGCCGGCGATGACCAACTGACCGTGCATGTCTGCCTCAACGCCGCACAGATGGCGTTGTCACGGCAACGCACAGGTGAAGCGAACCCGCACCGTGCCCTGACTCTCGCAGGCCGCGCTCGGGCGCTCACACGCGGTCACGCACCGGGGCGAGTCCATGCCCTGATCGCGACACGCGAAGCGCAAGCGTACGGAGTCCTCGGCGACCGCACCGCGTTCGGAAAGGCCATGGCCATCGCTTGGCGGGAACTTGATTTCGCGCTCGACCATGAGTCCCGTGAGGACTGCCCACCATGGTTGCGGTTCGTCAATGCCACCGAGATCAGAAGCCATGAAGCCCGCGGTTTCAGTCACCTGGGCGATCACGCGAAATCGGCAGACCTGTGCTCCGGGCTGGCTGTGGACAAGACCAGTGCGCGTAACTCTGCGAACTATCGAGCAGGTTCCGCGGCAGCGCTCGCTGATCTGGGTGAGATCGGCGCTGCTATCGAAGAGGGTATGTCGGTTCTCGCCGACTTGGAGAACTCTGTGTCCTCCACCCGCACGCTGCGCCTGCTCGAACCAGTGCGGGTCGCGGCTGAAGGCCGGGCCGAGGAATTTTCGACACGATTCGACGAGCTGGCGGAAAGGGCGATCACCGTATGACCTCCGGAGATTCCGCATTGTCTGACCTGAACTTTCAGCGCTACACCGCCGCGCAGGCACGCGAACTACGCGACGAGGTCGAAACTATCTTCCGAGACTCCTACATTGACGCGATCGAGTCCGGCGAGGAGTTCGAATCGCCCGAAGCGTTCATGCACCGCTTCGACGCCTACACCGACCCCGCCCGCGCCGGTGCCTTCGAGCTGGTGATCGCCCGCCTCGACGGCGAACCCTGCGGCCAGGCATGGGGTTGGCCGCTCACTGCCAAGACCGCGTGGTGGGACGGACTGAAACTTGACGAGGGCGACCAAGCGTCCTTCACCGCCGAGAACGGCTCTCGCACATTCGCATTCAGCGAGATCATGGTGCGCAAGCAGTTTACGGGGAAGGGTATTGCGCGTGCCCTGCACGACGAACTACTCGAGGGTCGGCCGGAACAGCGCGCGACGCTGCTTGTCCGACCGGATAACCGCCGGGCGTATGACAACTATCGCCGCTGGGGGTGGCACCGCGTCGGCACACTGCGCCCGGATTGGCCCGATGCGCCGCGATTCGATGTTCTGATGCGCGATCTTCAACAGGCTCACGTGGACCAGAAAGGTGCTGCTGCACGTTGAGGAAGAGCTGCGGCTCAGCGCTTCCATGCAGCGATTCGTGTCCGCCGTGGCCGAGCGGGGTCCGACTCACCCTGCCGGGACCGCGGCAATACGCCGGTGGCGCACCCACCCGCGGACGCCGATGGCCAGCGGTATCAGGACGGTGAGAAACCCTGACACAGGCTCGAATACGAGGCCGAACGCGGTGAGAACAGCGATTGCGCCGAGGATCGGCGCTGGTACGTAGCCGCGGGTTCGCTCCGTCTCGATCACGGCGATGCCGAAGCCGACGGCGGCGACGCCGAACGCGGTGAACCAGAAGGCGAGTTCGGTCTGCTCTCGACCGGTTGCCCAGATGACAACACCGAGCGCGGTATGCGCCGATCCGATGAATGCGAGTAGGCCGCCGGTCAGCGGAAGCGCAGTTTTTGAATCCATATTCTTAAACTCTGCCTTAGGCTGTCCCTCATGGCAAGACCCCGGCGATTCACCGATGACCAGGTTCTCGACGCCGCGCGCGACTTGCTCGCCGATCCGGCGACGACCCGGCCCACGATCGCCGCGATCAGCGCCGCCTCCGGCATCCACACCGGATCGATCTACGTGCGCTTCGCTTCCCGGGAAGAATTGCTCGCACGACTCTGGCTGCGCTCGATCCGGCGCTTCCAGATCGGAGTCGTCGCCGCGCTGGAGGGAGCCGACCCGCTGCTCACCGCCGCGATGCACCTGCCGCGATACTGCCGCGAGCATCCCACCGAAGCTCGGGCGATGAAGATGTTCCGGCGGGAGGAACTGCTCGAAGTGGGCTCTGCCGAGTTGCGCGCCGACATCGCAGGAGTCAACGACCGAATGAGCGACGCGCTACGCGCTGCCGTCGCGGCGGAATTCGGCGAGGCCGACGAGCATCGCATGGCGATCGCGGTGGCTGCCGTCAAGGCGATTCCATACGGGCTCGTCCGCGAGTACATCGCGAACGCGGCGCCCATTCCGGACTGGGTCGACGACGTCATCGCCACCGCCACGGCCGCCGTTGTGCACAAGCTGCGCCCGACAGGCATCCGAGTGGGCGGCGGCGCCGGTAGTGGCTGAGCCGGGCCTGATCTTCTCATCGTCAGCGCCAGGTCGACCATGCCCGTAGCCGACGGGAGGAAGCGGTTTCGGGACCAACGAGACGAGTCGGCCCCCGATTCGCTCGCCGACTGCGTCTGCTGACGCCGGTGCGGGTAGCAGAATAGCTCGGCCGGAGACGCGCCGATGCGATTCGACGTCCCTCAGCGAGCCGAGTCACGCAGGCAGCAACCGCGCGACGACTTCGCTCAACTGCTTGACGTTCCGGCACTCGTGCATCGTCACGCATTCCGCGTACACGTGGGCTGCGGAATCCCCCGTCGACCATGACCGAGACGGCTCCGGATTCAGCCAGTAGGCGTGTTTCGCCCGGTCGGCAATGGTCTGCACCGCAGCGAGATTCGGGTCCGTGCGGTTCGTGCGCCCGTCGCCGAGGATGAGAACCGACGTACGCGGACCGAGGGCCTCGGCGTAGTTGTCGAGAAACCCTTGGAAGGCCTCGCCGTAGTTCGAACTGCCGAAGCGGGCGACCTTGGTGGAGCGGATGATTCGGGCGGCGGTGCCGGGGGTCGGGGGTTCGCCGGGGGTGAAGAAGTGGGTGATCTCGTCGCAGGTGTCGACGAAGCCGAAGCTGCGGACCTTGCTGAACTGGTCTTGCAGGGCCTGGATCAGCTGAAGGGTGAATTCGGCGAAGCCGGTGACCGAGCCGGAGATGTCGGCGAGGACGACCAGGTCGGGGCGGCCGTGTTTGCGGGCGCGCAGGACCGGGTCGATGGGGACGCCTCCGGTGGCCATGGAGCGGCGCAGGGTGCGGCGTAGGTCGATCTGGCCGCGCACGGCTTTGCGGCGGCGGACGGCGAGGCGGGTGGCGAGTTTGCGGGCCAAAGGGTGGACCAGGCGACGCATTTCGGCGAGGTCCTGTTCGCGGGCGCCGAGGAAATCGATCTGGTCGGTGCTGGATTCGACGCCGCGGCGGGCGATGTATTCGGTGCCGCGCAGCTGTGCCGAGCGCAGGCGGGCCTCGGTTTGGACGGCGGTGCGGAAAGCGGCGAGGCGGCGGTTGGCCTCGATGGTGTGGACGGTGGTGTCGAGCTGGGAGGAGCCGTTCATGCCCGCCACGACGCGATCGATGAGTTCTTCCGGGCGTAGGGCTTTCATGGTCAGGTAAGAGGACCAGCCCGCGCCGGATGCGGTGGTGACCGGCGCGGTGGACTGCCCGGCGCCCGCGCCGCCGTAGCCGCCGAGTTCGGTCAGTGCCTGGCGGGCCAGTTCGGCGACCGATTCCGAATCGTCCTGTGCCAGTGTGGAGACGAGCCGATCTCGCAGCGCTTCGATGGATTCGGGCGTCGACGGATCGACGGACTGTGGCTGTTGGGCGGTAAGGAAATACAGGTCGAAGAGTTGATCGAACACGGCGCGTTGACCATTGCGGCGCAGCAGGCAGGCGGCCATGCCGGAGCGCAAACGATTGCGATCATCGATTCCGAGGGCGATCATCGCCTCAGCCGCGTCGATGGTTTCACTCGGCCCCGCGTTGATGCCGTGATCCCGCAGGAGTCCGACGAACTCGACGAGGCGATCGGTTATCGAGTCGGAGCCTCGGCGGCCCGTCTCGCCGAGGCGGTTTTCAGCGATGCTCATGCTCGACTCCGGCAACCTCGCGCCACAAGCAGCGCAATGATCCGCCCGGACGGTAAGTCCGGTTCGAGGGAGCAGACGCGCCGAGCCTCGGGGCGGGTTGGGTTGCGAACGGCAGGAGTGGCGCGAGCCCGAGGGGGCACTTCATCTCACCGCCCACCTTGCTCGGCATCCAGATCGAGTCCGAGCCGCTCGATCGCCACGCGGTGGTCGGATTGATATTTCAACAGCACACCGAGCGTCGAGCGGACGACGCCACCGGATAGATTGCGCGCACCCAGAGCGACCAGCGTCTTCGCCCAATCGACGGTTTCGGCGATCGACGGCGCTTTGCGCAACGAGAGCTGGCGCAACGCACCGACCACGCGGACCACCGGCTCTCCCAGCGCCTCGTCCAGCTCCGGAACCTTCATCCGCACGATCGCCCGCTCCAATTCCGCCGTCGGGTAATCGATGTGCAGGTACAGGCAGCGCCGCTTGAGCGCTTCGGACAGCTCGCGGTTGGCATTGGAGGTCACGAACACGAACGGCTTGCGCACCGCAGTGACGGTGCCGAGTTCGGGGATGCTCACCTGGTAGTCGCCGAGCACCTCGAGCAGCAGGCCTTCCAACTCCACATCGGCTTTGTCGAGTTCATCGATGAGCAGCACCGTGGAGCGCGGGTTACGGATGGCGGCCAGTAGCGGGCGCGCGAGGAGGAACTCTTCGGTGAAGACATGGTCGCGGGTGCTGTCCCAGCCTTCGTCGTCCGAGGCGGTGATGCGCAGCAGCTGCTTGGCGTGGTTCCACTCGTAGAGGGCGCGGGCCTCGTCGATGCCTTCGTAACACTGCAGCCGCACCAGGTCGGACGTGGTCGCCGCGGCGACGGCCTTGGCCAGCTCGGTCTTGCCGACGCCCGCCGGGCCCTCGATCAGCAGGGGCTTGCCGAGGTGGCCCGCGAGGAACACGGCGGTGGCGATATCGAGGGACGGGAGGTACCCGGCCTCGGTGAGACGCCCGGTCACCTCGTCCACCGACGCGAAGAACTTACTCATCGGTAACTAGTCTAGACCGGGCGCTTGGGCCTCAGCTCGGCGCAGGTATGCGGAAATGGCTCGGCTCGGCGTCCGACGGCACGGCGCTCGCCACGGTGAACGGCTCGACCAGCGAGCGCAGTTCGATGAGGTGCCTGGCGTGCGCGTCCAGCGCGCGATCCTCCTCGGAGACCGGCTCCCACCGCGGCACCGGCCGCGCTTTGCCCTCGCCGTCCAGCGCGACGACCACGGCGAGACCGTGCGCGGCGAGCGCGGGCTCGTCGGAGTGGGCGTCGGTGGAGGTCACGTGCACGCTGAGGTGCATGCTGCGCGGGCCGGTGTGGATCAGCCGCGCGGTGACCTCGACGACATGGCCGATGACGATCGGCCGGTAGAAGCGGATGCCGCCGAAGTACGAAGTGATGACCCGCTGCCCCGCCCAGTCCGCACCGCAGACATAGGCCGCCTCGTCGATCCATCGCATCGTGCGGCCGCCATGCACCTTGCCGCCCCAGTTGATGTCCGACGGCGCGGCCAGGAACCGCAGTGTGGCGCTCGGCGCGGTGCCCGCCGACGTGTACCGCTGCGCGGCCATCGCCTCCTCGATCAGCTTGCGCACCGAGACCCGGGCTCGCGCCTGGCGGTGCCGCTGCAATTCCAGCAGCGTGGCGGGATTCCATTGCGGCACTTCCACGGTGCGCCGGTCGTCGTCCACGGCGACGAAGATCGTCAGGCATTGCGCCGACTGCACCGGCTGCACCCGGGTGGGATCGGTCGAATAGACGGTGACCAGGATGTGCATGCTGGTGCGCCCGGTGTGGACCAGATTCGCATGCAATTCGACCAGCTCACCGACCGCGATCGGCCGGTCGAGATGGATATTGCCGACGTAGGCGGTGACGCAGTAGCGGCCGCTCCACTGGGCCGCCGCCGCGTAGGCGACCTTGTCGATCCATTCCAGGAGTTTGCCGCCGTCGACCGATCCGACGATGCCCGCGTCGTCGGGCTTCACGAGAAATCGGTGGATCGCCTCGGGTCGGCGGCCGGCCGAGGTCGGGACGGTCACGGTGCGGTCGAGCTTTGTCGAGTGGGCCACGGTGCGGAATCCGTTCGGACAGGGAATCTCCGGGTGTACATTTCTCCGACCTCGTTGTCCGGGAGAACAGTAGGCCCCAACCGCCGTACGAGCGAGTAACCAGGCGGTCGCTACAACGGATGCCTTACCGCGCGGCGGCGGAAGAGCGATCCGGACGACGCGAAACGGACCAACGATCCGGCCCGCCTCAGACCGGGATCAGACGAACGATCGCATATCCGTTCGCCATGGCTCGCCGCAGATCGTCGCGATCGACCGTCCCGTCCGGCTCCAGTCCGATACCCGCGTAGCGCCCGTGGATCGGATTCGCCGACACCACCACCGGAGCGAGCGCGGCGAGCCGGGCCTCGTCGGTGATCACTTCGGCCCTGGCCCGAATCTCGCTGCCGCGCAGCCGAACTCGCACGGCTTCACCGTCGCGGAGATTGCGCCGCCATCCGGCCGTCGTGCCGACGAGCAGCGCTCCGTCATGGTCGGCATATCCGACCGGATTGGTGTACTCGCGCCCCGATTTCCGCCCGAGCACCGTGACCAGCAGCAACCTGCCGCTGAGCACCCGATGCAGCGGAGACCGGAGCAACGACCTTACGACCGCGTCCCCGGTGCGCTGGAATCGCGATGGGGGCCGCCGCACCGAAGCCTGGCTGGACATATCGGTCACCTCCGAGAGATTTACTGAGTATCTACTCAGAAAATACGACCGCGTCGGGCATACTGCAAGGGGTGACGAACGAAAGATCGGAGGATTCGTGACGGCATCCGGCCGGGTCGAAGGCCGCCGCCGTGGGCGTCCCTCGACGGGCGTCCGCGACGCGGTGATCGCTGCCGCGGAGCGAATCCTCGCCGAGGAGGGTGTGGCGCGGCTGTCCACGAAAGGGGTCGCCGACCGCGCCGGTGTCGCCGAGTCGAGCATCTTCTATCACTTCCGCGACCGGACCGGGCTGTTGCAGGCGGTGGTCCAACGGCACCTGCGACCGGTCAAGGACGTCCTCGGCGACATCGACGCGCACCGAGACCTGCGCGCCGATCTCGTCGCCTTGATGGAAGCGCTGGAAGATTTCTTCGTCGCCACGATCCCCGTCGCCGCCGCGATCCAATCCGACGCCGAACTGCGCGCGCGGTACCTCGACCGCGCCCAGGAGGCGGACATCGGTCCGCACCGCGCGGTGGACGCGATGCAGGCGCGGCTCGCGGCCGCGCAGCCCTCTGCCTCGAGCGCCGTAAATCTGCGCGCGGCAGCGCTGCTGCTCGTGGGCGCGGCGCATCAGCGCGCGCTGCAACGCCACCTGAGCCCAGCGAGCGCGTTCACGTCACTGCCGTCGCCTGCGGACATAGTGGACACGGTGCTGCCGCTGTTCGGTTGATCCCAGGATGCGGCGATAGGGGAACTCCCTAATACCGCGGTTCGATTTGCCCCGCAGGGGAGAGAACACCCGTGACCTTCGGCGGCGAGTGCGCAAGAGTGTAGCTATGCAGTCGCTGTGCCGTCGGTAAGCGCGACCGCGAAGCAGTGACCGTAGATCCAAGATCTGTCTGCGGGGGTGGGCCGTGGGCGGACCCCGCAACGGGGGATGGCGGGCGGAGACGCTCGCCGCAGACTGAAAGGATTTACGTTGTTCTCGTCAATCAGCGCACGCCGTATCTTTCGCGTGGCCGTCGCCGGTGCGATCGCCGCGATTCCGTTGACCGCGCTGGCGATGCCCGCCTCCGCCACCCCGAGCACACCCGGGGTCACTCCGGCTTACAACCAGTGCGCCTTCGGCCCGTTCCAGGACTGGAGTTGCCACAACAACGTCTTGGTCGACAAACCGCACTACGGCGCACCACCTTATGGCCGCGGTCCTGGCTGGGGCCAGGGTGGTGGCTGGGGCGGCGGAGGCTGGAACCAGGGCTGGGGCGACGGAGGCTGGAACCAAGGCTGGGGCGGAGGCTGGAACCAGGGCTGGGGCCAGGGCGGGGGCTGGGGCCAAGGCGGCGGCTGGGGTCAGGGCTTCCCGGGCACTGGCTCGTTCGGCAGCAGTTAGAAACTCCGCGAAAGACGCCGGTGGCCCGCTCCGGAACTCCGGAGCGGGCCACCGCGCGAATCGGCCTGGGTATCAGGCGGTCTCGGTGATCGGGCGATCGACCCAGCTCATCAGGCCGCGCAGCTTGGCGCCGGTGACCTCGATCGGGTGCTCGGCGTTCTTCTTGCGCAGCGCCTCGAGCTCCTTGTTGCCGCCCTCGACGTTGGCGACCAGACGCTTGACGAAGCTGCCGTCCTGGATGTCCTTGAGGATGTCCTGCATGCGCTTCTTGGTGTCGGCGTCGATGACCCGCGGGCCCGACAGGTAGCCACCGAACTCGGCGGTGTCGGAGACCGAGTAGTTCATCCGCGCGATGCCGCCCTCGTACATCAGGTCGACGATCAGCTTCAGCTCGTGCAGCACCTCGAAGTAGGCCATCTCCGGCGCGTAACCGGCCTCGACCATGACCTCGAAACCGGTCTTCACCAGTTCCTCGGTGCCGCCGCACAGCACGGCCTGCTCACCGAACAGGTCGGTCTCGGTCTCTTCCTTGAAGGTGGTCTTGATGACGCCCGCCCGGGTGCCGCCGATGCCCTTGGCGTAGGACAGCGCCAGCGCCTGGCCCTCGCCCTTCGGGTCCTGATCGATCGCGATCAGCGCCGGAACGCCCTTGCCGTCGACGAACTGACGACGCACCAGGTGGCCCGGGCCCTTCGGGGCGACCATGCCGATGGTGACGTTGGCGGGCGGCTTGATCAGGCCGAAGTGGATGTTGAGGCCGTGGCCGAAGAACAGCGCGTCGCCGTCCTTCAGGTTCGGCTCGATGTCGTTGGTGAAGATCGACGCCTGCGCGGTGTCGGGCGCGAGCACCATGATGACGTCCGCCCACTCCGAGACCTCGGCGGGCGTGCCGACGGTCAGGCCCGCCTCCTCGGCCTTCGGACGCGACTTCGAACCCTCGGCCAGACCGACGCGGACCTCGACGCCCGAGTCGCGCAGGCTCAGCGAGTGCGCGTGACCCTGGCTGCCGTAGCCGATGACAGCGACCTTGCGGCCCTGGATGATCGACAGGTCGGCATCGTCGTCGTAGAACATCTCGACTGCCACTGTGGTTCCTTCCGGGATCATCCCCGCGCGAGGCGGGGCACACCGGCTTGCGCCGGTGCGGATTTACGTTGTTCTGGATCGGATCACCCCCGCAGCCGCGGGAGGGGATCATTCCCGCGTGAGCGGGGAGGCGGCACGCCAACCGTCGATCGCAGAAAGACTAGCGTGTGGCCGCCGCTGTGCGGGCGGCCCCATCGGTATGCCGCTCGTCAGCTCATCGGGTGGCGGTGATGGATTTCGGTCCGCGCCCCACCGCGACGACACCGGACTGCACGATCTCCCGGATGCCGTACGGTTCGAGCATCCGCAGCAGCGCGTCGAGCTTGGACCGGGTTCCGGTCGCCTCGACGGTGAGCGCGTCCGGCGACACGTCGATGACCTTCGCGCGGAACAACCCCACGGCTTCGATCACCTGGGTCCGCACGCTGGCGTCGGCGCGCACCTTCACCAGGATCAGTTCGCGGGCCACCGAGCTGTCGGAATCCTGCTCCACGATCTTGATGACGTTCACCAGCTTGTTGAGCTGCTTGGTGACCTGCTCCAGCGGCAGGTCTTCGACGGTGACGACGATGGTCATGCGCGAGATCTCGGGGAGCTCGGTGCCACCGACCGCCAGCGACTCGATGTTGAAGCCGCGGCGGGAGAACAGCGCCGCGACCCGTGCCAGCACGCCCGGTTTGTCCTCGACGAGAACGCTGAGGGTATGCGTGGTACTCATCCGTTGTTCACCTTGTTCTGTTCGTGCGACATCGCCGTGTGGATGACCGCGGGCTCGGAGGCCTGCTCGTCGTCGTCGAACAGCGGGCGGATGCCGCGAGCGGCCATGATCTCGTCGTTGCTGGTGCCCGCGGCGACCATCGGCCACACCTGGGCGTCCTTGCCGACGATGAAGTCGATCACCACGGGACGGTCGTTGATGGACTGCGCCTCGCGGATCGCGGCCTCCACGTCCTCCTCGCGCTCCACGCGGATGCCGTGGCAGCCGAGGGCTTCGGCGAGCTTCACAAAGTCGGGGATGCGCAGGGTGTGCGTGCCAAGGTCGGTGTTGGAGTAACGCTCCTGGTAGAACAGCGTCTGCCACTGGCGCACCATGCCGAGGTTGCCGTTGTTGATCAGCGCGACCTTGATCGGGACGCCCTCGACGGCGCAGGTGGCCAGCTCTTGGTTGGTCATCTGGAAGCAGCCGTCACCGTCGACCGCCCACACCTCTTTGTCCGGCGCGCCCATCTTGGCGCCCATGGCCGCCGGGACGGCGTAGCCCATGGTGCCGAGACCGCCGGAGTTCAGCCAGGTGCGCGGCTTCTCGTACTTGATGA
The DNA here is from genome assembly GCF_047200615.1 of Nocardia sichangensis. NCBI lineage: Bacteria > Bacillati > Actinomycetota > Actinomycetes > Mycobacteriales > Nocardiaceae > Nocardia > Nocardia sichangensis. The sequence continues at coordinate 10,802 of NZ_JBJZOK010000006.1, forward strand.
ACTGGGCGGCCCACATCTGGTGCTGGCCGACGCCCGCGCAGTAGATCGCGTCGGGTCCGGCCAGGCGGCCGAGCGCCTCGATGACGAACTCCGGCGACAGCGAACCGTCCGCGGGCGGGGTCCAGCCCAGCGGGTAGGCGTCGCGCACGCCGTCGAGGTAGGTCCACCAGTCGGTCAGCGCCAGCGGCAGCGCGTCACCCGCGGACGGGTCGGCCTTCAGGGTCTCGATCAGCTCGATGATCACCTCGCGGCAGTCGCCCACGATCGGGACGTCGGCGTGGCGGTTCTTGCCGATCTCGGCCGGGTCGATGTCGGCGTGGATGACCTTGGCGCCGGGCGCGAAGGAGTCCAGCTGACCGGTGACGCGGTCGTCGAACCGCGCGCCCAGGGTGATCAGCAGATCCGACCGCTGCAACGCGGCGACCGCGCCCACGGTGCCGTGCATGCCGGGCATGCCCATGTTCAGGCGGTGGCTGTCGGGGAACGCGCCGCGCGCCATCAGCGTGGTGACCACGGGGATGCCGGTGAGCTCGGCCAGTTGCAGCAGCTCGGCCGAGGCGTCGGCCTTGATCACGCCGCCGCCGACGTAGAGCACGGGAGCCTTGGCTTCCATGATCATCCGCGCGGCCTCGCGCACCTGCTTGCCGTGCGGCTTGGTGACCGGACGGTAGCCGGGCAGCCGCATCTCCGGCGGCCAGGTGAAGGTGGTCTGCGCCTGCAGCACGTCCTTCGGGATGTCGACCAGCACGGCGCCGGGACGGCCCGAGGCGGCGAGGTAGAACGCTTCCGCGATGATGCGCGGGATGTCGACGCCCTCGGTGATCAGGAAGTTGTGCTTGGTGATCGGCATGGTGATGCCGGAGATATCGGCTTCCTGGAACGCGTCGGTGCCGATCAGGCCGCGGCCGACCTGGCCGGTGATGGCGACGATCGGGACGGAGTCCATCTGCGCGTCGGCGATCGGGGTGACCAGGTTGGTCGCGCCGGGGCCGGATGTGGCCATACACACACCGACCTTGCCGGTCGCCTGGGCGTAACCGGTGGCGGCGTGGCCCGCGCCCTGCTCGTGGCGGACGAGCACATGACGCACCTTGGTGGAATCGAAAAGCGGGTCGTAGACGGGAAGGATCGCGCCGCCCGGAATGCCGAATACGGTGTCGACACCGAGCTCCTCGAGCGACCGGATGACCGACTGCGCGCCGGTGACCCGCTCGGGCGGGAGCTGGCGGCGGTTGGCCGCGGACGTCGCGTTGGCAGCGGGCGTGGCCTGCTGATTCGCCGAAGGCGCTGGCCTACGGGCCGAAGGCCCGGGCCGTGCGGTAGGTGCGCTCACCGTCTTCGTTCCTTACTGGTTGTGGTTCCGACCCCGGATGTTGTGTCAGCGGTGTCTTGCGCTTCGCCATGCCGGACATTAGTCCGAACATAAAAAAGCCCCCGACAGCGCAGGGCTGATCGAGGGTGGCGCGTCGCAACGCGAGCTGACGTATTCGACTCAGTGTGTCAGGCTCAACGCTGGACGCGCCGGCCGATTACGAGCAACTCGTTTCGATTCACGCGCACGACGTTAAGCGGGTGTGAACCGAAGAGTCAAACAGATGACCCCGTGTGTCCCATTATGTGGGAGAGTGCGGTTGCTTGTGTCCGTTCATCAGGATGCGAGGATGGTGGTGTGTCATCACCGCATCAGTCCGTGCCACCGTCTGAATCGTCCCACACACCCGCGGGGACGACGGATACGGGTGGCGCCTCGGACGCCTATGTGATCCGCATCCCACGGCTGGCGTTCCTGGGCGTATTCATCCTGCTGATGTGCGTGTTCTTCCCCTTCGTCGGCTGGCCCGCCGGACTGTGGTGGCTGCTGCTGATCCCCGTCGCGGTGCTGGCTTGGGTGCTGCGGACGCAGACCGGCGTCTCGGACGCGGGGCTGGATTTGCGGACGCTGTTCGGCTCCCGCCACCTCGACTGGGCGCAGGTGAAGGGTGTGCGAATCCCGAAGCGTGGATACGTGCGCGCCGACCTGACCGACGGCAGCGAAGTGAAGTTGCCCGCGGTGAGTTATGACCGGCTGCGCGATCTGGCCGCTTTCTCCGGCGGACGGATTCCGGACCCGTTCGCGGAGCCGAGGGAACACGCGACGGGAGAGTCCCCCGCCGAACCCTCGGACGCGAGTAGCGGGACCTCGAATACCGAGGGCGATCCGGCGACCAATGGCTTGGCGAAGTCCGGCGAGAACGCCGAAGAAGGCACGCGACGCGACAGCGCGACGTAGCGAGTTCGGTCACACCGACCGACGCTCCAGTTGCCCGGCTCGAGCCCCATCGCGCCGAAGCGGAACATTCGCCGCCGTTGGGAGGTTGCGGTCGAGTGATGGGATGATTTCCCCGGAGCACTGATCCTCCTCGTCCCCACCCCGACGTTCCGGTACCTCCGGCGTCACCGTCGTCGCCCGCGACACCACGCACCGGCGACACACCCGACCCGGCCGACCGCGATGAGACGCCACACCACCCAGCAGGTGGGCACGCCCACCGGGAGTAACGTGGTGCTCCGCCGAGCACGCTCTGCGCCGTCGCACGTCAGCCCCCGCGACCCGAGGACCATCGAATGCCACCGCTTCGTTCACGAACCACGACCATCGGCCGCAATGCCGCAGGCGCACGCGCACTCTGGCGCGCCACCGGCATGACCGACACCGACTTCGGCAAGCCGATCGTCGCCATCGCGAACTCCTACACCCAGTTCGTCCCCGGCCATGTGCATCTGAAGAACGTCGGCGAGATCGTGGCCGACGCGGTGCGCGCCGCCGGTGGCGTGCCGCGCGAATTCCACACCATCGCCGTCGACGACGGCATCGCCATGGGTCACGGCGGCATGCTCTACTCGCTGCCCTCGCGCGAGATCATCGCCGACTCCGTCGAGTACATGGTGAACGCGCACACCGCCGACGCGCTGGTCTGCATCTCCAACTGCGACAAGATCACCCCGGGCATGCTCAATGCGGCCATGCGGCTGAACATTCCGGCGGTGTTCGTCTCCGGCGGCCCGATGGAAGCGGGCAAGGCCGTCGTCGTCGGCGGGGTCGCGCAGGCGCCGACCGACCTGATCACCGCGATCTCCGCGAGCGCGAATCAGGCGGTGTCGGAGGAGGGTCTGTCCGAGGTCGAGCGCTCCGCGTGCCCGACCTGCGGTTCCTGCTCGGGCATGTTCACCGCGAACTCGATGAACTGCCTCACCGAGGCACTGGGTCTGGCGCTGCCCGGCAACGGCTCCACCCTCGCGACGCACGCCGCGCGCCGGGCGCTGTTCGAGCGGGCGGGCACCGTGGTGGTGGACATCGCCAACCGCTGGTACCGCGAGGACGACGCGTCCGTGCTGCCGCGCAACGTCGCCGACGCCAAGGCTTTCCGCAACGCGATGGCGCTGGACGTGGCGATGGGCGGTTCGACCAACACCGTGCTGCACACGCTCGCCGCCGCGCAGGAAGGCGAGGTCGACTTCGATCTGCACACCATCGAGGAGATCAGCCGCCGGGTGCCCACGCTGTCGAAGGTGTCGCCCAACTCCGACTACCACATGGAGGACGTGCACCGCGCGGGCGGCATCCCCGCGATCCTCGGCGAGCTGCGCCGGGCGGGCCTGCTGGAGACCGACGTCACCACGGTGCACACCGCGAGCCTCGACGAATGGCTCGACACCTGGGACATCCGCTCGGGCAAGGCCTCTCAGGAAGCCATCGAACTCTTCCACGCCGCCCCGGGCGGGGTGCGCACCACCGAGCCGTTCTCCACCGACAACCGCTGGTCGTCGCTGGACACCGACGCCGAGGGCGGCTGCATCCGCGACCTCGAGCACGCCTACACCAAGGAAGGCGGCCTGGTCGTGCTGCGCGGCAACATCGCGCCCGACGGCGCGGTGCTCAAGACCGCGGGCATCGACGAGGAGTTGTTCTCCTTCCAGGGCCCCGCGGTGGTGGTGGACTCGCAGGAGGAGGCCGTGTCGGTCATCCTCGGCAAGAAGATCAAGCCCGGCGACGTGATCGTGGTCCGCTACGAAGGGCCCGCGGGCGGCCCCGGCATGCAGGAGATGCTGCACCCGACCGCCTTCCTGAAAGGCTCCGGCCTCGGCAAGGAGTGCGCGCTGATCACCGACGGCCGCTTCTCCGGCGGCACTTCGGGCCTGTCGATCGGGCACATCTCCCCCGAGGCGGCCAGCGGCGGTGTCATCGGCCTGATCGAGAACGGCGACCAGATCCGCATCGACGTGACCGCCCGCACGCTCGAGGTCCTCGTCGACGATGCGGCGCTCGCCGAGCGCCGCGCGAAGATGGAAGCCTCCGAACGGCCGTGGCAGCCGGTCAACCGCGATCGTCCGGTGACGACCGCGCTGCGGGCGTACGCCGCGATGGCGACCTCGGCCGACAAAGGCGCTGTCCGCCACGTGCCCTAGGCTTCCCGCCTCTCCGGGTCTCGAGGCCGTACGAGTTCGGTGCGACAGGACCTGGTCTCAGGTCCTGCGTCAGCTGGGTCACGGATTTTGGGCGTACCCGGCGAGTTACCCATGTCCATACGAAATCAGTTGTCACGGGCAGCCTCAGGTGGTCGAACGACGGAAGGCCCTTCATCCCGTTACGGGATGAAGGGCCTCTTGTTCGTCCTGATCAGTCGAAGGGGCCGATGCCCGTCAGTGGGTTGCCGCCGTGCAGGTACCAGTACGCGCCGACCGCGGCCGCCACAGCGAGAAGCAGGATGACGAAGGAGCCGGAGGCGGGGCGGATGGCCCAGCCACGGTTGCGGTCGAAGGACAGGCGACCGGGGCCGGTCAGGATGATGACGGCCGAGACGCCCGCGAGGACGCTCTCGTATTCCACCGCTCCCGGACCGGCTTTGTACTGGAACCCGGGGGCCATGCCCTGCTTCCAGGCCCAGGCGTCCAGGATGACCGCGAGCACCGCACCGGCCGCCAGCGGAGTCAGCAGGCCGAGGATCAGCAGCGCACCGCCGCCGACCTCGCCCGCTGTCACCAGGAGGGCGGACACGCTCGGGTGGTCCCAGCCGCCGCGCTCCATCATGTCGCGGGTGCCGTCCAGGCCGGGGCCGTGGAACCAGCCGGTCAGCTTCTGCAGGCCGTGGTAGAGGAAAGTGGCGCCGACGACCAAGCGGAGCAGCAACAATCCGAGATCGAGCGTGCCGCGGCGGACCTCGCCGTTGCGGCGACGTAGACGCGCGGTGTCGCTCGGCGGGGCCGGGGCGGGTGGGATGCTGGCGTAGTCGTAGGTGGGCGCCGCTGTCGCGCCCGCAGCGGTTCTGTTCGCGCCGGTGGTGGGGACCTCGGGCTCGAGCCCGAGTTCTTCCTCGGTGCGCGGGACGTCCTTGGACAGCTGCGGCCGCTGGGCCGGATCCACCCGCTCGAACTGCTCGGTCGGCGAATCGTACGGGCTGGTCACTCCCCGACCGGTGGACGACACCGCCGCCTGCTCGGCCGTGGAAGGAGCGGCGTTCCCGGCCTCGGATTCGGGCGTGTCTTTCGGCTTGTCGGTCACGGCCAATACCCTATGCCGCACCGCACCGGGGCGGGCAAGTACAGCGCGGCGTGTCAGTGCGCGCGCGACACCCCCACCCGGAAGGGCGCGGGCGACGGAATTTCCGTAACGTCTGGGCTATGAGTTTGGTTGTCGTGGGCCGCGTCGCGGCGAGCTTGGCGCTCGGCTCCGTCCTGCTGGTCGGATGCGCCCGGTTCGACGATTCGGCGTCCAGTCCGTTCACCCCGGAACCGACCCTGCACGGAGCCAACATCGACCCGAAGAAACCGAGCCAGTCGCCCACCTCGACCACCCGGCCGAGCGGCCCGTGCATCGATCCCGACCCCGCGGTGGTGGCCACCTGCCTGGACACCACCGGCGGCTTGGTCGCGCTTCCCGACGGCGCGCTGGTCGCCGAGCGCAGGACCGGGCGGATCCTGAAGGTGGTGCCCGACCAGCCGCCGGTCGAGATCGCCCGCCTGGACGTGGACGGCTCCGGCGACGGCGGCCTCAGCGACATCGCGCTGTCCCCGACCTACAACGAAGACGGCCTGATGTACGCGTACATCACCACCGGCAGCGACAACCGGGTGGTCCGCATCGCCGAAGGCGGCTCACCGAAGGACGTGCTCACCGGAATCCCGAAGGGCTCCAGCGGAAATCACGGCGCGATCGAATTCGCCTCGTCCGACCAGATGCTCGTGCTGACCGGCGACGCGGGCAATCCCGGCGCGGCCGCCTCGGCCGGCTCCCTCGCGGGCAAGCTGCTGCGCGTGAACTCCCCGGTGCCCGGCCGCACACTCACGCCGGAAGTCGCCGTCTCGGGCATCGGGACCGCCGGGGACGTGTGCCGGGACAGCAAGGACAGCATCTGGATCACCGACCGCACCGCCGCCGAGGACCGGCTGCAGCGACTCGGCGGCGATGGCGTGGTCACCACCATGTGGACCTGGCCGGATCGGCCCGGCGTCGCCGGGTGCGCCGCCGCCTCGGACGGTGTCGCGATTTCGATGACCCGCGCGAAGGCCCTCGCCATCGCCGCCGCCGACCCGACCACCCACGCGGTCACCGCGACGCCGACGCTGACCGCGCAGGACAAGTACGGGCAACTCGGCGGCGCGGCGGTCGGCGCCGACGGAACCATCTGGGTGACCACGGTGAACAAGACCGACGGCCAGCCGGGACCGTTCGACGACCGCGTCGTCCGCATCCCGCCGCCCCAGGCCGGAGGCGGCGGACCGGACTGAGTTGTTGGCCGCGCGGGCGCGGCGTGTGCTGTGTTGATTTTTCCAGCGCCTGCGGCGCTGGGTGTTCGCGGCCCTCTTATGGCTCGCGTCCGAGCGACCGCCGCTGGCGACTTCGTCGCGGACGCGGCGGCCGCTCGGACGCGAGCCGGGCCGCGAACGGCGCATGCTCGGTCTCGCTTCGCTCGAAACCCGTGGTCGAGGTGCGCTGGGCGCGGACGGCAGTAACCGCGTGGCCTCAGGCTCCGCCTTGGCAAGATGTGCTGGGGCCCGCGCTGCGGTAACCGTGCGATCTGAGGCTTTGCCTCGGCCAGTGGGCGGTGGCTGCCGCTCACTTTTTCCGCACGAACGAACAGCCGCCCCCAACTGAGCCGAGCGCGCAACGGCATGCGCGCCGATCTCGCTGTCGGAACCGGCGCCGACCGCCCTGAGAAGCGACGGACGGACCCAGGTTTCGCTCGCGCCACTCGACACCGACACATCCGGCAGAGTCCGATCAGGTCAGGGGCGAAGAAGGTCAGGATGTCACTCCACAGCATCTCTCCCGGTGCGGCGCTCGGGCCGAAATGAGGCGAGACTCTTCAGGAGTCGTCCGAGGCCTGCGCGGTGATGCCGAGCACGGTGAGGAACGCGGTGGCCGCCGGTGTGCGGCTGCGGCTCCAGATGACGTATTCGACTCGGGCGGGGGCGTCGGTGACCTCGATGGTGGTCACGCCCTCTAGTTGGGGCACGTAAGTGGACGGGAGCATGGCGATGGCGAGGCCGGGGCGGACGAGTCGGGCGATGTAGTCCGCGCTGGTCACTTCGAAAGCGACGTCGCGGTCCAGACCGGCGGCTGTGAAGGCTTGGTCGGACTGGAGACGTCCGGCGGTCCCGGCCGGGAGATCCACGAAGACCTCGGCGGACAGCGTGCGCAGGTCGATCGATCGCTCTCCGGCGAGCGGATGGTCCAGCGCGACGACGGCTACGTGCCGGTCGCGGGCGAGTTCGTGCGCGACCACGCCTCGGGGTCGTACCGTCGTCGGCAATCCGAGGAATGCGACATCGATGGCTCCTTGCTCGACCTTCTCCACCAGCTCCTCGCTCGCACCCACGCGCAGGCTGATGCGCACGTGCGGGTGGCGGCGGCGGAAATCGCGCAGCGCCTCCGGGATGTCCACCGCGGCGACGGTGGGGATCAGCCCGACGGCGAGCCGCCCGCGCACCTCGCCGACCGCCGCGGCCACCTCGGCGGCGGCGCGCTCGGCGGCGTCGAGGCACTGCCGGGCGGCGGGGAGGAACGCCGCGCCGGCCGGTGTGAGGCGCACCCGGCGGCTGGTGCGCTCGAAGAGTCGCGCGCCCAATTCCCGTTCCAGACGCGCGATCTGATGACTGAGGGCGGACTGCACGACGAGGCATCGTTCGGCGGCCCGGGTGAAGCTGTTCGCCTCGGCCACGGCGATGACGTAGCGCATCTGCTGGAGCTCCATGGATTGATCTTTGAACACGATTGATGAATTGACAAACATGTGTTGGACTCATTGATCACTTCCGCGCGAGACTGCGAAGGTGAAAAGTCCAGCAACACAGGCGGTTTTCGGCGGAACTGCGCCACTGGGAACCCTGCCGCGCACCGTCCTGACGGCGCTCGCTCCCGCGTCATGGGGCACCACCTATGTCGTCACCACCGAGCTGCTCCCACCGGGACACCCGCTGTTCGCCGGTCTCCTGCGGGCCTTGCCCGCGGGTCTGATCGCGCTGGCGATCACGCGGACGCTGCCGCGCGGAGCCTGGTGGGGCAAAGCCGCGGTGCTGGGTGTGCTCAACATCGGGCTGCTGTTCCCGATGCTGTTCCTCGCCGCCGAACGCTTGCCGGGCGGCGTGGCCGCGACCTTGGCGGCGGCCCAGCCGCTCGTCGTGGCCGTCTTGGCCGTGGTGATCTTGGGCGAAAGCCCCTCCGCTTGGCGCCTCGTCTGGGGAGCGATAGGCCTTGTCGGCGTCGGCTTGGTGGTGATCGGGCCGGACGCGGCCTTCGACCTCACCGGGGTTGTCGCCGGTCTTGCCGCCGCGGCTTCCATGGCGCTCGGCCTGACCCTCACGAAGAAGTGGGGGCGGCCTGCCGAGGCCGGTCCCACGGCGTTCGCGGGCTGGCAACTCACCGCCGGTGGGCTGTTCCTGCTGCCTCTCACGTTCTTCGTCGAAGGGCCGCCTCCCGCGATCGACCCGCCCGCCGTTCTCGGATACCTATGGCTGGGGCTGGTCGGGGGTCTGCTCGCGTATGTCCTGTGGTTCCGCGGCATCGGCTCCTTGCCCGTCACCTCCGTCGCGGTTCTGGTTCTGCTCTCGCCGCTGGTCGCGGCGGTTCTCGGCGCCGTTCTGCTCGGCCAGACACTCGGCCCGGTCCAACTCGCGGGGTTCGGGCTCGCGCTCGCCGCGATCGTCGCGGGACAGCTTCCCGCGCCCACCCGCTTCTCCGCTCCTCTCGCAGCACCCGAAGGGATATCGAAATGAAGATCGCCGTTGTCGGAGCCGCAGGCATGGTCGGCTCGTGCGTCGTCGACGAGGCCGCCGGCCGCGGCCACGAGATCGTCGCCGTCTTCCGGACAGGGCCGCGGATCGCCCTGCCGCCCATGGTGACCGTTGTCGAGGGCGACGCGAACGACAGGGTCCGGATGAGCGAATTGTTCGACGGCGCCGACGCTATCGTGGCCGCGACCCGTGCGGCCGCTGGGCAGGAACACACCGTCACGACGACTACAACAGCCCTGCTCGACGCGGCCGCGGCCACCGGGACGCGCATCCTCGTCGTCGGCGGCGCCGCGCCGCTACGGGTTCCGGGACACCCCGAGCAGCTGGTACTCGACAGTCCGGAATACGTACCGGCGTCGATCCGCACCATCGCCGCCGCGAGCGTCGCGCAATGGGAGACCTGCCGGGCGCATCCGGCCGACTCGGTCTATCTCAGCCCACCCGCCCTCCTCGAACCCGGACAACGCACCGGGAAGTACCGGCGGGGCACCACGACGCTCATCACCAGCGCTGACGGCACGTCCCGGATCTCGGCGGAAGACCTTGCCGTAGCCGTCCTGGACGAGCTCGAAAATCCCTGCGGGAATGGTCATTTCACGGTCGGTTACGGAGACGTCGAAACGCTCGGCACTGCCTGAACGTCTCGGCCCGATGCCGCAGGCCCCGCGACCACCGAAACAGAGGAGCAATGAGATGAAGCGAGTCCTGGCGATCTCGGCCGCGCTCGGCTGTCTCGGCGTCGCGGCGTCGGCGCCCGGGGACCGGACGGCGGCATACCCTCCGGTCCTCGCCGCCGGGATCGACCTGCCCGCCGGGTTCCAGCCGGAAGGCATCGCCATCGGTTCACGGCCGGTGGCCTACTTCGGTTCGCGAGTCGACGGCTCCATCTACCGCGCCGACCTGGTGACCGGGCAAGGCGAGATCCTGAGCCAGGGGCCGGGGACGCCCGCGCTCGGACTCCAGGTCGACCACCACGGTCGGCTGTTCGTCGCCGGCGGCACCGGAGGCGACGCACGCGTCGTGGACACCGGCACGGGCGCGGTATCGGCGAGCTACCCCCCTCGGCATCTCGCCGGACACGTTCGTCAACGATGTCGTGCTCACGCCCACGGGCGCGTGGTTCACCGACTCGCGCACGCCCGTGCTCTACCATCTGCCCGTCGGTGACCAGGACGCTCTGCCCTCACCCACGGCGGTGGTGCGACGCCCGTTGACCGGCGACATCCGCTACGAGCCCGGAGCGATCAACGCCAACGGGATCGTGCGCACACCCGACGGCACCGGCTTGATCATCATGCAGTCGGTGACCGGCCGGTTGTTCCGCGTCGACCCGGCGACGGGCACGACGCGGCGGATCGACCTCGGCGCCGAGACGCTGCCCAACGGGGACGGACTGCTGCTGCGCGGCGACACACTTCTGGTCGTGCAGAACCGCTCCAACACGATCGCGGTGGTCGCGCTCGACCACGCGGGCACTACGGGATCGGTCGTAGGGCGCGTCACCGACCCACGCTTCGACGTACCGACCACCGTCGCGGCGTACGAGGAGCGGCTCTACCTGCCGAACGCGCGCTACACCACGCCACCGACCCCGACCACGTCATACAGCGCGGTCGGGGTCGACCGCCGAACCTAGCTGCAGGCGGCCAGGACCAGTTCGCGGACGCGCGCCGCGTCGGCCTGTCCGCGGGTCGCCTTCATGACGTCGCCGACGATCTTGCCCGCGGCCTGCACCTTGCCGGAGCGGATCTTGTCGGCGATGTCGGGATTCGCGGCCAGGGCCTTCTCCACCTCCGACTGCAAGGCGCTGTCGTCGCTGACCATGCCGAGGCCCTTGGCCTCGACGATCTGCGCCGGGTCGCCCTCGCCTGCCAGCACGTGGTCGACGACCTGCTTGGCCACCTTGTTGTTGATCGTCTTCGCGTCGACCAGCTTGATCACCTCGGCGACCTGGGCCGGGCTGATCGGCAGCTCCTCCAGCGCGACCTCGCGCTCCTTGGCCTTCTCGGTGAGGTAGGCGACCCACCAGGAGCGCGCCTCGTTGGCCGGTGCGCCCGCGTCGACGGTGGCGATGATCAGGTCCAGCGCGCCCGCGTTGACCAGGTCGCGCATCACCTCGTCGGACAGGCCCCAGTCGGACTGGATGCGCGCGCGGCGCAGCCAGGGGTACTCGGGGATCGTGCCGCGCAACTGCTCGACCCACTCCGCCGCGGGCGCGACGGGCTCGAGGTCCGGCTCGGGGAAGTAGCGGTAGTCCTCGGCGGTCTCCTTGCGGCGACCGGGCGAAGTGGTGCCGTCGGCCTCGTGGAAGTGCCTGGTCTCCTGGACTATCGTGCCGCCGCCCGCGAGCACAGCGGCCTGCCTGCGCATCTCGAAGCGCACCGCGACCTCGACACTGCGCAGCGAGTTGACGTTCTTGGTCTCCGTGCGGGTGCCGAATTCCGTTGCGCCGATGGGCATCAGGGAGACGTTCGCGTCGCAGCGCAGCGAACCCTGCTCCATCTTCACGTCGGACACTCCGAGCGACTTCAGCAGATCCCGCAGCGCTGTCACGTACGCCCGCGCCACCTCGGGGGCGCGCTCCCCCGCGCCGGTGATCGGCTTGGTGACGATCTCGATCAGCGGCACCCCCGCCCGGTTGTAATCGAGCAGGGAGTGGCTCGCGCCGTGGATGCGGCCGGTCGCACCGCCGATGTGCACCGACTTGCCGGTGTCCTCCTCCATGTGCGCGCGCTCGATGTCGACACGGAAGATGCTGCCGTCGTCGAGCACCACGTCCAGGTGCCCGTTCGTGGCGATCGGCTCGTCGTACTGGCTGATCTGGTAGTTCTTCGGCTGATCGGGGTAGAAGTAGTTCTTCCGCGCGAACCGGCCCCACGGCGTGATCGAGCAGTTCAGCGCCAGCCCGATCCGGATGGCCGATTCGACGGCCTTCTGGTTGACCACCGGGAGCGAACCGGGCAAGCCGAGGCACACGGGGCACACCTGCGTGTTCGGCTCGGCGCCGAACTCGGTCGGGCAACCGCAGAACATCTTCGTCGCGGTGTTCAGCTCGACGTGGACCTCCATGCCGAGCACCGGCTCGAACCGGGCGATGACATCCGAGTAATCCATCAGGTCGACCGTGGGTGCGCTCATGGCCATCAGTTTAGGTAAGCGCTCCCGTCGCAGCGCAGCGGCTCTCGCGTCCCGCGGCGCGGTGTTACTTCACCGGGACCCGCTGCCGCAGCCAGCCGGTGACGTAGTCGAGCACCTCGGGAGAGATGGTCGTTTCGATGGCGCCGTACTCGCGGGGAAGGCCGGTCTCGGTGTGCTGCATCAGGTGGTTGAGACCCGGGAAGACGTGGACGGTCGCATCGGGGTCGGCGGCGAGGTGGTCGCGCATCGGCTGCTCGCTCTGCGCCGGGGGCACCTGGAGATCCTTGCCGCCGAAGAACGCGAGCACCGGAATCCGCAGGGCGGAGAGCGCGGGCGCCGGATCGTAGGCGACCAGGGCGGCCAGATACGGCGTGATCTGCGCGGCCGCCTGATCGTCGGGCACGCGCTGGTCGGCGGGCAGGGCCTGGTTCTGCCGAACGGCCAGTTGTCTCGCTCCGTCGAGGTCGCCCGCCTTCAGCAGGGCGGACAGTTCGGCCATGTCGCGGACCTGGGTCTCCACCTGGTCGGGAGGTGTTCCGTTCGCGGTGGCGAGCAAGCGGGTCTGTTCGACGAGCACGTCCGAGCCAGGGACGCCGGGTCCGGCCATCAGGACGGCGAACGCGACGCCGCTGTCGGGGCGCGCGGCGACCAGCGGCGCGAGGTAGCCGCCCTCGCTGTGGCCGAAGAGCCCGACCCGCGCCGGGTCGATCTCGGAGCGGGCCCGCAAGAAGCGGACGCCCGCGGCGGCGTCCTCGGCCAGGTCGGTGTAGTTCGCGTCGTCCAGCTTGCCGCCGGTGCCACCGACGCCTCGGTCGTCGGTGCGCAGCACGGCGTAGCCTGCGCGGGTGAAGGTGTCGGCCAGCAGCAGGAACGGCTTGTGCCCCATCAGTTCCTCGTCGCGGTTCTGGGCGCCGCTTCCGGTGATCATGAGGATGGCCGGGAACGGGCCAGGGCCCTGCGGTTCGGTCAACGTGCCCGCGATAGTGATGCCGCCGTTGCCGTAGGTGACATCCTCGGTCTTGTACGGGAACGGTGGCTTCGGTTCCTGCGGATGGGCCGGCGGTACGACCTTGCCCCGGCTCAGCGCAAGCGGGAATTTCTGCCCCGCCTGGGTGAGATCTCCGGTGATCCGGTCGGTTCCGGACTCGTACTTGCCGTGGAACACCGGATCGCCAGGGACGTCGGGGACCGCGAAAGACACGCCGTTGCGGTCGGTGCTGACGTCTTTGAGTTGCACGCCGCTCATGCCCTGCGCCGGGATGTCGACGGTGGCCGTGCCGTCGTCGTGGAAACTCACGCCGACCTGCACCGGCTGGCCGGGGACCTCGACGGCGCCGTGCCAGTCACCCGTGGTCGGCTCGGGCGGATTCGACTCCGAGCACCCGGCCGCCACTGCCGTGATCACCAACAGTGCCAACGCGATCAGTCGCCCACTGCGCATGCGACTCACAGTACCGACGACGCGGGCCGGCCCCGGCCTATTCGCCGCGCGCGTACCGCACGGCCGCGGCGATCTCCGCCATGTCGAGTCGCGGACTCGGATCCCGTTCCTGCACCTCGCGGAACTCCAGCAACGCGTCCTCGACGGTGCTGCGCCGCGCCAGCCGCACCAGTTCGCGACGCGCATACTCCCCCAGCGGAACACCCGCGGAGCGAGCGCGGCGACCCAGAACGTCGAGCGCCTCGATCGAAAGGTCGTACCGCCGTACCAGAGCCACCGCGTCATCATCTATTTGCGGGGCCAGGTCGCGTCCTTCGGACTCCAAGAACTCGACGACCGCGTCGTCCGCCGTGCGTCGACCGGCCAGCGCGACCAGCTCGCGCCCGATGTACCGCGACAGCGGCAACCCGGCCGCGCGCGCTCGGCGGCGCAGGACGTCGACGGCGGTATCCGGCAGATCGTGCACAGGGAGTTCGGCCATACCGGCCAGCGTATCCGGACATATGCACATCCGCGTCGAAGCGACCGGCGCGGTCGCCCCGGAGACGATCACCACGCCTCGAGGCCCTCATCGAGCCGATCTCGGCCGAACATCGCGTCCACCTGATCACGTTCCTCAGCGCTGCTACCGGCGCGGGGTAGCCGGGCAAGCCGTCGCTTCAGTTCGACGGTATGGATCCCCGACAGCGGCGGTAACCACAGCTCACCGCTGAGTTCATCTGCCATATGCGACGCCCTTAACCGAAGAACGCCTCCGCCTCGCGGTAGCGCTCCGAAGGCACCCGCTTGAGCTGCTTGGTGGCCTCCGACAGCGGGACCAGGTCGATGGTGGTGCCGTGCAACGCGACCATCTGGCCGAACTTGCCCGCGTGCACCGCCTCGGCGGCGTGCAGGCCGAAGCGCGTGGCCAGCACCCGGTCGTAGGGCGTGGGGCTGCCGCCGCGCTGCACGTGACCGAGCACGGTGGTGCGGACCTCTTTGCCGATGCGCCGCTCGATCTCCACGCCGAGCTGCTGGGCGACGCCGGTGAACCGCTCGTGGCCGAACTCGTCGATGCCGCCCTCGCGCAAGGTGAACCCGGAGTCCGGCGCGGGGTGCGATCCCTCGGCGACGACGCAGATGAAGTGCTTGTCACCGCGCTGGAAACGCCGCTTGATCATGGCGCACACCTCGTCGACCTCGAAGGGGACCTCCGGCACGAGCGTCAGATGGGCGCCCGCCGCCATGCCGGCGCCGACCGCGATCCAGCCCGCGTGGCGGCCCATCACCTCGATGAGCATGACGCGCTGGTGCGATTCGGCGGTGGTGTGCAACCGGTCGATCGCCTCGGTGGCGATGTTCAAGGCGGTGTCGTGGCCGAAAGTGACGTCGGTGCAATCGATGTCGTTGTCGATGGTCTTCGGGACGCCGACCACCGGTACGCCTTCGTCGGACAACCAGCTCGCGGCGGTGAGCGTGCCCTCGCCGCCGATCGGGATCAGGGCTTCGATGCCGTTGTCGTCCAGGGTCTGCTTGATCCGGCCGAGGCCCGCGCGCAGCACGTCGGGGTTGGTGCGGGCGGTGCCGAGGATGGTGCCGCCCTTGGTGAGGATCCGGTCGGTGCGGTCGTCGTTGCGGATCTGGATCTTTCGGTCCTCCAATAGGCCGCGCCAACCGTCCTCGAAGCCGACGATCGCGTCTCCGTAACGGCCGTTCGCAGTGCGAACGACGGCGCGGATGACCGCGTTCAGTCCTGGGCAGTCTCCGCCTCCGGTCAGAACTCCGATGCGCATGGCCGCTATCTTGCCCCCCATGTCCGATCTCGGCAGCCCCGCCCCCGTGAACGTCGCGTAACACTGACCTGGACAGATGACCTCACGCGGCCGCGCAATGACCCCCGGCCAGCTCGCCGAGATGCTGGGAGACGACGGTGGCCAGTTTGTCCAGAACGTTCATGCCGTCGCTGAGCGATCCCGACTCCGGCTGCACCGCGACCGCGATCGCGATCTGCCCCGAGGGGACGTTGATGATCCCGAACTGCCGCACCAGGTAGTTGCCCGACACGTCCGGCCCCCAGCCGCCCTTGAACTCGGCGCCGCCGAACTCGCCGAGACCCCAGCGCTGGCTGGCGATGACCTGTTCCATCAGCGAAGTAACGCGGTCGGTCTGGGGCAGACACGGCAAATGTGAAGCGAACCGCACCTGGTCGATCAGCGACCACTCCGCCTGACCGAAGGCCGAGTGTTCGGCACGGGCACGGGTGGCGGGCACGACGGTCTTGCTGTCCCCACCTTCGCGCAGCACCGCCTGCACGGCCTGCGCCGCCTCCTGCGGCGTGCCCAGCGACTGCCACAGCACGTCGGCGGCGGCGTTGTCGGATTGCGTGATCGCGGCCGACGCGGCGTAGTTCGAGCTGCTCGGACTGCGCCGCAGCGCGGCGACGGTCAGCGGCACCTTCATCGTCGACCAGGCCGGACCGCTGGTCCATTCGCCGAAGGTGATCGGCTGCTCGCCGCCGACCGGCACGATGGCCATGCCCATCTTCCCGCGCACGCCCGCGGCGAGCTCGGCATAGCTCGCTGCCAAGGTGCCCGGCACGATGATGGACAGGCCCTTCTGGTCGGTGCGGGCCGCGGCCTCGGTGATGGTCGGCTCGCTCGACGAATCCTCGGCGCGGTTGGTACTACACCCGGCTACCAGAGCCGCGGCAAGCGCCGCACAACCCAGGACGTTTCGAACTCTGCGGAATCGATCAGTAGACATTTTCGGCACATTCTTCTCGCGAACTCCCCCGGCTCGCCGACCGGCGACCGCGACGGCAGGGGCGCGGCCTCGGGTCGACTGACTCTTGTCTCCCCGCCAGATGACGACGGCGCGGTCAACAAGCATGGACACCTCCACCTACCCGCCCGATGTCGCCGAGCGGCCGGGTTCGGAACCGACGTTCGCCGTCGGCCTCACCCGAGAACTGCTTCTCGTTATCCCGGAGAACGTACTAGATGAATTGATTACGCCCCAGTTCACCGAAAACCTCTGACCGCCACGGCCACTGCCGAACAGGTCTGCGCACCCCGGTCGCGCTCAATAGCATTCGAGTATTACCGCAGGACTTTTTGGGTGCCGGAGGTATGCCCCCGAGGGCAAGGCTTCCCGCGAGCACGTTTGGCGGGCTTCACCACGAGATGCACCCGCCTTGGCGGAAAGCACATCGAGGCGGTCGACGCAAGCCCCCGAGGCCGGGACGACCACCGCCATGCAGTTCGGCAGCCACGATCGGATCGAGCCCGGCCGAAGTTCCCCGCCGCAAGCACGGTCACCGCCAATTCGCCAGAGTGGCGCCACTGCCCGGACGTGAACTTCCGATCCGCGGGCATTCCCGCGCCAGACCACGCCGGAGCACCGCCGTCCCGATCCGGCGCAAATCTCTCGCACACTTATTCGCAATCTCTCAGCAACCATCACTGGAGCCGAGCGGGAGGGGCGCACTCTCGAATCGGCGGCGAATTTTTTACCTATCGGTACATTATCGGTTGTCGCGCGGCCGTAGCGCGCCTAGTTTACTACCAAACGGTACAGAACTAGGAGTCCTCATGACCGGTAGCACCACCCCGCTCGGTGTCGGCGTCGTCGGCGCGAATCCCACCGGAAGCTGGGCCGCCGCGACCCACCTGCCCGCGCTGGCCGCACTGCCCGAGTTCCGCGTCGCGGCGGTGGCGACGACCAACCCCGCCTCGGCCGCCGCCGCGGCCGAGGCCACCGGCGCCACGCACGCGTTCACCGACGCGGCCGAGTTGGCCGCGCATCCCGAGGTGGACCTGGTTGTGGCGACAGTGAAGTCACCGGGGCACGCGGCGGTGGTGCGCGCGGCGCTCGCGGCGGGCAAGCACGTCGTCTGCGAGTGGCCGATGGGCGCGAGCGCGGCCGAGAGCGCCGAGCTGACCGCGGCGGCGACAGCGGCGGATGTAGTGCACGCGGTGGTCTTGCAGGGCTACCACTCGCCGTCGGTGAACTTCGTCCGCGATCTGCTCGCGGCGGGCCGGATCGGCGCCGTTTCCGCGGTCACCGTCATCGCCGCCGGAGATCCGTTCGGCGGCGGTTCGATTCGGCCGGAATTGGCTTGGACCACCGATCCCGCCCAGGGCACCGGTCTGCTGACGATCATGGCCGGGCACGTGCTCGCGGTGCTCGAACACCTGGCCGGTGAACTCGCCGAAGTGTCCGCCGTCGTCGCCGCACCGCACGAGGAATTGACCGTCGTCGGCACCGGCCGGACCGTCCCGAATCGGCAACCGGAGCAGTTGGTCCTGGCCGGTCGCCTGAAGAGCGGCGCGGTCGCCGCGGTGACCGTGCACGGCGGAAACTCGGACGCTCCGTCCGGATTCGCGCTGCACATTCGCGGTACGGAGGGGGCTCTTGCGATCAGCCCGGTGCAGGCCGGGATGTATCCGCACTGGGCCGACTGGCGCATCGAACTGCGCACCGATCAGGGGTTGATCAGCGAACTCCCGGTCCCGGAGCGCTACCGCCTGGTGCCGTCCACACTGCCCCCAGGCCCGGTCGCCCACGTCGCGGGCGTCTACCGCGAGACCGCGAGCGCCATCGCCGAGGGCAGGACCGCTCGGCCCGACTTCACCGTGGGCCTGCGCCAGCGCCGTCTCGTCGACGCCATCGCCGAAGCCGCGGAAACCGGTGTGCGCAGACCGGTCGGCGACCTGTGAGCGCGCACCGCGGCGGCCTAAGGTACCGATAGGCAAACAGCAGTGGGAGGTGCCCATGCCAGGAGGCAGGCCCCGGGGCTTCGACATCGACAGCGCGCTGGACCGCGCGCTGGAGGTGTTCTGGCGGTACGGCTACGAGGGCGCGGCGTTGTCGGATCTCACCGCGGCGATGGGCATCAACCGTCCCAGTTTGTACGCCGCCTTCGGCAGCAAAGCGGAACTGTTCGACCGGGCGCTCGAACGCTATGTCGACGGACCCGGGCGCTACCTCACCGAAGCCATCGAACTCCCGACCGCCCGCGCGGTCGCGGCCGCGTACCTCGCCGGCGCGATCGAGCTGACCACCGGGCACGACAGCCCCGGCTGCCTATCGGTGCGCAGCGCGCAAGCCTGCGGGCCGGAAGCCGAGCACAGCCGCAAGAGCGCGGTGGCGGTGCGCCTCGCGGGCGAGGCCGCGCTGCGGCGGCGCTTGGAGCGAGCACGCGCCGACGGCGACCTCCCCGAGGACAGCAAACCCGCCGACCTCGCCCGCTACCTCATGACGGTCTCCGACGGGATCGCGGTCCAAGCGGCCTCGGGCGCGAAACCGTCGCACCTGCGCCGGACCGTAGACATCGCACTGCGGTCGTGGCCACAGCCCTGATCGCAGCGCACCTCTGGGTGCCGTCGGGTCCGTGATCCGCTGTGGCCGCCGTCCGGCCGCGCTCCACGCCCTACAGTGGATGGTGGGCTTGGGCATGACTATCCCGCTCGACGGGGACGAAGACCAGGTCGACGTTGCTCGGACCTACTCTTGCCGCAACGATCGCTCCACACCATGCCCGGGTGTGCGTCGCTCGGCGGATTGCGATGTGGCGGCAGTCAGCAGGTGGGTGCCCGACGGCGCGTCGAGCCTCGGCAGTACGGAATGTGCTGTGATGAGGTCCCAGGCCAGGGGCTTGCCCCCGTCCAAGACTTGCAGCACATTGTCTGCGAGCGTGTCGGCGATCTCATGGTTCGTGGCGGGCGTGTTGGTCGCGATTCCCGGCAGGATGATCACGTTGTCGCGTCCGATCATCGGATCTCCGCCCTGCAGCCAGTCGGCGTCGCGGACGTCGGACGCCCACACGAGTTCGTTGCGGCACACACGCTCGCGCAGCGCGTCGACGTCGATTCCGAGGACACTCGTCACCGACACGATCAGAGTGCCCTCGCGCAATGCGTTGACCATCTCGCGATCGAGGATCAGCCGGTGCGCGGGCCGGTTGGGTTCGGCGATCACCACGATGTCGGCTGTGAGCGGTACTTCGTCCAATCCGATGACGTCGGCGCGAAGTTCGTCGTACAGCTCGTCCTGGTTCGAGTCGAGGTCGACGATTCGTATCTGCGCACCGACCGCGGCGCACAGGTCAGCGATCTTGTAACCGGTGAATCCACCGCCGATCACACAGACGTCCTTGTCTCGCAGGGAGCCTGAACCGAATGCGTAGCGGTTGGTGCCGCACGCAGGCTGTACGGGATCAGCCCTCATTGCATCGTGCCAGGGCACCACACGGTGCAGACTGGCGAGGATCAACGCCAGAGCGACTTCAGCACGGGCCTGGCACAGGCCACGCACACCATCGACTACCAGAATTCCCCGCTTTTGCAGATGATCGACGGGAGGCAGCGACCACGGGGTGGTAGCAACGATGACGAGTTGACGCATCACCCTCAGATCATCCTGGTCGAAGTACACGTCACCGATGAGAATCACCGCGGTGGCCTCGACCGCGGCAGGAAGGTCACGCAGCCTGTCACCCGAGGTCAAGGAGATCCAGCGGATGCGGTGGCGGATGGCGGCCAGACGCAGCGCGATTCGCTCGCGCAGTTGCGGCCACATCATGTCCGCGCGCCCGTCGTCGACCACGAGTACCAACCGAGATCGCTCGCCCACCTGTGAGCCCGAGAGCGACGAGGGTTCGTAAACGTGCATCGCATCCCCTAGCTCGGATATCGCGGTCGCCGTGGGAACCGACGTTCGCAGCTCGGGGGCTGATGCAGTATGGGGAGAATCCCTATGTTCCAGTTGAAGTAGGTTCGGCCGGATACTTCCGGAGTACACGGGGCCAGACGACAACCGCCACCGCTACGACGCATGTGAGCACGCCCGTGGTAACCGTTGTGATCGACTCGCTCAGATCAGGCGTGTACGCGGCGCTGACGTTCAACGCAGCGTGTGACAAGATCGCCCCGGTCACGCCATGTCCGGTGTTGTTGTGCAGCCAGACGATAAGTACACGAGCGGCGATCGTGACGGCGAACCATCCCGCAATCCACCCCTTCGGATGCCCGGCTTGCAGCCAGCCGACCAGATGCCACGACGCCCAGTACAGGCCGAGCCCGACAGCGGCCGCAGTCGAGCCGAAGCGCTTCTGCAACGGATCGGTGGCGTATCCCGTCCAGCCCAGTTCCTCGCAGGTGGCAGCCAGCCCGAACATCGCGATTACAGCGGGCGCCGCCGCGAGCGACAGCGGCAGCGCCGAACCCACCTGCCCAGCCCACCGCAGCAGAAGATGCGACGCCACCGCCAGCGTGGGAAAAAGGAGCACGGCCAGTGCATACCACCGCAGCGATGCGGCGGGTCCATCCACCGAGCGTCGCAACAGAGCGACCAGGTCCGAGCCACCTCGGCGCCAGGTCAGTGCCGCCGCGACCACGACCGGCAGAACGAATATCACCGTGCTGACCGGTAACTGCATCGCACCCACACGAATTCCGCCTGGTCTGACCACGGCGAGAACGAAGAACGGAATCGACAACGCCGCCACTATGCCCAGGAACAGCAGCGGCCGACTTGGTTTGTCCACCGCACTCACGATACAAAGATCACCCGCTCGGCTGCTGCCCGATCGCAGGTCGTCGCAACTACACTGCGGCGCGTTGTGATAGTTCGGCCGTGCGCAGCAGGTCGGTATCGCCGAAACTTCCTGCACGGAGCTGTTTGCGATCCGATCCAGTCTTTACTGGACGCGTCCCGGCCTCGGCCGAACGATGCTGCACGGGCCGCCCCGACATCGGCTACACCGCGCCCGAGTGCAGCTGGACGGAGCACGACGTCGGCGAGCAGTACGTCAAATGGCGGCTGAATCGTAGGGATTTCCCCCATAGCGTACGTAGTCGACGCGCGGAAATATGCGAATCACCGTCTGCTGGACCGGAACAACGCCCGACATACCGCCGTGGACCGGGCGACCGCCGCGCCTGGCTCGGGAAGCGGTCCGCCGAGACATACCGACCGGCGAGTAGCGACTCGAAATATCGACCTCCTGAATGGATGTGATCCGCATGAGCGACCCCATGGCGGACATCGGCGCGCAACCGCTCAGGAGTGCGCGATGATCGATTATTCGAAGCAAATACTCGATGGCGATGGCAAGGATGATTATGCCCGCTACATGCGAACCGACGGGCTACTCTCGCTGCAACGGAACGAGACAGAGCGGGTGCACCGGGACGAATTACTGTTCCAGATCGTCCACCAGTCGACCGAACTATGGCTGAAGCTGGCGTCGGCGGAATTGAGCGAGACCGCGCTCCAGCTTCGTGACGGTGCGATCGAGGAAGCGATTCGCTTACTGGGGCGAGCCTCCTCGGCCGTGCACCTGGTGACCGGTCAGCTCGAAATCTTGTGCCATTTGTCGCCCTACGACTTCCAGAAGTTCCGAACCGTGCTCGGCCATGGCTCCGGAGCCGACTCACCTGGATGGCGTGCGGTGCAGAAGAACTGCAGGGCTCTGGATGCCGCATTCACCGGACTCGTCCTACAGCGCGGTATCGACCTGATCGAGATCTATCGCGCGGGGCGAAGAGGGAAAATCTACGACCTGACCGAGGCAATGGTCGAGCTGGATGAACGAGTATCACTTTGGCGCGTGCGGCATTACAAGATCGCCACTCGGGTGATCGGCCATCAAGCCATCGGCACACAAGGCACGCCGGTGCACGCGCTGACCAAATTGATCGAGTACAAGCTCTTCCCGCAACTGTGGGAGCTGCGCGACAACCTTGCCACGGCCGAACCAGAGCGCGAAGGCAACGGCGACGCCGTCCGAGTCCATACCGAGGACAGCACCCGATGGTGACCGCAGCGGAGTTCCGGGCACGCTTTCCGACGTTACGGCGTCTCGCGCACTTGGCCAGCTGTAGCCTCGGCGCACGCTCGGAGGACATGGACGATGCCCTGGCCAGGATGTTGGATGACATGGCCGCCGCAGGCGCACCGTGGGAGTCGTTCGAACAACAGGTCAGCGTGGCCCGGCGCCGATTCGCGGCCCTGATCGGAGCGCGGCCGGACCAGGTGGCGGTCATGCCGAATGCCACGGTCGGAGCATTTCAAGTCGCGTCCACTCGCGCGTGGCGGAACCGCCCGAGAATTGTCACCACCTCGGCGGAGTTTCCTTCGCTCGCACACGTCTGGCTCGCTCAACGGCCGCGCGGCGCGGAGGTGGTGTACGCAGAACAATCGGTAGCCAGTTTCGCGGCACTGATCGATCACCGGACGCGATTGGTCTCGATTCCGCTGATCAGTTATCGGGATGCGGCCCGGCTTCCACTACCCGAAGTGGCGCGGATCGCCAGGGTGGCCGGGGCCGAGGTATTCGTCGACGCCTACCAGGCTGTCGGGGTGGAGCCGGTCGATGTCTGCGCCTTGGACTGCGATTTCTTGGTCGCAGGGACATCGAAGTATCTCCTGGGCTTACCCGGCATCGCCTTTCTCTACGTACGCGATCCGGAGCGCGCCGACGAGGCGCCCCTCCTGACCGGTTGGTTCGGCAGATCCGATCCATTCTCGTTCGATCCGTATCAGCTCGACTTTCCCGCGTCTTCGAGGCGGTTCGAGACCGGCACGCCATCGATTCCGGCGTGCTATGCGGCCAACGCCGGGTTACGGATGATCGCCGAGCTGGATTTGAACGCCGTTCGACAGCACGTGTCCGAGCTGTGCGAACTCGCCGGTGCGCAGCTGGCCGAAGACGGTGAGCATGTCGTCGCCCGGCCCGCCGGTCGGCGCGGCGCACACATCGCGTTGACCGATCCCGACCCGGCAGGCCTCGGCCGGAGACTTGCCACACACGGTGTGGTGGCCAGTCCACGAGACAGTCTCGTGCGACTTTCCTTCCACTACTACAACGACGCCGACGACATTGCCGCCTTGCGTTCCGCACTGCGCAATGACCGTCGAAGTATTTCCGGTCGCGCCACGCACCATTTCTGAGAAGGCAGACAGTATGTGCACCGACGAACTCAGGGCTTGGCTCCGAACACCCGACGCGATGTGTTTTCCGTTCGGGCAGGTGATCGACGTCTACCATGGCGTCGGGAAACACTTCGTGGCCGACGATATCCTGACTTTGCTCGACGAGGCTCGCTCGGCGCTTCCCCGGGTTCGTGGTCCATGGCACTTGCTGCGCACCATCGCCTCGTTTCTCGATATCGCACTGGACAAGAGGGACGGACTCTACGAGTATCCGACCTATCTCGCGCTTCCATTGCTGGAGCTGCCTTCACTCGATGACCCTGTGCAGCAGGCCCCGTTCGCCCGTGCCAGGTGTGACCGCCTCATGGCTCAGCTGGTCTCCGATATCCTGGGCTTCGAATTAGCCGCAATGGAAGGACAAGCCACCGCACTCTCCGGATCACCGCCGGCGCCTGCTTTGGTTCTGAAACGGTTCCGGCACGGCCTCAAGGTGCTCCGACCGGTCTGCGCGCGACTAGCCGTCGACAATGGTGCGATCAGTGGCGATCTGCTCGACCAGGCACGCCGGGCGCACGCGCTGATACGGGCTGATATGTCACCCGCGGAGCAACGCGCTCTGGCACTGAGCATGCTGCCGGTTCATACTCTGCACGACGAGTACATGTTCATACGCGTATTGCAGTCGTTCGAGACCACCTTCGCGCTCTTGGCGGTCGACCTACAAGTTGCGTTGATCGCCCTACGGAATCGAGAGTTGCGGCAAGCGATACGCTTCCTGTCGGCCGCAGCGGAGGCATTGACCGAATCCGCGCCATTGTTCTCCATGATTGCGACCATGCAAGTGGAGTCCTTCCACATATTTCGTCGATTCACCGACGGAGCCAGTGCCATACAATCGCGAAACTATAAGTTCGTCGAGTCACTGTGCCGTCGGCCGCACACGGAGCGCCTGAATTCAGCCGCATACGAATCGGTGCCGGAAGTGCGCAGCCGAGTGATATCTGGACTCCAGAGCACGATCGACGACGCTTACGCGGAAGCCTACAGTCGTGGATTCCGCTCCGAGACCGACCGTGTGGAACTGACAGCGGCGATGACGAAGTTCTCGCGCGCCATGCATCGATGGCGAAACACCCATTATCGCGTAGCTGTGCGAATGCTCGGCGAAGTCCGCGGCACCGGCCAGACGGAAGGCGCCGCCTACCTCGCTGCAGTACGTGAGATCCCGATTTTCACCAGCGTGGACACACCGCGCGGCACCTCCGTTTCCGATCCACCGACACCGTAGGTGAGCAAAATGCAATGTCGACGAGATGCGCGTTTCATCGAAACGTAAAGGTTACTCATCGTCAGCTATACGATCAATCAGGAAGCCAGCACCGTGAAAGATTCTATTCCAGCAGGAGAAGTACCCGGTCCCCCGGACGGAACACAGTTCTGGGCCGTCGTCCGAACAAATGCGGGTCATGTATGCGCGGCAATCACGAGCGTCGTCACATTCGTCCTGCTTTTCCAGCCGTGGCTCACCGCAGCAGGCCCCAACGGCACCGCCACGTCGAACGCCTTCGGCCACATCCATGCTTCGACTCGATACTTGACCATCTGGTCGTCGTCGTCATCATCGAGGATGCCCACCGCGCACATAACCGGAGTCTGGGCTCTGTTGACGATCGCCGCCGTCGTCGTCACGGTCGCCACGGTGGCCTTGAACCTCCGTGCCCGCAGCCGAGTATTCGCTCGATTGGCCACGGGCGGCTCGGCGGCGGTAGCGGTCTTCGTGCTGTGCGCACTCGTCTACATCAACAGCAAAAGCGGCGAGCTGAAAGCCATGACCGCCCGCCGTTGGGATATGGGGGGCCAGCTCGGATCGGTGATGTCGTGGATCCTCGGCAAGGACAAACTCCCGCTACCGGGCACCGAGATCGTCTACTCTTCCGCCAGTCTGGCGCCCGCGGGCATTTTCGCCTGTATCGTCTCGCTCGGGGGAGCGTTGGCTGCCGTCGCCCAGTGGATTTTCGTGTACTCGCCCACATCCATCCGCAGACCACAGCGGTCACCAGCGGATGCTCCAGCGTCCCCGGAAACGGATCTCTGACGGCCCGCCGGTTACCCGGTGTCCACGCCCCAGACCGAGGCTTCACCGATCACCCGGACTACGATCGGTCGGGGTGACACCTTCCCGCAAGGTCGAGAGGTACGCGAATGGGCGACCACGATTCCGAGGGGACGCGCCGCGGCTCGACAGTTGATGTCGCCGCGGAATTGGCCGCGGCGGGATTCGATGATGCGCGGGAGATCGGCCGCGGTGGTTTCGGTGTGGTGTACCGGTGCGTCGAGCACTCCCTCGAGCGTGCGGTAGCGGTGAAGGTCCTGAATTCGGATGTCACCGCCGAAGAGCACGCGCGCTTCCTCCGTGAACAGCGGGTCTCTAGTCGATTCGCCACGCATCCGCACGTCGTGCAGGTACTGCGAGCCGACGTCACCGCGACCGGTAGGCCCTATCTCGTGATGCCGTTTCTTGCGCGAGGATCATTGCGATCGAGGATCGGGGCCAACGGGCCGATGCCATGGCAGGAAGTGCTGTCGGTCGGAGTGAAGATCACCGGCGCCCTCGCGGTCGCACATGCCTACGGCATGGTGCATCGCGATGTGA
This sequence comes from Nocardia sichangensis, assembly GCF_047200615.1. NCBI lineage: Bacteria > Bacillati > Actinomycetota > Actinomycetes > Mycobacteriales > Nocardiaceae > Nocardia > Nocardia sichangensis. The sequence goes on from NZ_JBJZOK010000006.1 coordinate 37,219, forward strand.
ATCCGGCCAATATCCTGCTGAGCGAATACGGTGAGCCGCAACTGGCCGATTTCGGCATCGCGCGGATCGACGGTGCGTTCGAAACCGGTTCCGGTGTGGTGATGGGGACCCCAGCGTTCATCGCTCCCGAAGTGCTCAGGGGCGGAGCACCGACGGAGGCCGGCGACGTGTACGGCTTGGGGGCCACCTTGTTCTGCTTGTTGACCGGTCACGCCGCCTTCGAGCGGCAGCAGGGCGAGTCCGTGGTCGCCCAGTTCGTGCGGATCACGTCCGATCCCATCCCCGACCTGCGCCGCAGCGGCGTTCCCGCACTGCTGTGCCTGGCCATCGAAGCTGCCATGGCCGGTGATCCGGCGGAACGTCCTGCCACGGCTCGGGCATTCGGCGACCGGCTGCGCAACATCCAGTTCTCCTGCGGACTGGCAGTCGACTCGATGGCACTAACGGATACCGACTCGGCGGCGCCTCCCGCAAGCGAGGAGTCCGGCGTGCCGCATACCGCCACAGTGCCGCCGACGAAAGCCGTACCGACCAGTGGGGCGGCACTGTCGACACCACTGACCCGGTATCGGCCGCCGGAGCCGTCCCGTCGACCGGTTCAGCGACAGCGGCTGCTGGACACCTTGCGGCGTAATAGATCGCGGCGCCTCGTCCTGATACACGGACCTGCCGGTTTCGGTAAAAGCACGCTGGCCGCACAGTGGGCCCAGTCCCTTACGTCGGAGGGCATCCACGCCGCCTGGTTGAGCGTGGATCATGACGACGACAACGTTGTGTGGTTCTTATCGCATGTCGTGAATGCGATACGCCGTGTGCACCCGAATGTCGCGGGAGGGCTGGCCGACATCCTCGCGGAACGCTCCGACGACGCAGTACACCAGGTTATGGCCGCGCTGATCAACGAAATCCACAACCAGGGCGAAACGATTGCGCTGATGGTCGACGACTGGCAGCGGGTGACCAGCCCGGCCACCACCGCGGCGATGGAGTTCTTCTTGGACCACGGTTGTCATCATCTTCTCGTGGTCGTCACCAGCCGGAATCGGAAAGGTCTTCCGCTCGGCCGTATGCGAGTTCGTGACGAACTCGTCGAGGTCGATGCGGCCGCGCTGAGATTCGATGACAACGAGACGGCCGCGTTCGTCGCCGGCATCGACGGATTGTCGCTGGCCGCCGAGGAAGTAGGTCGCTTGCGCGCATCCACCGAGGGCTGGGCCGCCGCCGTCCAGCTGGCATCGCTGTCGTTGCGCGGACGCGACGATCCCGGCGCGTACCTCAGCCAGATCTCCGGACGGCACTACGCCATCGGCGAGTACCTGATGGAGAACGTGATCGACGCACTCGAACCGAACATGCTCGAATTCGCGATGCGAACCTCGATCCCCGAGCGGATCTGCGGTGAGCTCGCCGAAGCACTGGCGGATGTGACCGGCGGGCAAGAACTTCTGGAGGAGGTTCGGCAGCGCGACCTGTTCCTCCGCAACATCGATGATGAGCTGCAGTGGTTCCGCTATCACGCGTTGTTCGCCGACTTCCTCCGCCGCCGCCTGGTCCAGCAGCATCCCGGCCTGCTCGCGCGGCTGCACCTGAGAGCGTGCGAGTGGTTCGCCGACCACGGAATGATCACCGAAGCCGTCGACCACGCCCTGGAGGCCGGTGCGTCCGCCCGTGCCGTGCGGATCGTCCAGAAACATGCCGAGAAGTTCCTGGAGACCTCCCAGATCGCGACATTGCTCGGCCTAGTGGCGAAGCTGCCCGATTCGTTGACCGAAACCAATCCGCTGCTGCAGATTCAGATCGCATGGGCGAACGTCGCCCTCCAGCGTCTGGCCGCCGCGACGACCGCGCTCGACCGCGCCGACGCGGCAATGGCGGCCGCACCGCCGGAAGACCCGCACAACGACGAAATCCGCTTCCAATCAGCGCTCGTCCGCACCGCCGCGGCTTTGCTCTCCGACCGGGCCGTTCGGATTCCGCAGTCGGTACTCGAACGAATCCGCGAACCGATCCGGCCGTTGCAGGCACAGGCCTTCGCGGTAACAGCAATGGGGTCCGCACTGAACCGATGCGAGTACCAGGAGGTGCACCGCTGGCACCGCTGGGTCGAACCGTATCGGAATCGCACGGGCGGTCCCTTCGCGATGATGTACTGCGATTGCGCCGCCGGGATGGCCGCAAGCGAGCAACTCGACCTGGTATCGGCCGAGAACTGCTATCGGACCGCGCTGACTCTGGCCCTGCGAACCGGACGGCAATCGCATGCCACCCGGCTCGCCAGTGCCCTGCTCGGTGAACTGCTCTATGAAAAAGGCCAGTTCGTCGAGGCCGAGAAGTTGTTGGATCTCGGCCTCGGAACGGGAGGCGGCGCGGTCGAGTTCTTACTGGCGGCTTACGGCACCGGCGCACGTCTGGCCGGGCTGCGCGGTGATCTGGACACGGCGAAACAGCGGCTGGACGAAGGCACCGAACTCGCCGAGAGGGTACCGATACCGCGGCTCACCGCGCGGATCGTGAACGAGCGCATCCGCCTGGGTCTGCGGCTCTCGCACGCCGAGCGCCGAGCCCTGGAGCGGCTGGCCCCGTACACCCTCCAACCCGACGCGACGGCAGCCGCCACCGCCGAACTCGCCCACGACTCAGCGATCCGGCTGCTCCTCGCCGAGCGCACCAGCGCCGCGACAGAGCAAGCTACCGATCGAGCCGAACAGCTGATCGGACAGATCTCCAGGCAGCATCGGCCACGCGCGCTACTGCGCGCCGAACTGCTCAGAGGATGCTGCCTGTCGGCGGCAGGACAGACTTTCCGAGCAGCCCAACTCTTGACACCCGCACTGCAGCGATGCGCTGAGCAGAAGCTGGTGCGCGTGGTCGTCGACGCGGGTCGGGAGATGCAGCCGGTGATCGAGAAGCTCTGTGCCACAACCGAGCCGGATACTCAACTGTGGCACTTCCTGCGGCAGGTAGCCGCAGAGTTCGAATCAGTGCCGCGGAGCCCCCGCCGAGGAGCCTGATCGCTCGTCGGGCCGCGAATCGTAGGCGCATCCCCCATAGCACGATCGCCGGTCGATGCCGAAACTCGAAGAATGTTTACGACAGCCTTCAGCACCTGCGCCGAGCGCAAATGTTCTACGCCGAGAGCCGCTCTCGAGACGATGCAGCCATGGGCGCTCGGCAAGCACCTCGCAATGCAATGGATACTGAACGGCGGGCATTTCCACCATACGCATTCCCCAGGCTCCGATACCTGATGTTGTGCCATCTGATCGTCGACTTCGGATTACCCGAGCCACTGCACTACCTCGCTCCGAGGCAAGCCGCCGAGAAATTCGCACGGGAAGCCGGCGCCGGGGGCTGGGCGAAATCGGTCCACATTGACGATCAGGTGGACGAGACGTACCCGATGATGCCATGTCATGCGCTTTTCGGTATCGAGGAGACACGCTCGGCGAATAGATAGCGACGACGGCGCATCCTCAGCCAAAGATGATCGCCGCACGCGAACAAGTCACCGAGAAGAAGCGCGCCCCCAGGATTCCAGCATCTCGGGCGCGGACCACCGAGGTCTGCGGTCAGCAGGCCACACTTCCACGTCGTATCAATAGGATTTGCGAAAAAATGGGTCACTACAAGTCAAACGTGCGCGATCTCGAGTTCAACTTGTTCGAGGTGCTCACGATCGGAGAAGTTTTGGCGAAGGGCGGGTACGGCGACCTCGATGAAGATACCGCAAAAGTATTTCTGGAGCAGATCCGAGAGCTGACCGAAGGTCCTTATGCGGAGCCATTCTTCGATGCCGACCGCCACCCCCCGGTGTTCAATCCTCTGACTCATGAAGTGATTCTTCCGGAATCGGTCAAAAAAGCGTTGAGGACGGCAATCGAGGGCGGCTGGGATCGGCTCGGGCTGGCGCCGGAGATCGGCGGTATTCCGGCGCCCAAAGCCTTGTCCTGGGCTACGTCGGAGATGTGGCTCGGCGCCAATCCCGGGATCCATCTGTACTGGTCCGGCGGCGTATTCGCGAATATTCTGCACCGGAATGGCACCGAGGAACAGAAGAAGTGGGCACAGTTCGCGATGACGCGCAACTGGGGCGCCACGATGGTCCTGACCGAGCCGGAGGCGGGCTCCGACGTCGGAGCCGGCCGGACCAAGGCCTTCGCGCAGCCGGACGGCACATGGCATCTCGAGGGGGTCAAACGGTTCATCACCGGCGGAGACTCTGGAGATCTGTTCGAGAACATCTTCCATCTGGTATTGGCGAGACCGGACGGCGCGGGGCCCGGGACCAAGGGCCTGAGCCTGTTCTTCGTCCCGAAATTCCACTTCGACCCGGGCACCGGTGGCATCGAGAGAAGAAATGGCGTATTCGTCACCGGCGTCGAGCGGAAGATGGGCATCAAGGCGTCGGCGACCTGCGAGCTGACATTCGGCGCCCACGGGATTCCGGCGGTCGGATGGCTCGTCGGCGAGGTGCACCGGGGCATCGCGCAGATGTTCGACGTGATCGAATTCGCGCGCATGATGGTCGGAACGAAGGCGATCGCGACCTTGTCGACCGGGTATCTGAACGCTTTGGCCTACGCGAAACAGCGAATTCAGGGAGCGGATCTGACCCAGATCTCGGACAAATCCGCGCCGAAAGTGCAGATCATCCGTCATCCGGACGTACGCCGCTCGTTGATGACCCAGAAGGCGTATGCCGAAGGGCTCCGTGCCGTCTACCTCTACACTGCGGCACACCAAGACGACGATATCGCCGAACATGTCTCGGGCGCGGATCCCGGACTCGCGTTCCGGGTGAACGACCTGCTGCTCCCGGTAGTCAAAGGCGTGGGGTCGGAGCGGGCATATCAATATCTCGGTGAATCCTTACAGACCTTGGGCGGCTCAGGCTATCTGCAGGACTATCCATTCGAACAATACATCCGCGACGCGAAAATCGATTCCCTGTACGAAGGCACCACAGCGATCCAGGCACAGGACTTCTTTTTTAGAAAGATCGTGCGTGACCAAGGGGAGGCATTTCAGCATATTCTCGGCCACATCCGTCGCACCGTCGATGAGAGCGACCCGGCCGGCCTCCATGCCGAACGCAAGCTACTCGGCGGCGCGATCCATGATGTGGAGGCGATGGCGGCTGTTCTCGCCGGCTTCGTGGTCGACGCGGTAGATCACGCCCAGGAACTATACAAGATCGGTCAAGCCGCCGTTCGATTCCTGCTCGCTTTCGGTGATCTCCTGATCGCCTGGCGCCTGGTGGTGCAAGCACAGGTCGCCATGAAAGCCCTGATCGCGGATTCCTCGGAAGACCCGTACTACCAGGGAAAGATAGCCGTTGCCTCCTTCTTCGCGAAAAACTTCCTACCGCATCTCAACTCGGTGCGCGCGGTGATCACTGCGCTGGACAACGACCTGATGCTCGTCCCCGATCAAGCTTTCTAGGGAAACGAACCGTCCCGCGTAGAAGGTGCTCGGACCGCGGTGCGCCGAGATGTCGGAAGCTCGGGCGCACATCCAAATATTGTCATGCCGTCAAGGCATCATCGGAAACCGGAGGGCAACTCGTGAAGTATCCCAATGCACGCGAGCATCTGGCGGCCAAACGAGTTGCGCCAGGCGAAACAGCGCCACGAATACTGCTCGCCGATATCGCAGGCGCGCCCGTCCACTGGTCGGAGACCGGCCGCCGCACACACGTGCAGTTCCGCCGGTTCGCGGGGTGCCCGATCTGCAACTTGCATCTTCGATCGTTCTTGCTGCGGCGGAAAGAGATCGAGGATGCAGGAGTTCGCGAGATCATCGTCTTTCATTCGACCGTGACGGAGATCGCCAAATATCAATCTCAGATACCTTTTACGCTGATCGCCGATCCGGACAAGCAGCTGTATCGCGAGTTCGGCGTCGAATCATCACTGCGGGCGCTGCTGAATCCACGGTTGTGGAAGAGCGGTCCGCGAATCATGTCGAGCCTCTTACGCTTGCTTTTCATCGACCGGCGGATGCCTCACCTGATCCCCACCGGGGGCCCTGTCGGGTTGCCTGCCGACTTTCTCATCGGGGAGGACGGAAGAGTACTGGCAGCGAAATACGGCCGCCATGCTTTTGATCAATGGACCGTCGACGAGCTTCTGCTCAGAGCACGAAACCACACGGTCGGCATCGAAAGTGGAGAAGCTCCCGCTCATTGACGAGTTGATGGCGGCATCGTAGGAACTCCCCATGCACCTTCCGACAGCAGCGTGACAGAGTCGAAGGCCGTCCACGCAGCACCCGCGGGAACAGAAGGTCGAGCACCGAACCACAGAGGAACTGCTACCCCACCCGGCCACGAATGGATAGTCGCTATGTCAGCTAGAGCCTGCTTGCAGTGCGGCCGCGCATTGCAGAGCAACACGGAACAACGTACCGGTTCGCACATACTGTGCGCCGGGCTGTACCAGCTTGCTCGCGCACGCATGACCCCGGCCGACTGGGATGCCGTGGCCGGTTGGCTGGATCCGCGGCATAACAAGCTCGAGGGACATATCGGGGCCGAGTAGACCCGTGGCAACTCTTGCCACGGCTCCGCACTCATCACCGGACCCGCGCCATCGGGCAGCGCTGTGGCGATTCCGCGAGCGGAGCACACGATCGGACGACACGCAGAGCACCACACAAGGACTCCGAGTAGGCCCGCCCGCACACAGCCGACAGCCCGCGCCGCGACTTCGACCCTGCCGGTGACCGGCCGTTCACATGTCGGTTCCAGCAGTTCAGCGGCACGATTGCCGGCGTCGCTCGGCGGGTGGGGCACGACTTATCGCCTGAAGAATTCCCAATACTGGAAATACGCAGGAAACCTGCGTAAAGTGTGCGCAGCGCGGATCTCAAACGAAGAGGTGTCGATCGAAACCCGGCGCAGCGCTCTCGCACCGCACCGGATCGTTCGGACACCGGACCCGTTTGGTCCAGGTCTGCTCACCTCCCGAAACGCGCTAACAGCCGCCCGGCGAGCCGAGCAGCGACTCCTTCGAGCGTCCGCGCCGACGCCAGTCGCGCCCGGGAATTCGGTGGGCGCCTTATGTCAGGAGAGCGCATGCAACCGGCTGCCATCCGTCCTTCGGCTCCCGCCTTGGTGCTGAGTTCGACGGTCGGGCTGCCGTGAGACTCCCGGCGCCGGGCGAGAAACGATCCGATCTGTGAGGAAGTGAGGAACCATGGCGTTGTCCGGAAGATGTACAACGCAGCCGAGTCGGCTGATCGGCCGATCAGCGGAGCTATCGCAGATCGATCACGCGGTCAGTCGGGTATCGAAGGGCGACAGCGAAGTTCTCACGATCGTCGGCGAAGCCGGTATCGGAAAGACCAGCCTGCTCGGCGCGCTGTGCGAGCGTGCAGGCGCGGCCAAGTTGGATGTGTTGTCCGTGAGCGGATCGGAATTCGAGCGAGAAGTTCCGTTCGCCATGATTTCCGATGCGCTGGACAACTGGTACAAGTCGCGATCAGCGAACGTCGCGGCGAGTTCGCATTATTGTCCGGAAGACCTGGCTCCAGTCCTACCGTCCCTCCTGTCCGGTGACGTCCGACGTCCCTCCCACTCGGAGGCGCAGCGCCACCAGACCTATCGCGCGGTGCGGTCATTGCTTCGACTGAGCACACCGCGAAATGGGCTCCTGCTGGCATTGGACAACGTTCATTGGGCAGATCAGGCAACGACAGGGCTGGTCTGTTACCTGCTCAGACATCCGGTACCAGGTCTTCTACTTGCGCTTGCCTTCCGCCCAGCACAGGTCCCCCGCCAGATCCTGCACGCGATGCACCGGACCGGCGCTTCCAGCGTGGCGCGCGTGCTGCGGTTGGCGCCGTTGACGATCGAGGAGGCAGCGCAGTTCGTCGGAAGCGCTTCCGCATCGGTCCTGGTCCGCTCGATCCACGCGCAAAGCGGCGGCAATCCCTACTTCCTGGAACAGCTGTCGCGAGCCGTGCAGTTGTCGCCACCGTCGCCGACGGCGGTACCGAACGAAACCGACGAAGTAGACGTGCCCGATGCGCTGCGTAGGGCCGTCGGCTTGGAGCTGGACCGGTTGTCGCCCGGCGGGCTCGCAGTTCTACAGGCGTGTTCCGTCATCGGCGGACCGTTCGATGTGGATCTCCTCGCCGAGATCACGCGCCTCGACCGGACGGCCGTGCTCACCTTCGTCGACGAACTCGTCACCCACGACCTGCTCGAGGCGACCGCGGAAGCGAAATCACTCCGATTCCGGCATCCGGTGGTCAAGCGGGCGGTGTACGACGGCCTCTCCCCCGGTAAACGCATCGACGCACATTGGCGCGTCGCGAACTGGTTGGCGGACAAAGGAGCGCCGCTGGTCGATCGAGCGCACCACATCGAGCATTCGGCCGCCTTCGGCGATGAGGCGGCGGTCGCGGCTCTCGCCGACGCCGCACACGTCGTGTCGACCTATGCTCCCGCGACGGCGGTGGGCTGGTATCGGGCGGCGCTGAAGTTGTTGCCGGACACGGCGGGAACGGATCGGCGCCTGCCGCTCGAGCTGTCGCTCGCCGGCGCGCTCGCCTCGGCGGGCCTGCTGCATGACAGTCGGGTGGCGCTGGACCGGACGCTCACGCGGCTTCCACGCATCGCATCCGATCGGTTACCGATCATTCGGATGATCGCCCGTGCGGAACATGGACTCGGGCGATCGGAGAACGCTCGTCAGCTTCTCCTCGACGCCCTCGGCCATGTGCCGGTGGGAAGCACCGAGTTCGTGCCGCTCCAATTGGCACTCGCCGAGAACAATCTCATGACCCGGCGATGGAACCGCGCGATCGATGCCGCTCGACAAGCCATCACGGAGGCCACGGCCATGGGCGACCCATCGGTTCTTCTCTCGGCGACCTCGCGCCTCGCCTGGTGCACTGGCTACGCGGCAGCGACCACCGAGGCCCGGTCGCTGATCGATACCGCCACCATGCAGCTGAATGCCCTCGAGGCGCAAGCCGATCCCCGGTTGTTGGAGGCGCTCGGAGATCTGGTGAACGCGGAGATAGCGGTGGATCGCTTCAGAATCGCTGACACGCATGTCCAACGCGGACTACGACTGGCACACGACAGCGGCCAAAGATACGCGTTCGGCTACTTCGCACTCGGAGCCGTGGCGACCAAACTATTTGTCGGCAATCTTCAGGGTGCCCGAGCGGCGGCCGCGGGCGCCATCGAAGCGGCCCGATCGCTCGACAACGATCAACTACTCGTAGCGGCGCAGAGCTTGCGATGCTGGAACGAAATTCAGCTCGGCAACATTTCCGTCGCACTGTCCGCGGGGAGAAGCGCGGTCGAGATCGCGGAGCGTACTCGGGGCGGACTGTTCAGCTGGCTGGCGCATGTCTGTTACGGCGACGCCCTGATCGAGTCAGGCGAGTTCGCGCGTGGGCGGCAGGAGATCATCTCCGCCTGCGGAGCGGAACTCGTCCATATTCCGCCCGCCGCCCGCCCGATTTGGCAATTCGCACTGGTGACGGCGGAGCTGGCACTGGGTGTGCGGAGCGTCGCGATAGCAAGAACTCGCCAGATGGAAGCGACCGCCGGAGTTTCGTTCTCCCGCCGGGGGTACGCCTACCTGTGCAGGTCTCGCATCCAACTCGCCGAAGGCAACCCCGTTGCGGCAGCAGCCAGTGCACTGCGGGCCGTGGACTGTTTCGACGAGGCGGACATGCGGTTATGGTCGGCTCGCGCCCGACTCGTCTGCGGACAGGCACACGCGCGGGCCGGCTCGATGGCGGAGGCCGTCCGTGAGCTGGAGATCGCGCACGGTGTCCTGCACGAGGCTGCGGCAACCCGGCTTCGCGACGAAGCCGCGAGAGAACTACGCGCACTCGGACAGCGCGTGCGCCCCGGGCGTCCAACTGTCGGCGCCGCGGTTTCGTCACACTGTCGCCTGTCCGCGCGCGAGCGCGGGATCGCCGACCTGGTTTCGCAGGGATTGACCAATCGTCAGATCGCCGACCAGCTGTTCATCAGTGCAAAAACTGTTGAGAAGCATCTCGCACGGGTTTTCACCAAGCTGGGTGTATCGACGCGCGCCGCGGTGGCCGCGGCGGTCAGCCAACAGCGAGCCGAGGACGGATAGCTCGCGATAGCCGAAGAACACGTTGATTTCGCCTGTGGCAGGGCGACTTCTTCGGCAGGACGGGACCGCAGGCCATGCCGGATGCCTCGCGGGCCGAGCGGGGCCGGCGCAAACGGGTCCCGATTTCGCCCGCAACGAACGAGTACACTGTCGCCGTGAAAGTTGCTGCGACGAGGAAGGCTCGGCTCTGCACGGCTCGTGTGCCGATGCCCAGGGGCCTGGATGTCCGGTGAAAGCCGACCACCACTGATCTTTCTACTGCGGAGAATCTCTCAGTTGATCGTGGAGGAATTGGTCCAGCGGCTCGGAGCCGCAGGGTACGACGATATCTCCGTAGCGCATCATGCGGTTTTCTACAACATCGACCGCAAGGATGGAAGCCGCTTGACAGACCTGGCCACTATGGCCGGGATGACTCACCAGTCCATGAGCGAACTGATCGGGACGCTTGTCCAGCTCGGCTATGTCGAGCGCAGGCCCGACCCGGCGGACGGCCGTGCTCGACTGGTGGTCTTGACCGCCTTGGGACAGGAGGCGGTAGCACTGGCCAGACGAGAGGTTGCCGACATCGACGCCGGATGGGTGGACCGGATCGGCCGGGGAGGCATCCGGGGCGATCTGTTCGTGGCTCTGCGGACGGCTCTCGAAGACTATGATCACGCGCGGTGACGGGGGCGAAGATCAACGGTCGCGCAGCGACGGACACGCCACCGGCGGTGTCTCGACCCACTCGACATAAGCAGGATGCCTGCGTAAAATTGGCGATGGCTGCGCGGCATGCGAGCGCGCCGGGTGCCATCGCGGACTACCCGCGGTGACGTTCCGCCGAGGCGAATGGCCGACTCGAAGTTCTTGCCGCACAGAGCGGGTGTATCTGCGTTCGCACGGCACGCCTGACGTGTCGACTCCGCAGCGCGACACCACCCTGCCCTGATGCCGAGAATTCAATTCGCAAACATGCGACACCCGCCGAACGGAATACAAACATGAAGAAGTCGACAGCAGCGCTCGGTAGCGTGGCGTGGTTTTTTCTCGCCCCAGGGATCGTCGCAATCATTTTTCCATGGTTGATAACCGGATGGCAGTTCGACAACGACGTCCCCGATCTGCTGCGAATCGCGGGAGTGGCCATGGCTTCCACCGCTCTGGCGACGTTGATTCACGCATTCGACCGATTCGTCGCCGAAGGACATGGCACGCCGGCCCCAGTCGCACCGCCCGTGAACTTGGTCATCGGAGGGCCCTACCGTTACGTTCGAAATCCGATGTACCTCGCCGTATTCAGCATAATTTTCGGTCAGGCGCTGATTTTCGGAAATTGCGGTCTCCTATGGTACGGAGCCCTCGTCATCTGCGCTTCGGTTATTTTTGTGCATGGCGTCGAAGAGCCTATTCTTCGCAACCAGTTCGGCGACGAGTTCGACCGGTATCGCCACAATGTTCGCGCCTGGCTGCCTCGGTCGCGGCCCTGGTACGCGCAACCGAGCAACCCCGAGACGCATCGATAAACGGGTCGAATCAACCTCGACCATGCCACCGCACGCCTGCCGAGCGGGCAACTGCCGGACCGGCCGACCACGGACATCACACTACGAACGCGGCCGCAGCGCCCAGCCGGGCCACCCCGCCGATTCGCCATTATATTCCCCTTGGGCTATATTGCCGACATGGCATCTACGTTCGAGGCGTTGGCCGAGCCTCGCCGCCGGGAGATCCTCGACTTGTTGCGCGAGCGCGAGCGACTGGTGGGCGATTTGGTCGCGGAGCTGCGGTTGGCCCAGCCCACGGTTTCCAAACACTTGAAGGTCCTGCGTGGCGCGGGCCTGGTGGACGTACGCCAGGACGCGCAACGTCGTTGGTATCGGTTGCGGCCGGAACCGCTGGCCGAGATCGAGACCTGGCTCGCGCCGTACCGGCGGATGTGGGAAACCAGCCTCGACGCCCTGGAACGTCATCTCGACGCCATGCCCGACGAGAAAGGACACCGATGAGCGAGCCCCGAGCACGACTGCGCACCGTCGACGGCGCGCCCACACTGCGGTTCGAACGCAGGCTGGCCCATCCCCCGGAAAAAGTGTGGCGCGCGATCAGCGATCCGAGCCAGATGTGCGCCTGGTTCCCCGCCGCTGTCACGACCGAACCGCGGCCCGGCGCAGCGATGCGATTCACCTTCGCCGACGCACCGGAGACAGCCGACAGCATGTCCCACGGCGAGGTGCTCGAATTCGACCCACCCAAGGTCTACGTGTTCCGATGGAACCGGGACGTGCTGCGCTTCGAGCTGGTGGCCGATGGGGACGGAACGCTGCTGATCTTCACCCATGTCCTCGGCGGCGGGCCCGGCGCGCGGCTCGGCGCCGCGCGGTCAGCGGTCGGCTGGGACCGCTGCCTGGCGGCACTCACGGCCGCGCTCGACGGTGGCCACACCGAACCGGACACCACCTGGCTCGCCGATATCGAGTACTACACAGCGGAATTCGGGCTGGACACGGGCGACTGCGCCGAGGTCGCCGACGGCTATGTGCTGCGCTTCGCTCGCGACCTGGTGTGGCAGCCGCGGGATCGGCTGTGGTCGATGCTCGCCGAGGAGCAGACTCCGACCGTGGGCGGCCCGCCGCCGATCCGGGCGACCAACGCGCACGTCGAGGCGGGTGAGCTCGTCGGTGTCGAGCCGCCTCGGTGGCTGGAGTACGAGTGGCGGCACGACGGCGCGACTGCAGGTACCGTCCGCTGGTCCTTCGAAGCCGATCCCGACCTCGGCGTGCGAGTGGAGCTGACCCAGACCCTGCCGAAGGAACTGGCTCGGCTACGGCCCGAACTGCTGGCCGCCTTGCATGTGCACCTGGAACTCTTCTTCGCCGCTACCCGAGGGGACATCCGTTGCCCTTGGCCCGCCGAACGCGTCGCCGCGCTCGCCGAACGGTATGCGGCCGACCTCGGCGAGTGAGTGGACCGCGCCTGTACGATTCGGCAGACCTACGCGCGACCCGAGCCCTCGAAGGCCACTCGCCACGCCGTACAGACGAAGCGGCGACGGGCTCGGCGCGTCGCTTGCCCGTGCCGCTTCCTCCGTGCCGATCAGCCGAACGAACTCACGTTGTTCACTTGGTTTCCGCTCGTGTACCCGCTGGCGTGGAAGTGGACGGCGACCGGAATGCGGCCACCGGACTTTTGTAGCAATACGGAACGGTGCGACGGATCACCCTTCCCGGGTCAATTGCGATGCGGCACTGAGCCGATGGAACCCCTAGGGGCGACGAGGACGGCCGTGACGAAACACGGTCGAGAAGCGGCTGCCGAGCGGCGCGAGCAAGCCCCTGATCGACGCAGCCGCCGCGTTCACCGATCGGGCGACTCAAACCGCCCCACCACGGCGCCGGAACTGCTTACGATCCCGTAGCTACATCGGAAAACATGCACCTGACCGGCGCATAGCCGACCCGCGTGCCCGCACGCACCGGCGACGAGCCTTCTCTTCTGGAGTCATGCCCTTTGTCCACGCCACAGTCCCCGCAATCCACTTCTGAGAGCACGAAAAGCTGTCCAGTTCAGCACAATTCGCCACTAGACACCGACGGGCCACGGGTCGCGTTGTACACGGAGGCATTCGCCGCGGACCCGCATCACGCCTACCGTGAGATGCGCCGCCGGTACGGCTCGCTCGTGCCGATCGAACTGGCGCCGAATGTGCCCGCGACGTTGGTGATCGGTTACTACACGGCGCTGCGAATCCTCAACGACCCGGTGCACTTTCCCTCGGACCCACGCACTTGGCAGCAAGGCATTCCCGGTGGCTGCCCGATCCTGCCGATGATGGAGTGGCGGCCGAACGCGCTGCGCAACACCGGATTCGAGCACCAGCGCTACCGGCAGGTGAATGTCGCCGCTATCGACGCGGTCGACCTGCACGCACTGCACGCGACGACCGAACAGATCGCGGGCCCGCTGATCAACGCCTTCTGCCAGGACGGTGCGGCGGATCTGATCAGCCAGTACGCGTTCCCGCTCACATTCGCGGTGCTCAATTCGATGCTCGGCTGCCCGCCGGAGATCGGGCAGCACGTCGCGATCGGCATGGCCGCCATCTTCGAGGGCGTCAACGCGGACAAGGGCAACGCGATGCTCGCCGACGCGCTGTTCGACCTGGTGCAGATGAAACGGCGGAGTCCGGGGGACGACATCACCTCGCGACTGCTGCGGCACCCTGTCGGCCTCGACGACATGGAGATGATCCACCAGTTGGTCACCCTGTACGGGGCGGGGATCGAGCCACAGCAGAACCTGATCGCCAACACCTTGCGGCTGATGCTCACCGACCGCCGATTCGCGGGCGGGATATTCGGCGGCAGCTTGTCCACCCGCGACGCACTCGACGAGGTGCTGTTCGACGACCCGCCCGGCGCCAACTACTGCTTCAGCTACCCGAAACAGCCGATCCTCATCGACGACGTGTGGTTGCCCGCGCACCAGCCGGTCGTGATCAGCATGGCCGCGTGCAACAACGATCCGGCGATCCACACCGGCCAGCACACCGACAGCCGGGCGCACCTGGCTTGGGGAGCCGGACCGCACTCCTGCCCCGGCAAATCGATGGCGTACCTGATCGCGCAGGACGCCATCGACCAACTACTGGATGCCCTGCCCGAGATGCGACTGGCGGTCGAGCCGGAAGAGCTGTCCTGGCGACCTGGACCGTTCCACCGTGCCCTCGTGTCGTTGCCCGTCGTCTTCCCGGAATCCCCGCCGATGCCCGGGTTCGGGTAGCCGAACGGCGGTGGCGCCGCACGCCGAGGCCCGGTGTGCGGCCGTGACGGCGATCGATGAATTTTATTCGCCCTGATCGTGATTCGTGAAAATCCGGGCGCGATGGCGGAGAATCCACGCGGCAGCCACGAGCCGCTCATCCGATCGATCCCGTCAGGAGCACATGTGACCACATCCGTTCCGGTGAACCTCAAGCACGCGCGCGATATCCATCCCGACATCGACGTGCCGCTGGTTCGAGACGCCATCCACCCGGAGCGGACGCTGTGGTCACCCGCCGAGTTACACCGGTTGACCAGCTCGGTGGCCGCGGAATTGGCCACGCCGCTGCTGGACATCGTGCGCTTCGACGCCGAGCAGCGCTGGTGGACCCGCCTGGCCCTGACCATGGGCGTGGAGTTGTGGCTGCTGTCCTGGGCTCCTGGGCAGGGCACCGAGCCGCACGACCACGGCGGCGCGTCCGGCTCGTTCACCATGACCGTGGGGGAACTCAGCGAGGAATATCTGCATCTGGGCGGGACGGTCCAGAAGGCGGAACGACGGGCAGGTGACACGGTCGGATTCGGCCCCGATCGAGCGCATCAGCTGCGCAACGACAAGCCGTGGCCCGCCGCGTCGGTGCACGCGTACTCTCCCCCGCTTCGACCGGTCCGCGAATACCGTACGCTGGCTGACTTCGCAGGGACGTCAGCGAGCGGAGTGGATGCACGATGAGTACAGGCGCCGAGGACATGGTGACCAGGGCCAGAGCGCAGCTAGAACGGGTGACGCCGGAGCAGGCCGCCGCGGTGCAGGCCGAGGGCGGACTGATCGTGGACATCCGGCCGCACGCGAACCGCAGTGCCGAGGGTGAGATACCCGGGGCGGTCGTGGTCGAGCGGATCGTCCTGGAGTGGCGCCTCGACCCGAACGGCGACCACCGGCTGCCTGGCGTCGCCGCCGACACCCCGGTGGTGATCGTGTGCAACGAGGGCTACGCCTCCAGTCTCGCGGCCGCCGACGGGCTGCGTCTGGGACTGCGTCAGGTGACCGACCTCGTCGGAGGGTTCCGAGCCTGGAAGGCGGCGGGCTTGCCGGTGGTCCCGGGCGGAAGCCCGGCCGTGCCGTAGCCGACCTGCGCCGCACCGTCAGTAGACGTACACCACCGCGTTCTCGCCGCCGCTGCACGTGACGACCTGACCTTCGGGCAGGCAGTTCATGGTGTAGCTGCGGCCGGTGACCGGGCTGGTCGCGACGACCGAGCGCGGCGCGTCACGAGTCGCGTTCTGCGACTGGCCGAGTGCGGCATAGGCTCTGCGCACCTCCTCGGCGAACGCGCAGCTGGTCACGGCGGTACCCGTCGCCGACTGGGTGAACGTCCCGGCGGCGGCCTGCCCCTGGCCGCACGGCTTCGCGCCCGCGGGCAGCGTGACCTGGGTCGGCTTCGCCGAGGTCGACGTGGCCGACGGGGCCGATGTGCGGCTCGGCGCCCGAGTGGTGGGCCCGGCCACCGGCGCGGACTCCTCGGAGTGCGCGGCGGCGGAGGTCGTCTCGACTTGCCCGCGGCCGAACGACTGCCAGGCGATCGCGCCGCCGACGGTCAGCGCGACGATGGCGAAAACGGCCACCATGATGGGGAGCGCTATGGAACGACTCGGACGAGACTCGGAGTAATCGGGCTCGTCGTACTCGTCATAGCCGTACTCCGGTTCGTCGCGGCCCAGGGGGCGGCCGGTGCGCGCGGGGTAATCGCCATGCGGCGGATAGTCGGTGCGAGCCGCGTGCGCGTGGTCCTCCGCCGGCGCCAGATACTGGGTCGGGTCCGAGTCCGGTGCGGGAAGGTGGTCGCGCGTGCGGTGCGGTGCGGGTGGCTGTTCTCGATCCGGATACTGCGGGTAGTTCCCGAGCCCCGGATGACTTTCGGTGAAGGTGTTTTCGGCGGCCTGCGAATAGGGTTGCGGCGCCGTATCGGAATACGCCTGCGCCACAGTCGGTTCCGCGTATGCCCGCGTGGAATCAGGATCGGCGTAAGCGGAGTCGTCCGCCTGCCCCGCGTACGCGGAATCGAAAACCCCCGGCGCGGCTGAACCCTGCCCGAACACCTGCGTCGGCGGGGCAGCGGGCTCCGAAAACATCCGAGTGGAATCCGGATCGGGGTACGCGGCGTCGTCCAGCTGTCGCGCGTACGCGGAATCGAAAACCCCCGGCGCGGCTGAACCCTGCCCGAACACCTGCGTCGGCGGGGCAGCGGGCTCCGAAAACATCCGAGTGGAATCCGGATCGGCGTACGCGGAGTCGTCCAGCTGTCGCGCGTACGCGGCATCGAAAACCCCCGGCGCGGCGGAATCGGTGTAGCCCTGCCGATACACCTGTGTCGGCGGCGCGGCAGGCTCCGGCGCCTGCGGGTATCCCGCCGCCTCCAGATACGCCTGGGTTTCCGGATACAGGTGCGCGTCCGGGAAGGGACGTATCGGAGGCAAGTCCACCTCCGGCGGGAACGGGGCTCGCGGCGGCTCCGGCGCATCAGCCGACGGAAGCGGCGTGAATTGGAACTCCGTCGGCCGGACCACCGTCGGCGCGCTCGGATGGATCACGGGCAGCTCGCCGGTCGATTCCGGCGCGACCGCCGCACCGGCCTGCTGCGACCTGTCGGGCGCGCGCACCACCAGCGTCGGCCCCGTGGCAGGCGCCGAGGTGAGGGCGGCGCGGGCGGCCCTGGCCAGCGCGGTCGCGGTCGGGTAGCGGTCGGCCGGGTCCTTGGCCATACCGCGGTTCACCACCTCGTCCAACGCGGCGGGAATGCCACTGGCCTGCGCGCTCGGCCGCGGCGGCGGATCGGACATGTGCGATTTGATCAGCACGTTCATGCTGGCCGCCGGGAACGGCGTCGCTCCGGTCAGGCACTCGTGCAGCACGCAGGCCAGCGAGTAGACGTCGGCGCGGCCGGTCACCGGGCCGACGTCGAAGCGCTCAGGAGCCATGTAGATGTAGGAGCCGACGGCCATGCCGACCAGCGTCACCGCGCTGTCGCCTTCGGTATGCGCGATACCGAAATCGGCTAGATACGCGAAATCCGCGTCCGTGACAAGGATGTTCGCCGGTTTCACGTCGCGATGCACCAGATTGTTCGCGTGCGCGGCGTCGAGCGCCGAAGCGATCTGCTCGATGATGCCGACGGCGCGAGCGGGGCTCAGCGGACCCTTGCCGCGCAACAGGGTGCGCAGATCGACGCCCCGGACCAACCGCATGTCGATGAACAGCACCCCGTCGATGACGCCCCAGTCGTGGATCGGGATGACGTGCGGTTCGGCCAGCCGTGCCGCGGCCTGCGATTCGCGCCGGAAACGCAACTGGTACATCGGGTCTTTGGCGAGTTCTTCGGAGAGCAGCTTGACCGCGACCACCCGGTCCTTGACCGTGTCGTACGCCTCGTATACCTCTCCCATTCCCCCCTTGCCCAGCAACGACCGCAGTTCGTACGGCCCGAACCGCGTCCCGGTTCTCGGCCCAGGTTCCTGCACCCGTCATCCTCCGCATCCCGGGCCTGGAACGCACACCGAGATCACGCGGTACGCGACCGGAGCCTGCCCGTCATAGATTGGATTCTCCGGGTGTCACCACCCCGTGGTCAAACGCGAACACGATCGCCGCGGCCCGGTCCCGCAGCTCGAGCTTGCCGAAGATATGCCCCACATGACTTTTCACGGTCACTTCCGAGATGCCGAGTTCACGAGCGATTTCCGCGTTCACCCGGCCGCGCCCGATCAGTTCGAGCACCTCGTATTCGCGCGCGGTCAGCTCGGACAGGCGTGCATCCGTGGTGGTGCGCACCGGGCGTACGGTGCGGTAGGCCGACAGCACGCGGCCGGTCACCGCGGGGTCGAGCCAGGCGCCGCCGCCCGCGACCATCCGTACCGCGCGAATGAGGTCCTCGGCGGGCGAGTCCTTGAGGATGAATCCGGCCGCGCCCGCGCGCAGCGCTCCGGACAGCAACTGATCGTCGTCGAAAGTGGTGAGCACCAGGACCGGCGGAGCCCCGTCGCGCGCCCGCAGCATCCTGGTCGCGTCGATGCCGCCGACCCGTTTCATCCGCAGGTCCATCAGCACCACGTCGGGGCCGACCTCCGCGACGGCGGCGGGCACCTCGTCGCCGTCGGCGCATTCGGCGACCACGAATCCGTCCCGCCTGCGCAGGATGCGCCGCAGACCGCCGCGCACGAGTTCCTGGTCGTCGACCACCAGCACGGTTACGGCGTCCTCGCCACTGGCGGGTGTCGTCACGCTCACGACCGCACCCCGGTGGCGTTCGGCTCCGACCTGCACGACGGCACGCTCCGTTCTCGGTTCACTCGCCGGTGAACGCGCACGACTCCACCTCGTTGCCCGGACCCGACAACGCCCGATGCTCCGGTTCGCCGACGCTCGCTCACGAAACCTCCCGGCCGGTGGTGGAGCTTCCCGGCAGCACCGAACACGAGAATCCGCCGCGACCGGGCGCGAGCGGAATACCTGCTCGCACCGACCAGCCGCGGCCGGACGGGCCCGCCGTCATGCGGCCGCCGAGCAGTTCGGCGCGCTGCCGCATACCGGACAGACCCATGCCCGCGCCGCGCTGGGCGGGCAGCCCGGCGGGCACCGTGTTGTCCACCGTGAGGGTGACCATCGTCGTGTCCACCGCGACCCGGATCCTGGCGGACGCGCCGTGCGCGTGTTTGACCACGTTCGCCAGCGACTCCTGGCCGATCCGGTACAGCGCGAGCCCGACCGCGGGCGACACCGCGCCGAGATCGCCCTCGCGGTCGTAGCGCACGTCCAGACCGGCCCGCACGAAATCGCCGACCAGATCCTCGATGTCCTCCACACCCGGTTCCGGCGCCTGCTTCCAGGGGCGCGCGTCGAGCAGGCCCACCGTGCGGCGGATGTCGGCCATCGCCTGCCTGCCGAGTCGTTCGGCGTCGGTCAGCGCTTCCACGGCTTCGTCCACGTCGCGGTCGGTCTGCAGCGCGTGCCGGGCGGCGGTGAGATGCAACAGCGTGACGCTCAGCGAGTGCGCGATCACGTCGTGCACTTCTCTGGCGATCCGGCGCCGCTCCTCGTCGGCGGCCTGCGCGGCGCGGATGTCCTGATACCCGCGTTCCTGGTAGAGGAAGCGGCGCTGATACTGCAGCATCAACCCGGCCATCCAGCCGAAGGCGATGCCGACCAGATAGGTCGGCAACCCTTCGGTCACATGGCCGATCAGGGCGAAAGCGACCAGTTGCAGCATCATCGCGATGGTGACCGGGATGCTCACCCGTTTCGGCGCGATCGCCGCGATCTCGCCCGCGGCGGCCACCAGGACGAACGGCGCGAAGTCGGCCTCGACCGGTTGAGCGAGGAACAGCGCCTCGGCCGTCATTGCCATCGCGCCGAGCAGCAGCGGGCGTGGCAGCACGCCGAGCAACGCGTGCAAGGGACCGAAAGCGCAGGTCAGTAGCACCGCCACGATCGGAAGCAGGGTCGGGAAATAGCTGTGCCGCTGGATCGCCGCCGCGACCGCCACGGCGAAGACCGCGATGTCGACGCTGACGATCACCGAGGGCGGGTAGTCGTAGGGCAACTCCTCGACGCTGCGCCGGAAGGCCGCGACCGGATCGCGCGCGAACTCGGCGCACCGCACCCCGACACGCCGCATCGAGGCCGGCACGCGGCCCGCGCGAGGCGTACCTGGCGGTGCTTCGGATACGCCGGTCGAACCCATTCTGTAAGGCTAGCCGCCGGATCCGGGCCGGTACATCGTCCCGCGAGCGGGCCGCCGCTCCTACCGTGGTCGGAGACGCATTCGGGTCCCTGGCACGACGACAACAAGACGGTCGCGTCCGTAGCGTTGGCGGTATTCACAGAGGAAGGCGATGGCCATGTCCTGGACGGATCAGCACGCTCGAACCGACATCGTGCACACCGTACTCACCCGCGCGGCGCTCGACCCGGCCGATCCCGACCTGTTCGCGGGACTCCCCGATCTGGATCGGCTGTTCGGCGGCGAGGACGGGCTCCTGCTCACCTTGCGCTACCGGTGGAATCTCCACTTCGCCGCGAAACTCGACCAGGGATCGACGGCGATGGAGGCCTATCTCGAACTGGCGGCCGAGCAGCCGGTGCTGCGCGCGGTGCTCGACGCACAGTATCGTCGCCGCAAACTCGCGTCGGAGGCCATGGCGCGGTAACGCGCGACGAGGAACGAAGAACTTTGATCGACCATACGGAGCGGGGGACGACGATGCCGGAACCGGCAATGCTGGAACTATCGGGCGTGACGAAGGAGTATCGGGTCGGCGGCCAGGCGGTCCGCGCACTCGACGACGTCGCATTGCGCATCGAGACAGGGGAATTCACCTCGATCATCGGGCCATCCGGTTCCGGTAAGAGCACCCTGTTGCATCTGCTCGGCGCGCTGGACAGTCCCGACGCGGGCTCGATCCGGTTCCGGGGCGAGGAGATCGGCGTGCTGGACGAGGAGCAGCAGTCGGAATTCCGGCGTCACCAGGTCGGATTCGTCTTCCAATTCTTCAACCTGCTGCCCACGCTCTCGGCGTGGGAGAACGTGGCGATACCGAAACTGCTGGACGGCACGGGTTTGCGCAAGGCCAAGCCGCGCGCCCTGGAGTTGCTCGACCGGGTGGGCCTCGCGGCGCGGGCCGAACACCGTCCAGCCGAATTGTCCGGCGGGCAGATGCAGCGGGTGGCGGTGGCGCGGGCGTTGATCATGGACCCGCCGCTGATCCTGGCCGACGAGCCCACCGGCAATCTCGACTCCAAGACCGGCGCCGCCATCCTCGAGTTGCTCGGCGAGATCGCCGCATCGGGCAGTTCGGTGGTGATGGTGACCCACGACATGGGCGCGGTGACCTACTGCGACCGTGTGATCACCCTGCGCGACGGCCGGATCGGGTCCAACGACAAGGTCGAGCGGACGGTCAACGCGTGAACGGTCGGCGGCGCGGCGTGGACATGCGGGCGAGAAGGGAAACAGCATGATCGGCGCGGCGTGGGATCGCCTGCGGCTGTTCAACATCGGCGAGCTGCTCGCCCATCGCGGCCGCACCTTCATGTCGCTGATCGTGATGGGCGTGTCGGCGTCGCTGCTGGTGGCGGTGCTGAGCATCTCCGGATCGGTCACCGGCTCGGTGGACAGACTGACCCGCGGCCTGGGCGGGAAGGCGCAGCTGGAGGTCAGCGGGATCACCGACGCGGGATTCGACCAGCAATTGCTGCGGCGGATCGCGACCACACCCGGCGTCGCGGTGGCGGTGCCGATGCTGCGGGCGCAGATCGGCACCGGCGCCGACCGCGCGCTGCTGATCGGCGCCGACTCGAACATCGGCGCGCTGGGCAGCGAATTGACCGCGCCGATGAGCGCTTTCACGGGGAAGCTGCTCTCGGTGCCCAATGGAGTGCTGGTGGGCACCGGGCTCGGCCGCACCGAGGGCGAGCAGTTCGCGCTGGGCGGCACGACGGTCACGGTCGCGGGTGTCCTCGACGCGGAGACCTCCCGGAAACTCGACGACGGCCACCTCATCGCCGCCCCGCTCGGGCTGGCGCAGAAGATCACCGACCGCGCCGGGCGGCTGGACTCGGTGCAGATCATTCCCGCTCAGGGCGCCGATCTCGATCAGGTGCGCGCGGCGCTCACCGACGCGGTGGACGGCCGCGCGGTGGTGGCCGAGCCGAGTCTGCGCACCGCGCAGGCGGGCGGCGCGGTGCAGATCGTCCGCTACTCCACCACCATGGCGTCGGCGGCCGCGCTGATCGTCTCGGCGTTCCTCATCTACAACGCGATGAGCATGGCGATCGCCCAGCGCAGGCCGATGCTCTCGCTGCTGCGCGCGATCGGCGGCAAGCGCGGCCCGATGGTGCGCGACCTGCTGGCCGAGGCGGCGCTGCTCGGCGTGCTCGGCGGCGCGGTCGGCGCGGCGCTGGGTGTGTTCATGGGCAGCATCGCGATCGGCACACTGCCCACCGCGATCGTGCAGTCCGTGGAGGCGCGCACCGAATACTCGGTGCCCTGGTACGTGATTCCGTTCGCCGTCGTGGCCTGCGTGTTCACCAGCGTGCTCGCGGCCTCCCTCGCCGCCCGCCAGGTGTACAAGGTCCAGCCCATCGAGGCGCTGGCTCCGGTCGGAGCGGGCCGGACCGACACCGCGAGCCCGCTGCTGCGCTGGCTCGCCGTCATCGCGGGTGGCGGGCTGGCCGGGGCGGCGGTGCTGATCGCGAGCAGCGATCTCGGCCGCTACTCGCTGACCGCGATCTCGATGTCGTTCATCGCCGCGATCCTGATCTGTTTCGCCGCGACCGGCCCGATCGTGCGGGCCGCGGCGGGGATCGCGCGCTGGTTCCGCGCTCCCGGCGCCCTGGGCGCGACCACGCTGGAGCGTTCGCCGCGGCGCGTGTGGGCGACCGCGATGACGGTGATGATCGGTGTCGGGGCCACCGTCGGCATGAGCGGCGCGTCCAGCAACATGATCGACTCGGCCACGGTCACTTTCACCGATCTGGCCCGCAACGACGTCTACGTCAGCCCCGCCTCGATGGCGCAGTTCCCGACCGGGCCGCTGCTGCCCGCGGATCTGGCGGGCAAGCTCGCGGCGGTGCCCGGCGTCGCGCATCTCAGCCCGGCGCAGATGGCCTTCGCCACGCTGGGCGGCAGTCGCGTGATGCTGCAAGGGTTTCCGCCCGACGCCAGGGAAACGCGGATGCGCATGCTCACCGACGAATCGGTCGCCCGGCTGTCGGCCGGGGAAGGCGTGGCCATCTCGCGCGACGTGGCGCGCTCACTCGGCGTCGGCGCGGGCGCGGAACTGACCCTGCCGACCCCGACCGGCCCCCACACCGTGCGTGTGTTGCAGGTGATTCCGTACTTCTCCGCCATCGCCGGCGTGGTGATGATGGACCTGAACCTGATGCGCAGCTGGTACGAACGGCCCGGGGAGACGGTCATCGCGGTCGACATCGCACCGGGCGCCGACCGCGCGGCGGTGTTCGCGGCGATACGGCAAGTGGTGCCGCCGGAGTTGAACGTGGACACCGGCGCGGACACGGTGGTGGCCGCTTCGTCGAGCATCCGGCAGGGCATGGCGATGAGCAACGCCATTCTCTGGATCGTGGTGCTGGTCGCCACGGTCGCGTTGCTCAACACGTTGATGCTCTCGGTGCTGGAGCGCCGCAGGGAACTCGGCGTACTGCGTGCCATGGGCACCGGGCGCAAGTTCCTGATGCGCTCGGTGCTGGCCGAGGCCGCCGGTATCGGGATCGTCGGCGCGGTGCTGGGTCTGGCGCTCGGCGCGTCGGTGCAGTTCCTGGGCACGGTCGCCATCGGACACGCCCTGACCATCGACGTCGCCTACCGGCCGAGCCCGATGCTGCTGGTCTACGCCGTGATCGCGCTGGCGCTGGCGCTGCTCGGGTCGATTCCACCCGCGTTGCGCGCGGCCCGGCTGCCCATCGTGGAGGCGCTGGCCGTCGACTGAGACTCCTGGTTCACAGCGGCAGGTCGGCGAACCAGGCCTTGAATTTCGCCGAGGTGATGCCGAACCCGGAGGTCGGCATGCTGTCGGTGAGGGTCACCGTGGCGAACAGCAGGTAGTTCGACCGGGCCGGGTCGTCGGCGAAGTCGACGACGAGATAGCCGTCCGGCAGTCCGCTCGCTTTCTCCTGCCACCGGTAGGTCGAATACGACTCGCCGTTGTTGCGTTCGGTCGTCGCGGTATTCGACGGCAGGTCCCGCACCGCGGCCTGGGCATCGGCGGACGACTTGAAGCCGATGAGGACGTAGTCGGGCTCGTCGATCGGTGTGCCCCAGCAGTTCCAGGCCGTCGCCCAGTTCGGGAAGTCGGGTACGCCGTTGGCGCTGGACACCTTGCCGCCCGGCTTGGCGGTGCCGAGGAAGCAGGTCTTGCCGCGATAGCCCGGTCCGGAGCCGATGTCGTATTTCGTATCGACGCCTTGCGGCAGCAGCTTCGGGAACGCTTCGGCGAGCTTGTCCGCGGCGGACGGGCCCGACGGCGTCTTGGTGGGGAGGTCGAGCGGCGACGCGGAATTCGAAAATCCGACCTTCGCGACGACGATGCCGACGCCGACCAGCAGCGCGACGATCACCAGGACGATGGTCACGATCAGGCCGGTATTGGAGCGGCCCTGCGACGGATAACTCGGCTGGTGGGGCGGATAGGCGATCGGTGCCGGAGCCGAAGGCGGCGGCGCCGCAGGGTAACTCGGCTGCGGAGCCGCCGCGGCATAGCCATTGGACGCCGAGAACTGCTGGCCGCTCATGGGGTTCGGGTTGTACTGCGGTGGAGCGGTATAGCCGGGGGCGGAGGCGGTGGGGACGTAGGTCGGCGGACTCGCCTCCGGCCCGGGATAGGCCGGTTGCGCGAGGACGGTGGGCGCCGGCTGCGGTTGGTACTGCGCGGCCACCACCGTCGGAGCGGGCTCGGTGAGCGCTCGCCGCGCGGCCGAGGCGAATTCGACGCAGGAGACGTATCGGTCGTCGGGTCGCTTCGCCATGGCCTTGGCGATCACCGCGTCCAGCGCGGGCGACAGACCGGCGCGCCGGGCCGCGACGGAGGGCGGCGGCAACTGGAGGTGGCCGCGGATGATGTCGGCGGGGGCGGGCGCGTCGAACGGGGCGACGCCGGTCAGCAACCAATACAGCGCGCACGCCAGCGAGTACTGATCGGAGCGGTGGTCCAGGTGGGCCCCGGTCATCTGCTCGGGCGAGGCGTAGGCCAGCGTCGCCGTGAACATGCCGGTCTGGGTCAGGTGGGTGGAATCCTCACGCAGCCGGGCGATGCCGAAATCGGTGAGGAAGACCCGCTCACCGTGGCCGCCCACCGCGCGGGCCAGCATGATGTTCGCCGGCTTGACGTCGCGGTGCAGCACCCCCATCCCGTGCGCGTAGTCAAGGGCGGAGGCGACGCCTTCGACGACCTGCACGGCACGCTCCGGCGGCAGGTTCTGCGGGTTCACCGTGGCCGCGTCGACGCCGTCGACGTACTGCATGGAGATCCACAGCTGCTCGTCCTCGGTGCCGCGGTCGTACACCGCGACGATGTTCGGATGGTCCAACTGCGCCGCCAGGTCCGCCTCCCGCTCGAAGCGGGCCCGGACCTCCACGTCGGTGAACAGCTCCCGGTTGAGCAGTTTGAGCGCGGTCTGCCGAGGAAGTCTGGGATGACGGGCGAGATACACCGATCCCATGCCGCCCTGACCGAGGAGCTTCTCTATGGTGAACCCGGCGAACACCGCACCGCTGTCGAGCAACACGCCCCCTTCAGGTGACCGCTTTCCTACCGATCCTGGAGCCTACCGGGTGACGCCGTGGCCACGGGGTTTCGAATTCTCCGGGAAGATCGGCAAAACTATGTTCGAGACATCGTGCCGTCGACGCCGCCGCGCGCCGCGGTGATGTCTCTCGTCCGGTCACCGACCGGACGGGCCCGATGAGATATTTTGCACCGCCGTTCTACAGCGCGACGCGTCACCGGTGGTGGGGAGGACTCGGTGGTGAGGTCGACGGGATCCGCTTCGTCGTGTCGTTCGGTGCTGCGCGCCGCAGCGATGGTGGTGCTGCTCACGCTGACTTCGTGCACGCTGCTTCCCGGCAATCGGGCCGACACCGATCCCCCGGCGGTCGTCGTCGACACCGCGGGGGCGTGGCGGCCGCGGCTCGCCATATCCATGCCCGACTCGCTGGCCGCCGATTTCACCCAGTTACAGCCCCAGCTCGGCGGACAGGTCGGCATGGCGATCATCCCCGTCGGCGGGGGCCGGATGACCGTCTTCGGCGACTGGGTCAGCGGCATCGCGTGGTCGACGATCAAGGTGCCGCTCGCGATCGCGGCGCTGCGGCACGACCCGCAGGAGGGCATCATCCACGACGTGGAGGCGGCCATCACGTGGTCGGACAACGACGCCGCGGAGGCGCTGTGGCAATCGCTCGGCGACGGGCTGGAAGCGGCCAAGGCGGTGCAGGACGTGATCGACGAGGCGGGCGACGCCACAACCGGGGTGGCGGGCCCGCGCACCACCTTGGACTACACCTCCTTCGGCGGCACCGAATGGACGCTGGCCAATCAAGCCCGCTTCGCCTCCCGGCTGCCGTGCCTGCCCGAGTCGTTCCAGGTCACCGAGCTGATGACGAAGATAACGCCCGAGCAGGCATGGGGTCTTGGCGTCCTGGAGGGCACGGCCTTCAAAGGCGGCTGGGGTCCCGACGACGACACCGGCGTCTACACCGTCCGCCAGTTCGGCCTGGTGCCGGTGCGGTCCGGCATGGTCGCCGTCGCGCTGGCGGCGACGGCCGATTCCGGCAGCTTCGACGACTCCACCACCATCCTGAGCCGGATGGCGCGGATGCTCGGCGGTCATCTCGACGAACTGCGCGGCGGGTCCTGCCCGCCGATGTGACCCGGCTCAGCCCGGGGTGACCAAGCCGGTTTCGTAGGCCAGCACCACGGCTTGCGCCCGGTCGCGCAGATTCAGCTTCGAGAACACCTTGGAAACATGGGTTTTCACGGTTTGCTCGGCCACGAACAGGGTTTCGGCGATCTCGGAGTTCGACATGCCTTTCGCGATCAGTTCCAGCACTTCCCGCTCCCGGGGAGTCAGCGCGGACAGCTGCGGCGACGGCTTGGCGCGGGCGGCGCTGCGGCGGCGGGTGACGTCGGCGATGAGTCTGCGGGTGACCGTGGGCGCGAGCAGCGCCTGACCGTCGGCGACCACCCGCACCGCGCGGACCAGTTCCTCGGCGGGCGCGTCCTTGAGCAGGAACCCGCTGGCGCCGAGGCTCAGCGCCTCGTAGACGTAGTCGTCGATGTCGAAGGTGGTGAGCATCAGTACGCGCACCGGCGGGTCGAACCCGGCCGCCAGGATGGCGCGGGCCGCGTCGAGCCCGTTCATCTCCGGCATACGCACATCCATCAGCACAACGTCCGGGCGCAGCCGCTTCGCCTCGGCCACCGCGACCTTGCCGTCCGCCGCGTCGCCCACCACGCTGATATCCGGCTGCGCGGCCAGCAGCGCCCCGAACCCCTGACGGACCATCGCCTGGTCGTCGGCGATCAACACCGTAATTGCCACCAGCTCACCCTAATTGCCCCGTACGACTGCGCGTCGCGCCGACCGGACGCACGAGCATGCCAGGGGCCCACCGTCCCGACTGTGCATCGACGGGCACGCTCGGCCCGTGTCCGAGGCCAGCACATCTGATCGCCGCTCGGGCGCTGCGGCCACGGTCTGCTCTGATGCGATGTCTCGACACCGCTCAACTCCCGATTCGGTGTCGTGCCCGACAGCCTCGGGTGCTTTGTGCAACGGCGGCACCTGCCTTCCGTCGCTGCCTCCGATCGGCATCCGCAGGAACCCGCAGCGCACTGCGCATCCTCCCGGCGGTGCTCAGCGTCCTGGTTCGCCGTGCAGCGCGCCTGCACCGACAACTGCGGCAGCCGCTTCCGGCACGGTGAGCGGGAAGCGCGCGTGGACCCGGAATCCGCCGTCCGCGCGCGGCCCCGCCGTCACCTCGCCGCCCACGGCCAGCGCTCGCGCCTGCATACCCGCGATGCCGTGGCCGCCGTTGCCGACCGTCCGGGCGGGCGTGGCCCCCGGCTCGTTATCGACGTCGAGCAGCAGCTCCGCGTCGCGGGCGATGCGCACCTGGACCGGCGCGCCCGGGGCGTGCCGGGAGGCGTTGGACAGTGATTCCTGCACGACGCGGAACAAGGCGAGGCCGGTGGTCTCCGGGATCGTGTCCAGCGCACCCTCGACGGTCCACTCGATGCGGACACCAGCGCGGCGCGCGCCTTCGAACAGGCCGATCACGTCGGCCGCCTTCGGCTGGGGCGCGTGCTCGGGCAACTGGCCGTCGCTGCGCAGCACACCCAGCATGCCGCGGATCTCGTTGAGCGCTTCGCGCGCTGTGGCGCCGATCGACTCGAACTCGGCGCGCGCGGCCGGGGTGACGCCCTCGACCCGGTACGGCGCGGTCTGCGCCTGCACCACCACCAAGGACATGTGGTGGGCCACGACGTCGTGCAGATCGCGGGCGATGCGCGCCTTCTCCTCCAAGATGGCCCGGCGGGCCCGCTCGAGTTCGTTCTCCTCCTCCTGGCGCACCAGCTGCCGCCGCGACAGCGCCAGCCAGCGGACGAGCAGTCCGAACAGCACCAGCGCGCCCAGCGCGATCGGCCAGCCCCACGCGGCGTTCGCGAACGCTTCGCCCTCGCCGGGCATGGTGGTCGCGAACAGCAGGGCGGTCGCCGCCCAGGACACCGCCACGATCTGTCCCGGGGCGCGCAATGCCACCGCGAACAACAGCACCAGCACACAGAGCACGTGCACGACCTGGAACGGCAGGTCGTTGTTCGGCTGATGCGGGATCGCCAGCGCGATCACCAGCGCGGAGCCCGCCGAGATGGCCCAGCCCAGCGCCGGGTTGACCCGGACCAGCAGCACCGGGAACGCGGCGAGCGCGGCGATGAACGGCTGCGCCGCGGCGGGCACCGCGTGGGTCAGGTGCAGGGTCGGCCAGGCCACCGCGTACCAGATCAGCGCGACCAGCACCGTGCCCAGGTCGAACCAGGTCCGCGCGTCCAGCCGTCGCGTCCAGCCGCGACTTTCTCGGTTCATGCCTACGACACTAGGAACTCCCAGTTCACCGCGGCCTCATACCCACGGGTGATTTCCGCCTCGATACCCCGGTGTGAGGCGGCGCGGCGGCTCCCCCGGCGGCACGGCGCGCGAAACCTCCCCGGGCGTGAGGCGGGACCGGAAAGCCGGCCCCTAACGTCGTCGCCATGAGCACACCGACCAGCGCCGGGCGCGAGACCCGGTTCGCTTCGGCCGTAGGAGCCCGAAATCATTCCGCCGCAGCCTCTTCCGTCACCGCGCACACGCGACGCTACGCCGCGCTCACCGCGACCGCGCTGACCACCGTGGCGGCGACGGTCTTCCTCTCCCCCGCCCCGCAGGCCGCCGCGGCGGCCGCGCCGATCGAGAGCCCGCAGGCGAGCGCCGCCGTCGCCGAGCTGGCCGCCGGTGGCCCCGACGCGCTCACCGCGATCCCGGCGGACTTCGTCGCGTCGTTCGGTTACCGGCCCAGCACGGTGGACGGTTTGCTGGTCGATCCGGACGGCGACTGCTCGTCCCCGGTGACGCTGCCCGCCGAGTTCGACACCGCGTGCAAGGCCCATGACCTCGGCTACGACCTGTTGCGCTACGCCGACCAGCGCGGCGAACCGCTGGGCCCGTGGGCGCGGCAGGCCCTCGACGCGTCGCTGGACCGGCAGATGCACCAGGCCTGCGCCACCCGCGTGGACCCGTTCTCCCGCGCCCGCTGCGATGCGATGGCATCGATCGCGAACACCGCGGTCGATCTGAACTCGCGGCGGCAGGATTACGGCGTACCGGTGGTCGAGCCCCTGTTCGACGCCGCCGAGTCCGACTCCGCGTCGAGCTGGAAGCTGCTCGGCGTGCTCGCCGCCGGAATCGCCGGTCTGAGCGCGGCTCTCGTCGTCCACAACCGGCGGCGTGGCTCCGGACTCGCGGATTGCCCGCCACCTGCGTCCGTCGCGGCAACGGTGCGGCGATGACGGCGTTCCCGAACCGCCGTCTCCGACTCCAGGCACGACCGCCGCGGATCGGCACCACACTCGGCATCGGGCTCGGCACACTGGCGTCGTTGGCCCCGGGTCTGCTCCCTCGCACACCGGGCGCGCAAGCCGTGCTGACCGGGCTCCTCGCGGCGCTGACGCTCGGCGTGGCCGGAACGCTGCGAATCATCGTGCGGCGAAGGGGTTTCGACTTCGATCGGCACCATGCGTGGCTGCGGCTGCCCCTGCTGATCGCGATATCGGTGCTGGTGGTGGGAGCAGCGGCGAACGCGGGACACTGGCAGAACCGGCTGCGCGCCGCGATGGGCACGCCGCCGATCGGCGCCGACTACTGGGTGCGCTGCGCGCTCGGCGCGGCGCTGGTCGTCGGGCTGTTCGCCGCCGCCACCCGCTCGATCGCCTGGTCTCGGCGGAAACTGGGCTGGTCGCGGGGCGTCTCGCTGGCTGCCGTCGCGGCGGTGCTGCTGTACCTGGTCGGTGTGCCCGCGGTGGTCGGATGGCGGGAGGCGGCGTACGCGCGGGCCAACGCCGAGCTGGATCCCACTCTGGTGCGACCGGTTTCGCACGCCGGGTCGGGTAGCGCGGAGTCGGCGGTGAGCTGGACGTCGCTGGGCGCCGAGGGGCGCAAATTCGTGAGCGACGCGTCGGTGCGCGCCGTGCGGGTCTATGTCGGGGTGGCCTCGGCACCCGACCTGGACAGCCGCGTCGCGCTGGCGATCCGGGAACTGGAACGGTCGGGCGGCTTCGCCCGCTCGCACCTGGTCGTCACGGTGCCCACCGGATCGGGCTGGATCGACGCGAACGCCGTGGCGGGGTTCGATCGGCGCTTCGGCGGTGACGTGGCGCTGGTCGGGCTGCAGTACTCCTATCTCCCGAGCTGGGCGACGTTCGTGTTCGGCCGGGAATCGGCGGTGACGGCCGCTCGCGCCTTGTTCACCGCCGTCGAGCGCCACATCCAAAGCCTCGCGCACAAGCCGAAGCTGTACCTGTACGGGCAGAGCCTGGGCGCTCTGGGCGGCAACGCCGTCTTCGCCGACGACGCCGAGCAGGACGACCGAACCTGCGCGGTTCTTTGGGCGGGTCCACCGGCCGACAATGTCCACCGCGCCGGCGCGACCGTGCTGGCCAATAGCTCGGATCCGGTGATCCACTGGTCGCCTTCCCAGCTGTGGCGCGCGCCCGACCTGACCGGCGCCCGCGTCGACGCTCCGGTTCCGCAATGGCTTCCGGTGCTCAGCTTCGCGCAGACCACCGCCGATCTGCTCGCCGCGCTGCACGCTCCGCCGGGCCACGGCCACCGGTACGGCCAGGATCAAGGGACGGCGATGGGCTCGTGCTGAGCTGTTCGGCACGCCACTCGCCCGCGACCGCCATAGAACATGTTCTAATTTCTTCATGGCCTTCGTCATCGACCTCGCCGCCGACATCGACGCCCCAGCCGACCTGGTGTGGCAGGTGATCACCGACTTCCCGCGCTACGGCGAATGGAATCCCTTCGTCACGGAGTGCCGCAGTTCGCTGGTGCCCGGCGAGCCGATCGACATGCTCGTCCAGGTCTCCGGCTCGAAGCCGCGCAAGCAGCGGGAATGGATCCGCTCGCACACCCGGGGCAGCGAGCTGAGCTACTCGATGAAACCCGTGCCCCTCGGCGCGCTGCACAGCCTGCGCTCGCACACTGTGACGCCGCTGCCGGACAACCGAACGCGCTACGAATCGCACTTCGAACTCGGCGGATGGCTGCACCCCGTGGTCGTCGCCTCGCTCGGCAAGAATCTGCGCCGGGGTTTCGAGGGCATGACCGACGGCATCAAGAAGCGGGCCGAATCGCTGCGCGCTTCCTGAGGGCCGCCGTCCAGCCGTCCGACCGGACCGGGGAAACTGTTGCGAACGCGAAGGAGACCGCCCAGTTGACGGACGATCGATCAACCCCACCCGAGCAGTCTTTCGACGACGATGACTACGACGTCGGCCTGGAAGATCCGGTCATCGAGGGCGACGCGCC
Source organism: Nocardia sichangensis (assembly GCF_047200615.1). Classification (NCBI taxonomy): domain Bacteria; kingdom Bacillati; phylum Actinomycetota; class Actinomycetes; order Mycobacteriales; family Nocardiaceae; genus Nocardia; species Nocardia sichangensis. Next base: position 69,717 of record NZ_JBJZOK010000006.1, read on the forward strand.
GACGACGTGGCAGGAATTCGCCGCGGACGCCCGCACGAGTGGGTCCAGCGATCTCGCGCCGATCGTGCAGAGCCTGGAAGCCGGGGACGCCACCCTCCCGTCCAACGCCGGTCTGATCGAGTAGACACCCGCGGACTCAGGCACGCAGATAGGCCAGCGCGGCGTCGAGGGCGGCGTCGGCATAGTCCTCGGTGAGACCACCGAGGCCAAGGGACCACCGCATCTGCACCGGACCGAGCAGCAGATCGATGGCGAGCTCGAGATCCAGATCCGCGCGCACTTCGCCTGCGGCGACGGCGGCGGCCAAGCGGTCGGCGACAGCGGCGCGCTGGGGCAGCAGCAAACGCTCACGGTAGGCGGCGCCCAACTCGGCGTCCTGCTGGATCTCGATGTACATCGCGCGGAGGAAGGATTCGAACCCCGGATCGGTCAGCGCGACGACCGAACCGCGTAGCAACTGGCGCAGATCGGCGGCGATGTCTCCGGTGTCGGGTAGCGCCGGACCCTCCGGCCCCGAATCGGATTCGAGCATGGCATCGAACACCACCGCCCCCTTCGACGGCCACCAGCGGTAGATCGTCTGCTTGCCGACGCCCGCGCGGGCCGCGATGGCCTCGATGCCCAGTTTCGCGTAGGACACCTCGCGGATCAGCTCGGCGGTCGCGGCGAGTATCGCCGCACGGGAGCGCTCGCTGCGGCGCGCGGCGGTGGGAGTCTCGGGCATGCCGCGACAGTAGCAGATGACGAGACGAAACGTCTCGTCTTGACAAGGCGCGAGCGACTTGGCACGGTATCCGACGAGACGGAGCGTCTCGCGACGAAAGGATCGCCCATGACCAGAACGTGGTTCATCACCGGCGCAGGCCGCGGACTCGGCCGCGCCTTCACGACGGCCGCGCTCGCCGAGGGGGATCGCGTCGTCGCGACCGCCAGAAACCCGGAGACCCTCGCGGGCATTGCCGACGACCGTCTCACCGTGTTGCCCTTGGACGTTCGCGACCGCGCCGGCGTGATCGCCACCGTGGACAAGGCGTTCGCGCTGACGGGCACGATCGATGTGCTGGTGAACAACGCGGGTTACGGCTTGGTCGGCGCCGTGGAGGAACTGACCGAGACGCAGATCCGCGACCAGATGGACACCAACTTCTTCGGCGCCCTCTGGGTTTCCCAAGCGGCGGTACCCCATCTGCGCACGCAGGGTTCGGGACACATCGTGCAGATCTCCACGGTCGGGGCCGTGGGCAGTCTGCCCCTGTTCGGACTGTACAACGCGAGCAAGTGGGCACTGGAGGGATTCAGCGCCTCGCTCGCGGACGAACTGCGCCCCTTCGGCATCCGGGTCACGCTCGCGCAGATGGGCGGCTTCGATACCGACTGGGCCAAGTCGAGCATGCGATTCGCCAGCGGCATTCCCGCCTATGCGCAGTTGCGCAACTCCATCCTGGGTATGCCGGACTACCCGGCCGAAGCGACTGCGGCTCCGGCGACCGGAACGACGTCGACCGAAGCCGGGCCGGGAAACACATCGAACGAGCCCACCGCTTCGGTGGAGCCGAGCGCCGACACCGAGTCCGAATGGATCGAAGCGCCCCCGGAGGTCGGCGCAGCGGGCCTGATCGAGTTGGTGAACATGGCGAACCCCCCGCTACGCAAGATCATCGGGCCCGGCGCGCACCAGATGGTCGCACTCGCGCTGGATCAACGCCGCGACGACTACGCCAGCGACCCCGAATTCGTCTGGCCCGCCTGATTACTCACCGAGCCGCTCGGTATCGCGTGCGCGGAAACCGAGCGGCTCGGCGATATCACGCGACGGGACCGCGGGCGGCCTCGTAGGCCGCGCCCACCCGGTAGAGGCGATCGTCGGCGAGGGCGGGGGCCATGATCTGGAGGCCGACGGGCATGCCGTCGTCCTTGCTCAGCCCGGAGGGGACCGACATGGCGGGGTGACCGGCCAGATTGGTCGGGAGGGTGCACAGGTCCGACAGGTACATGGCCAGCGGATCGTCGACCTTCTCGCCCAGCTTCCACGGCGTGAACGGGCTGGTCGGCGAGACGAGCACGTCGACCTGCTCGTAGGCCTTGTCGAAGTCGCGGGCGATCAGCGTGCGCACCTTCAGCGCCTGGCCGTAGTAGGCGTCGTAGTAACCCGCCGACAGCGCGTAGGTGCCGATCATGATGCGCCGCTTGACCTCGGGGCCGAACCCGGCCGCGCGCGTGGCCGCCATGACCTGCTCGGCGCTGTGCTGACCGTCGTCGGCGACGCGCAGGCCGTAGCGCATCGCGTCGAACCGCGCGAGGTTCGACGACACCTCCGACGGCATCACCAAGTAGTAGGACGACAGCGCGTATTCGAAGTGCGGACAGGACACTTCGATCACTTCGGCGCCGAGATCCTTCAGCACCGCCACAGCGGCGTCGAAGGAGGCGAGCACGCCGGGCTGGTAGCTGTCGGAGTGCAGTTCCTTCACCACGCCGATCTTGACGCCGCGCAGATCGCCCTGCGCCCCGGCGCGCGCGGCGGCCACCACCGGCGGCACCGGCACGTCGCGCGAGGTGGAGTCGCGCGGGTCGTATCCGGCGATCACCTCGTGCAGCAGCGCCGTGTCCAGCACCGTTCGACCGCACGGACCGCCCTGGTCCAGCGACGACGCGCACGCGACCAGGCCGAAGCGCGACACCGTGCCATAGGTGGGCTTGGTGCCGACGGTGGCGGTGACGGCCGCGGGCTGGCGGATCGATCCGCCGGTGTCGGTGCCGATGGCCAGCGGGGCCTGATGGGAGGCCAGCGCCGCCGCGGAGCCGCCGCCCGAACCGCCCGGGATGCGGGTGGTGTCCCACGGGTTGCGGGTGGGACCGTAGGCGGAGTTCTCGGTGGAGGAGCCCATGGCGAACTCGTCCATGTTGGTCTTGCCGAGGATCGGGATGCCCGCCGCGCGCAACCGCGTGGTGAGGGTCGCGTCGTACGGCGACACCCAACCCTCGAGGATCTTCGACGCACAGGTGGTGGGCATGTCCGTGGTGGTGAACACGTCCTTGAGCGCCAACGGAACTCCGGCCAGCGGCGAGGCGGGCTCGGCGCCGGAGGCGATCGCGGCGTCCACCGCGGCCGCGGCCTCTAGCGCCTGCTCTCCCGCGACGTGCAGGAAGGCGTGGTACTCGCCGTCGACCGCGGCGATCCGGTCCAGGTGCGCCTGGGTGACCTCGACCGAGGACAGCTCGCGGCCGTGGATCTTGTCGGCAAGCTCGGCCGCCGACAGCGTCGTCAAGACGGAATCGTGATGCGATGCTGCGCTCATTCGCCCTCCCCCAGAATCTGCGGCACCATGAACCGCTGCTCGTCCACGGCGGGCGCGCCCGACAGCGCCTCCCGCGGGGTCAGGCCCGGCACCACCTCATCGGGACGGGTCACATTGGTCGCCGGGTTCGGCGACGCCGTAGCCGGGACGTCGGCGGCGGCTACCTCGGAAATGGTCCGCACGTGGCTCAGGATCGAATCCAGCTGTCCAGCGAACTGATCCAGTTCCGCGTCGGACAGCGCGAGCCGGGACAGCCGGGCGAGGTGTGCGACCTCGTCGCGGGAGATGGCGGGCACCGCGGGACCCCTTTCGGCTTCGTTATCAACAGTGCTCAACCCACACAGCCTAGCCACCGGGGACCGGGTCACCACCCGGCACCCGGGCTTCGTCGGCGCGGCGGAGGAACCATCGCCCAGCAGGCCCCCGGCAACCCCCTCCGGCGCGCGACACGGCCGCTCGGACTAGCCCGACACGCCGGTTTCGCGCGAATTCATCGAGTGGCGCGCGTCACTCGCCGGTCTTCGACTCGATAACCGGCCGTAAGGGGTGTAAGTATTGCGTCACCCGGGTATCCGTTCAGAGCCTCGGCCGCCCTAAGAAAGGAAACGCACGTGTCGTATCTGCTCCGCGTGCAACTTCCGGATCGACCGGGAAGCCTCGGTGCGCTCGCCCTCGCACTCGGCTCCGTCGGTGCCGACATCCTCTCGCTGGACGTGGTCGAGCGCGGCGCGGGCTACGCCGTCGACGATCTGGTCGTCGAGGTGCCCTCCGGCGCACTCCCCGACACCCTCATCACCGCCGCCGAATCGATCGGCGACGTGCACGTGGACTCGATCCGCCCGTACTCCGGCGTGCTCGACACCCATCGCGAACTCGAACTCATCGATCACGTGGCCAGCGCTCGCGACGACCGGATGCAGGTGCTGGTGGACGGTGTGCCGCGGGTGCTGCGGGTCGGCTGGAGCACGATCATCGACATCGGGCCGCACGGCGCCTACCGGGTGGTCGGCAGCCCGAGTGCGCCACAGACACAAGCGGGTTCGGCACCGTGGATGCCACTGGAGAAGCCGACGGTGCTCGACCCCGAAGCCGACTGGGTGCCCGAGATCTGGCGGGACATGGACACCAAACTCGCCGCCGCTCCGCTCGGCAACACCGGCAAGGTGCTGCTGCTCGGCAGGCCGGGCGGCCCCGACTTCCGGCCCTCCGAGGTGGCCCGGCTCGGCTACCTCGCCGGGATAGTCGCCACCGTCCTCGGCTGATTCACAAGCGGCGCAGCGGATTCCGCGCCGCGGACGACTACCTAGGCGGAATCGCCAGAAGGGCCGAGCGGTAGCCGGAGCACATGCAGCAGCTCCCCCGCGGGAGTACGCCAGTCCCGGCTCGGTACGGGGAGGAAGCCGAAGCGATCGTATATCCGCCGGGCGTCGACCATGGCGGCCATGGTGGTGAGGGCAACCGCCGCGCAACCTTCCGCGCGGGCGAGATCGAGCACGCTGCGCACCAGTGCCGTCCCGGCGCCGAGTCCGCGCGCGGTCTTCGCGACGGCGAGCATGCGGAACTCGAGTTCACCCGGCAGCGCGATCTCCGCGTACGGATTACCCGCGGGCGCGACCGTCAGCGAGCCGACGATCCGGCCCGCGTGCGTGGCGACCAGGACCCGGGCCGAGGCGGCGCGGCGGGCGGTGTCGGCCAGCTCGCCCGCGTACCAGCTGCCCGCTTCCACGTAGCTTTCGCCGACGTAGACCTCCACCGTCAACTCGCCGATCGTCGCGTACTCCTCGGGCCGCGCCGCCCGGACGACGACACCCGCGTCCCGCTCATCCATACCCGGCATGATGCCATCGACCATAGTGTGGGCTACGGCACGGCGACCGCTCAGCCGGGACGAGAAATCTGCCAGCGGTCGGGCTTGCCCGCCGGATAGACGACGGTGAGCAGGTCGCCGATCGACGGCCAGGAACTCGTGTCCCAGGCGAAACGGCCGTACACGACCTTGCCGGAGACAGAAGGACCGCTCAGATTCCCGGTGATGGTCACGTACTGTTCGCCCGTCGCGTCGGGGCGCGGGCTCACACCGGTGACGTACAGCGTCCCCTCCTCCGGGTTCGCCGGGCGGTAGCCCCGCTTGCCGCGGATGGTGAACACGATCAGCGACACCAGCACCGCGGTCAGGGTTACCAGCGCGACGAACTCCAACATGCCCCCATGCTAAGTCGCGTCACACCGGCGTGAGCTCGCTGGCGCCCTGAGCCGTGCGCCGGACCTGCCAGACCGATGTGCGGGTGCGTTGCGATCGTCCGTTGCCCCGATCGATCAGCGTCCGATTGTTCGTGGTGAAGATCAACTGCGCCCCGCGCGCATTCGTCTCCGGATTCTGGAACAGCTGGATCAACCGATCGGTCTCCTCCGCGGGCAGGCACGCGCCGATGTCGTCGACGGCGAGTACACGGCCCTCGTCCAGCGCGTCGAGCATGGCGGGCAGGACCCGCAGCAACGACAGCGTGGCGGAGGATTCGTCGCCGATCCCGAACGGGGCGTCGATGCCGTCGTGCACCAGGCTCAGGCCGACGCCGCGCCGGGCCACCATGCGCGTGTACAAGGCGTCACGTGCGGCCTTCAGATTGGTCAGCTCACGTTCGAGCAGCACCGGGGTCAGGCCGTTGTCACGCAGCAACTGGTCAGCGTGGCCGGGCGAGGAGGCGCACAGATCGATCTGTTTGCCGAGACCGGCGATGTCGGCGTCCAGATCACGCAGGTAGTCGGCGTACAACGGGTCGTGTTCGGCGACGAGCAGGTCGGTGATGCCCAACTCGGCCGTACGCAGCAGCATCAGCAGCCGCGCCGCGTTGTCCGGGGATCGGGAGATGTGACTGCCCAGCCGATGGGCGATGGCGTCGGGTTCGGCGGGACCGCGCTGCACTTCGAGCATGGAATCGAACCAGCGGTAGGCGGGCACGAGCGCGTCGGAGTACATCTGACCGGCGAGGCTGAGCAGCAACGCGTTCGGACGAACCAGCGGAGCCAGCGCGGTGATACCGTAGCGCGCGGCCTCGAACATCGGGCCGATCTTGATCTGTTCCCCGTTGCGCTCGAACACGATTCGCTTGCGCGAGCGCGGATGGGTGTGCAGCCATTCCGCCGTCACGTCGGCGTTGTCCAGCCGGAACCCGTAGGTGTACGGCACGCCCTCGGCGACGAACGCCGCCACGAACTCCGAAGGCCGGTCCGGGAATCCGAGGTGCGGCGCCCGCACCGGGCCCGCGTACGGGTCCCACCCGGTCACCGAGTGCAACACCGCGTCGCGCATCTGCCCGAGCGCATCGATCAGGTTCGTCTTGCCCGCAGCGGCGCCGCCGTGCACGGCGGTCACCGGCACCGCCACCGGCCCGCTTCCTCTGGTGAGCCGCAACTCCTGCTCGTCGGCCAGCGATCTGTGATTGGTCACCTGAAAACTGCGCAGCATGCCGCCATACTTCCGTCTGTGGCATGGGTGGGCGACATCAGGCCGGTAGCGTCCGCGATCCGCGCCTGATCTTGCCCCACGTCGGCGACACGCGCACCGAGCCCACACACGGTTCGCCGAAGGTTCGAACGTCCGCCCTCTCTTTGTTCGATCACGAGCATTACCTGGGCGGACAGGTCTGCGACCGATGGCTGCGCGATCGGCGGCACGGTACCCTGATCGCATGACCGAGGCTTCGATCGCCTACCGCTGGACGCGCAGCGAGTTCCTGCGCGCGTGGGAGGCGGGCGCGTTCGACCATCGTGTCGAACTCGTCGAGGGGGAGGTATGGCCGGTGGTTATCGGGTCGTGGCACGGCCGAGCGGTGTTTCGCATCGCGCGGGAGCTTCCGACCAAGGGGGTCGAGGTGACCAGCGAGACGCTGCCCACCGCCCAGTCGCTACCCGATCCCGACTGCTGGGTACTGCGGGCAGACGCGGATCAGGTCGATTTGATCGGTTCGAAAATCGCTGTGTGGGATCCGGCTGATGTGCTCCTGGTCATCGAAATCTCCGACGAAACGGTGATGCAAGACCTCGGAGTCAAAGCGAAACTGTATGGCCGCGCCGGGTATTCGACCTACTGGGTAGTCACGAGAACCGTGATCTACGAGCACACCGAACCGATACCCACGGGTTACCGGACTCGCAAAGAGTACCGGCCCGGCGACCACATCCCGGTCCGCTATGCGGACACCACCATCGCCGTCGACAACCTGCTGTTTCCGGAGTAGCTCGACAGCAGTCGCCAGGACAGCAGGCGTGATAGCGGGTTAGCATGCCTGCACGCTGCGGTCTTGCCGCGGCGTACTGCCGAAGTTGTTCGATGGGATGAGGGTAACGATGGGATCGACGGTTCGTCGCGTAGTGGTCGGAGGCTCCGCCGTCGCCGCGCTCGCGCTGGGCTCGCTGACCGTGGCGCCGGAGGCGGTGGCGGACGCGCCGTGTCCGGAGGGCACCGCACGCGTGTTCCTGGCCAACAGCACGAACACCTGCCAGGGCGGAGGGACGGTCAGCTACGACCCGCCCGGCGTGGTGTCGAAGGTGTGCTCGACGGCGAGCGCCGACGTGTCCGCCGAGGCGACGTTCAAGAATCGCCGCGGCAAGATCATCACCCAGAAGCTCGACCTGAGCGACGGCCGTTGCGGGCGATTCGACATCGCGGGCCAGCTGGGCGCCACGGTCACGGTCCACTGAGCGGGCCACGCCCGAACAGCAGAGCGCTGTCGCCGAACTCGTGCCACAGGTAGCCGGTGTCCACGGCGGCGGCATACGCGGCGGCGACGGTTTCCTCCCCCGCCACTGCTACCAGGAGATCCAGGTGTGACGCGCCGGGCGCGTGCCAACCGGTGATCAGACCATCCACCACACGAGCCGGTCGCCGTGCGCCGAGCACCAGGTCGGTCCACCCGCGCGACGCGTGGACGAGTCCCGCCGGGTCGGCGGCGGTCTCCAACGCCCGCGTCACCGTCGTGCCCACCGCGACAACCCGCCCACCGGCGGCTTTCGTGTCGTTCACCAGCCGCGCCGTCGAGGCGGCAACGGCGAACCGTTCCGGGCTCGGCGGTTCCCCGGCCTCGGGCGAGGAGACGCCGGTATGCAGGGTGATCGGCGCGAGAGCAACCCCTGCGGTGATCAGATCCAACACCACACGCTCGGTGAACGGCCGTGCCGCGCTCGGCATTTCCGCGCTGCCCGGCACCCTGCCGAAGACCGTCGTGTAATAGGCCGCCGACCACCGCTGCGGCACATAGGCATACGTGATGGGGCGGCCGTGTGCGGCGAGCAACCCGAGCACGTCGCCGGTGACGTCCGCACTCCAGAGACGACGTCCGCCGGGAAGCCAGGGCGCCCGCAGTGTGGCCGTCGCACCCGGCAAACGCAACACGGTCCCGGCCGAGAGCCCCTCGGACGGATAGGGAGTGCGTTCGGTGGTCCGGACCTCGACCACCCAGCGGCCGTCGTCCAGCCAGGTGGAGAAATGCAGCACGACCGGCTCGCCGTCCATCGTGGCGTCGACCGCCGACGACATGGTCGCCGAGTTGTTCACCACCAGAAGGTCGCCCGGGCGCAGGCGGTCGGGCAGCTCTCGGAATCGGGCGTGCGTCAGACCGTCCTCGACGACGAGCAAACGGACCTCGTCGCGCGCCATCCCTCTCGCCTCGGGCGGGAGGGTGGCGTTGCGATCCGGGGACAGATCGAAGAACGGCAGTTCGGTCCGCACCGTCATGACGCCCGCCCGGCCACGAAATCCGCGGCGGCATAACGCCCGCTCTTCGGCTTCTCGGCGAGCAACCGCAGCAGCGCGGGCACTACTGTCGCGGGCTCGGGCCGGTCGGAGATGTCGACGCCGGGAAACGCGGCCTGATGCATCTCGGTACGCATGTCGCCGGGATCGAACGCGTAGATGGACAGGCCCGGATGTTCCGCACCGAGGATCGCCGTGAGCTGGTCGAGCGCTGCCTTCGACGAACCGTATCCACCCCACGTGGGATACGGCTCAACCGCGGCGTCGGAGCTGATGTTCACCACAACGCCGTCCGGCCGCAGCAGCGGCAGCACGATGCGCAGAATCGCCAGTGGCGCGACCACATTCGTGCGCAAGACGCGCTCGAACTCGTCGAGTGGATAGTCCGCGAGGCCCAGCAACGGACTCGGCCCGAGACGGCTGGCGTTGTTCACCACCAGGGCGAGTTCCCCCGCACCGCGCGCGGCGTCCGCCAACCTGGCGCGATCCGCCGGATCCGTGACGTCGCCGGGGACCGCCTGGAACGACGGCCCGAGTTCGGCGGCCACCCGCGTCAACCGGTCGGCACGACGCCCGGTCCCCAGCACCCGCCACCCTTGTTCGATCAGCGCCCGCGCGAGCGCAGCGCCGAATCCTGCCGATGCGCCGGTGATCAGTGCGGTAGGACGAGACATGATGACCTCCTGGTAGTCGCCTACCAGTCGATCCTCATACCTCAACGTATCTTCAGGTCAAGCGCCGATCACTCCTCGGCTTCGGCGTCCTCCGCGGCCGTCTCCGGCGTGACCGCCTCGGGACCACCGGCCAGCAGCCGCTGGAACCCCTCCTCGTCGAGAATCGGCACACCGAGTTCCTCCGCTTTGGCGGCCTTGGACCCCGGCGCGTCACCGATCACCACGAACGCGGTCTTCTTCGAAACCGAACTGGCCGCCTTGCCGCCGCGCACCAGGATCGCCTCCTTGGCGCCGTCGCGGGTGAAGCCTTGCAGCGAACCGGTCACCACGATGGACAGACCCTCCAAGTTGCGCTCGATGGATTCGTCCCGCTCGTCTTCCATCCGCACACCCGCGGCCCGCCACTTCGCCACCACGGCGCGGTGCCAGTCGACGGTGAACCACTCCGCCACCGCGGCCGCGATGGTAGGGCCCACGCCGTCGGCGGCGGCCAATTCCTCGACCGACGCCGCCTCGATGCGGTCCAAGCTGCCGAACTCGGCGGCGAGCGCCCGCGCCGCGGTGGGGCCGACGTGCCGGATGGACAGGCCGACCAGCACCCGCCACAGCGGCCGGTTCTTGACCGCGGCCAGGTTCTCCAGCAGCCGCTTGCCGTTGGCGGAGAGGCTGCCGTTCTTGTTGGCGTAGAGGGACGTGGTGAGCAGCGTCGCCTCGTCCAGGTCGAACAAGTCGCCCTCGTCGGTGATGGCGCCGGACTTCAGCAGATCGATCGCGCCTTCGTAACCGAGGGCCTCGATGTCGAAAGCGCCGCGGCCTGCCACGTGGTAGACGCGCTCGCGCAATTGGGCCGGGCAGAACTGCTGGTTCGGGCAGCGGATGTCGGCGTCGCCCTCCTTCTCGGGGCGCAGTTCGGTGCCGCATTCGGGACAGTGCGTCGGCATGACGAACTCGCGCGCATCTTCGGGGCGCGCGTCCACCACCGGCCCCAGCACCTCGGGGATCACGTCACCCGCCTTGCGGATGGTGACCGTGTCGCCGATCAGCACGCCTTTGCGCTTGACCTCGGCCGCGTTGTGCAAGGTGGCCATCGCGACCGTCGACCCCGCGACCGACACCGGCTCCATCACCGCGAACGGCGTCACCCGCCCGGTGCGGCCGACGTTCACCTGGATGTTCAGCAGCTTGGTCGTCGCCTCCTCGGGTGGGTACTTGTAGGCGATCGCCCAGCGCGGAGCCCGCGAGGTGGAGCCGAGGCGGCGTTGCAGCGCGGTCTCGTCGACCTTGATCACCTGGCCGTCGATCTCGTGCTCGATGTCGTGCCGGTGCTCGCCCCAATACGCGACCCGCTCGATCACCGCGTCGATGCCCTGCACCCGTCTGGTGTGCTCGGACACCGGCAGGCCCCACGCGGCGAGCGCGCGGTACGCCTCGTATTGCGAGGTCGGCGTGTAGCCCTCGATCCGGCCGAAGCCGTGACAGATCATGCGCAGCCTGCGCCGCGCGGTGACCGACGGATCCTTCTGCCGCAGCGAACCGGCCGCGGTGTTGCGCGGGTTGGCGTAGGGCGGTTTGCCCTCGGCCACGATGGCGGCGTTGAGCGTCTCGAAATCCTCCAGCCGGAAGTACACCTCGCCGCGGACCTCCAGTAGTCGCGGGATCGGGAACTCGTCGCTGGGGTTCAGCTCGCCGGGGATGTCATCGATGGTGCGCGCGTTGAGCGTCACGTCTTCACCCGTGCGTCCGTCGCCTCGGGTGGCGCCACGGACCAGCCTGCCGTTCTCGTAGACCAGGTTCAGCGCGACGCCGTCGATCTTGACCTCGCACAGATAGTGCAGGTCCGGCCCGGTCTCCGCCTCCACCCGGGCGGCCCAGGCGCGTAGTTCGTCGACGTCGAACACGTTGTCCAGCGACAGCATCCGCTCGAGATGGTCGACGGCGGTGAAATCGGTCGCGAACCCACCGCCGACCAGCTGGGTCGGCGAGTCCGGCGTGCGCAGGTCCGGATGCTCGTCCTCCATGGCCTGCAACCGCCGCAACAGCGCGTCGAACTCGCCGTCGGAGATGATCGGCGCGTCCCGGACGTAGTAGCGGAACTGATGCTCACGCACCTCGTCCGCGAGTTGCTGCCAGTCCACCCGCTGCTCTGGCGTCGCCGGGGCCGCCGCGCTCTCGCTGTCACTCACCCATCGCACATTAGCGGAGGCCACCGACAGGGAGCCGCCGTGTTCGCGCACGTCGCCGCCCTGGCAGACACGAATTCCGGCCGGTCCGTTTCTCGGCGCGAGCACAGCGTTCCGGCGGTGTGGCGGCATCGACGCGCGGCATGCCCGTCTCGACGGTGTGGCGCCCGCACCGGCAGATCGAGTTCTAGAGCTGTCATCCAGGCGAACAGACCTGACCCGAAGGTCCGGACAATATGATGACGAAGCCGAACCCACACATCATGGCGAAAACTCCGGAGCCGCTCGACAAGAATCGAAGTCGGCTGATCCGATGGCGATGAGCCGACAGATCAGCCAGCAGAGCGAACCCGGCGACCAGCATGGTGCTCGCGCCGGCGATTTGAAAACCTTGCGCCGCTCTGAACGCCCCTTCGCGTGCGGCGCTATCGCAGTAATCCATGAGCCCGTCGGTGAAAAGTAAATATCCACCCAGGTAGATGGCCGGGCCGAGCAGGATCGAGCCGACGGCATAGATCATCGCCAGTACGACCGGACGTTCCAAGGGCTGCACCATACGCACCGTAATTCACCGCCAGCACTGGCGATCCCCAGATCAAAGCCTTCCCGAACTGCCCGCGACCGAGCTTGTTCCCGTCACGAAACTGATCGGCCTGGGCGGGGATTTGCGTCCGGGAACGTCAGGAGAACGAAAGCTCCTCCGGCTCTTCGGCATACGCGCGCGCGACGTCCGCGGCCAAGCGCAGCGCTCGTCTGCTCCACTCCAGCGGCGCGCCCGCCAGTCCGCATGCCGGGCTGACCGCGACCCGCTCCGCCAGCGTGCGGCGGCCGAAGCCGAGCCGATCGATCAGCCGCACGCCCGGTTCGGCGAAGGTACGCCAGGTGACCGTCGTGGCCGGCGCCTCGGTGGGGACGACACCGAGCACCAGCTGCTTGCCCGCTTCCATGGCCTCCCCGATCTCGTCGAGTTGCCCGGTGCCGATGATGCTCAGATCGAACCCGATCCCCGCGGCGGCGCTACGGCGCAGCGCACCGAGCGCGGGCGGCTCGGCGCAACTGTGCACCAGCACCGGCGCGGACTGTGCGGTGATCACCGCGTCCAGCACGGCCAGCGCTTCCGGTTCGGGCAACGCGCGCACGGTGTTCAGCACGCTCACCCCGCGCAGGGAGCCGTCCAGCACGGCGGTCAGCGACGGTTCGTCCAGCTGCACGACGACCTGCGCGCCGAGCCGCTTGCGCACCTCCGCCACGTGCTGCGCCAGCCCCTCGGCCAGGGACTCCGAGAGGTCGCGCACCGCGCCGGCGTCGGTGAGCACGCGATGACCGCCGGGCAACTCGACCTGCGCGGCCAGCGTCAGCGGGCCCGCCGACTGCACCTTCACCGTCCGGCCGCGACCGGACAGGCCTGCGTTCTCCCACGCTTCCTCGAGCGCGTCCAGATCGGTCCGCAGCAGGTCATGGGCGCGTCGCGAGACCGAACCCGGGCGCGGCGCCAGTCGATAGCCCCTGGAGGTGGTGTCGAAACGCAGATCGACCAGCAACGCGGAGGCGCGGCCGACCAGGTCCGCGCCCGCGCCCCGACCGGGCAGCTCCACCAGGTGCGGTAACTCACCGAGTTCGCCGACGATGGTCGCTGCGGCCTCGCGCGGGTCGGTGCCCGGCCAAGAGCCGACGCCGGTGGCGACGCCGCCTCGCAAGCGCACCGGCTCGGCGGTCACGTCCGGCCCGCCATCTCGCGTCACGTCATCCGTGCCGGTCTCGTACACCGTTGCCGCACTCCATCCGATCGATTCCGCCATTACGGGACCCGCCGTTCTCGACGGTCACAGCCCAGTTTTCCGCACCGGACGACACCGGAGGATGGTGCGGGATCACCGCGCCGCCTCGGCCCCCGTTTCACTCGTGACAGACTCTTGCGCGGTGCCGGAGATGGTCCCGCTGCCGATCACCTCGTCACCCTCGGGATCCGGACGGTAGACGACCACGGCTTGGCCGCGCGCGACGCCGGTCAGCGGCTCGCGCAGCCGCACGAGCAGTCCGTCGCCCACCGCCTCGGCCACCGCGGGCGCGGTGCCGCCGTGCGCGCGCACCTGCGCCACGCACTCGATCGGGCCCGCGGGCGCGGAGCCGGACGTCCAGATCGCGCGCTCCGCCTCGATCGTCCAGACCTGCAAGTCCTCGGCCGACCCCACGCGGACCGTGCCGGACTCGGGATCGATGCCGGTGACGTACCGCGGCTTGCCGTCGGCGGCGGGACCCGGCAACCCCAGGCCCTTGCGCTGGCCGATGGTGAATCCGTGCACGCCCTCGTGCCGCGCGAGCTCCCGGCCGTCGGCGTCGACGACCGCGCCGGGCCGGATGCCGATCTTCGCGCCAAGGAAGGCGCGCGTGTCGCCGGAGGGGATGAAGCAGATGTCGTGGCTGTCGGGCTTGTTCGCGACGGCGAGCCCGCGCTCGGCGGCCTCGGCGCGGATCTGCGGCTTGGGGGTGTCGCCCACCGGGAACATCGCGCGCGAGAGCTGCTGCGCGGTCAGCACAGCCAGCACATAGGACTGGTCCTTGTCGGCGTCGACGGCGCGCCGCAGCACACCGTCCTCGAGCCGCGCGTAGTGCCCGGTGACCACGGCATCGAAGCCGAGCGCCACCGCCCGGTCGGCCAGGGCGGAGAACTTGATCTTCTCGTTGCAGCGCAGGCATGGGTTCGGCGTCTCGCCCGCCGCGTAGGCCGCGACGAAGTCGTCGATGACGTCTTCCTTGAAGCGGTCGGCGAAATCCCAGACGTAGAACGGGATGCCGAGCACGTCGGCGGCGCGCCGGGCGTCACCCGCGTCCTCCTTCGAGCAGCAACCGCGCGATCCGGTGCGCAGCGTGCCCGGTGTCGCCGACAGCGCCAGATGCACCCCGACCACCTCGTGACCGGCGTCGACGGCACGCGCCGCCGCCACGGCCGAATCCACACCACCGCTCATCGCGGCGAGTACCCGCATCAAACACCTCCTTTCGCACCGGCCAGGCCCGCGGCCTTGGCCCGCTCCACCACTTGCGGCAAGACTTTCAGTACTGCGTCGACGTCGGCACGCGTCGAGGTGTGCCCCAGCGAGAAGCGCAGCGATCCGCGCGCCTGCCAGGGTTCGACACCCATCGCGATCAGCACGTGACTGGGCGTGGCGACGCCCGCGGTGCACGCCGAACCGGTCGAGCATTCGATCCCCGCCGCGTCCAGCAGCATCAGTAGCGAATCCCCTTCGCAGCCGGGAAAAGTGACGTGCGCGTTGCCGGGTAGCCGCCGTTCGCCGGCCGGACCGTTGAGCACCGCGTCGGGCGCCGTCGCGCGGATGCCGTCGATCAACGCGTCCCGCAACGCGACCAGCTCGGCGGTCCGGGCGTGTAGTTCGATCGAAGTCTGGCGCAGCGCGGCGGCCAGCCCGATCGCGGCCGCCGTGTCCGAGGTGCCCGACCGCAGGTCGCGCTCGTGCCCGCCGCCGTGCAGCAGCGGCACGCACGGCACCTGCCTGCCGAGCAGTAGCACCCCGATACCGTGCGGGCCGCCGACCTTGTGCCCGGCGAAGCTGGCCGCGGACAGGCCGCTCGCGGCGAAGTCGATGGGCAGCTGCGCCGCCGCCTGCACCGCGTCGCTGTGCATCGGCACGCCGAATTCGGCTGCGACGGAGGCGATTTCGACGATCGGCTGGATCGTGCCGACCTCGTTGTTCGCCCACATGACGGTGACCAGCGCGACCTCGTCGGGATGGGCGGCGAGCGCGGCGCGCAGCGCTCCGGCCGCGACCACGCCCTCGGCGTCGACCGGCAGCCAGGTGACTTCCGCGCCCTCGTGCCGCTCCAGCCACTCCACCGCGTCGATCACCGCGTGGTGCTCGACCGAGCTGGCGATGATCCGGTTCCGGCGCGGATCGGCGTCGCGGCGCGCCCAGAAGATGCCCTTCACCGCCAGGTTGTCGCTCTCGGTGCCGCCGGAGGTGAAGATGACCTCCGAGGGCCGGGCGCCCAGGTCTGCCGCGATCGACTCGCGCGCCTCCTCCAGCAGCCGACGGGCGGCGCGCCCGGAGCCGTGCAACGAGGACGCGTTGCCCGTGCTGCGCAAGGCAGCCGTCATCGCCTCGATGGCCGCGGGCAGCATCGGTGTGGTGGCCGCGTGATCGAGGTAGACCGTCTGGGGCGCAGCACCGTTGACCGGACCCGAAAAAGCCGACTTCATGACCAGTTAAGGATAGCCGTCACCCTCCGCCGGTTATTCCCCCCTGCTCGCCCGCTCGCGCGGGGTCCGTTCACGGACCCGGTTCAGGCTTGAACGCCCTGCGACCGGCGAAATCTCAGGGTTTTCACCTATTGAATGTACCGCTATTTAGCGGTACGTTATTCAGCGTGTTGATCGCCGATCCGTTCCGTTCCGGGAGTGGATCCGGGGCCGAAACGCCGAGCGGTCGACGCCCGGACGAATCGATAGTGAGGAAGTTCCGATGGACCATCACACCCATGGACGCACGCGACGCGTGCTGGCACGCGCCGCGGCCGCGTCCGCACTCGCCCTGATGCCGGTCGCCGCCGTCGCGGTGCCCGCGCTCGCCGACCCGATCGTGCTCGAGCAGGCCGACCAGCTCGATGCGACCCACGGCCGCCACGGCCACGACGACTGGAATCGCGGCAGGCACAACGACTGGGACCGCGGCCGCAACGACGACTGGTTCCGCGGCCGCAACGACGACTGGTTCCGCGGCCGCAACGACGACTGGTTCCGCGGCCGCAACGACGACTGGTTCCGCGGCCGCGACCGCCACGACGACTGGGATCACGGCAGGCCCGGCTGGGACAACAGGTGGCGGCCGCCGACGGGAAGCGGCTTCTGAGTTCTTCCACGATTCACGGGGCGAGCCGACATCGGCTCGCCCCGTACGTCGACCCGGACGCCCGATGTCGACGGTCCCGCCCAGCGCGCGATCCCGCTCGGCCGCCGCGAAGTCGCCCGTCGCGCGTTCGAGCATTTTGCGGCCCGACACCCTGCGGCGCAGAGCGACCCGCGGCGCACGGCTGCCTCCGGCGCCGACAGTCCGCGGCGCGTCTGTCAGTAGGCGCTGACGGCCTCGCCCGGGGTGATGCCGTGGTGCAGCAACGCGACCTCCGGGTGGGCGCGGGTGCGGGACTTCCACGCGTTCGCGCCGTAGGTGTCGAAGATCGGGTTGTCCGGATCGGCCTCGACGCCGCGACAGCGGGTCGCGAGTTCGGGCGGCAGCTCGATGATCGGGATGGTGGCGTCCAAAGCCGGGTTGAGGAAGAACGGGATCGAGACGCGATCGGTGCCCGGCTCCGACGCCAGTACGCGGTGCCGGGTGGCGCGCAGATATCCCCCTGCGGCGACTTCCAGCAGCTCGCCGATGTTGACTATGAACGCTCCTGGCAGTGGCGGCACGTCCACCCATTCTCCCGGCGACAGCTCCGCCTGCAGTCCCCGTGAACCCGGCTCGACCAGCAGCAGCGTGAGCACGCCCGAATCCTTGTGCGCCCCGACCCCCTGCGGATTCTGCTCGTTGCCCGGATACCGCACCACTTTGATCAGGGTGGCGGGCAGGTCGGCGAACGCGGCGTCGAAGAGATCCGCGGACGCGCCGAGGGCCACCGCCCACTGTCGCAGCAGCCGCATGCCCACCTCGGAAAGCGATTCGCTCCACGCTTCGAATACCTCGCGTAGTTCCGGCAGCGCGGACGGCCACAAGTTCGGTCCTTGCAGCCGCCAATACCCCTCCGCGCCGTCGATCACCTTCTGCTCGGGACCGATATCGATCTGCTCGCGCCAGTCCACCTTGCCGTTGGTCAGCTCACCGCCGAGCCGGGAGTATCCGCGGAACTGCGGACTCTTCAGCTGACTGATCTCCTCCTTCGCGGCGGCGGGCAACGCGAAGAACCGCCGCGCGACGGCCACCACCTCGTTCGACCGGTCGGCGGCGATGCCGTGACCGATCAGATAGAAGAATCCGGTCTCGTGTGTGGCCGACAGAAGATCTGCGCGGAACCGTTCCGGATCGCGGTCGGCGTCGGCGAGGTCGAGAACTGGAAGCATACGAACCACTATCGCGCGTTATGCCGCGCCGTGTAGCCCAGCTACGCTTTCGTCTCCTGCCGCACGGCCGCGGTATTGCGGCGACCGCGCAACACGCGCCGCGGCCTGCGCACCTCCGGGGCGACGGTCGCTACCGAGGGGTCCTGCACTCGGGTGTGCCCCGCCTCGATCCATTCCGTGGTTTCGTGGCGCGACGACGCGGCGCCGCGAACGGCGGCCTCGCAGCGGCGGGCCAGTTCGCGCCGGTCGGGGCCGGGTTCCAGCACCGGTTCCAGCACCACTTCGGCGACCATTCCGCGCGAACGCAGCACCCGCCCGGCGGAGGAGCCGAAGGTGTCGACGCCGACGAAAGCGGGCACCGTGCACGGCACACCGTGCCGGTCCAGGTACCGCAATCGCACCGGCTGCACGGGGGTGCCGGTGTCCACCGCCGCCTGGAGCAACGCGGGACGCATGCTGCCGTAGGCGCGGCCACACCACGTGGTGCCCTCGGGGAAGACGCCGATCCGCTCACCGGCGGCCAGCCGCGCTCCGACCGCGGCCACTACGCCCGGCAACTGCCGCAGGCTCTCGCGTTCGATCGGGATCACCCGCATCAACTCGGCGAGTTTTCCGATCATCGGCCAGTCCAGCATGTCGGCGCGGGCCACGAAGCCGAGCGGCTGCACCGAGGCCAAGGCGACGATGTCGGTCCAGCTGATGTGCCCGGTGACGATCAGCACACCCCGGCCTGCGGCGCCGAAACCGGCGGGTGCGAGCGTGGTGTCGCCCTCATCGACGACACCGCGCTCTTCCGCGGTCACCCGGTTGTCGACGACGCGCAACCGCAGGCCGATGGAACCGAGCAGTAGGCGCGCGTAGCCGCGCTGCAACGGCGCACGCTTGCCGCGCGGGGTCACCGCGTGCGCGATCGGGTAGCTGAGCAGCAGGCCGGCGACTCCGGCCAGCCGGGCGGCCACCCGCGCCGGGCCGACTTGGTCGATCGAATCGATGCAGCCGGAACCGCAGGGGCTCGACGGCATCCATGCGTGCGCGGCGGACGGGGCGGGTGGCGCGTCGAAGACCACGGTCCTCACCGTCCCCCGTCGAACGACGCGGCGGCGTCTTGTAGGCGATTGAGGTAGCGGGTGTTGATGGTGTTCAGCCCGAGCAGCACGACGAAGTCGGCGACCGCGAAGGCGGGATCGTGGGCGGGCTCGCCGCAGATCTCCGCGCCCAGCCGCAGGTAGCCGCGCACCAGCGGGGGCAGCTTCGGCCGCGACGGCGGGGTCAGTTCGTCGAGGGTCTTGCCGTCGACGATCACCGGGTTGTAGGGGTGCACCCGGCGCTCCGGGTCGGAGGCGTGCCGGCCGAGCAGCATGTCGCGCACGCCGCGCACGTTCACTCCGGGCGGGTCGGCCGGGGTGTCCTGCATCGGCACCGACACGCAGCCCATCACCCACTCGTAGCCGGTGAGCTGGATGTAGTGCAAAATCCCCGCCCACATGAGGGTGAGCACCGAGCCGTTGCGGTGGTCGGGGACCACGCACGCGCGGCCCATCTCGACGATCCGCATGCCTTCCGGATCCAGTTGCGCGAGATCGAATTCCGTCGCCGTGTAGTACCCGCCCGCCGCGGCGACCTTGTCCGGCGGCAGCATCCGGTAGCAGCCGACGAATTCCCCGCTGGCGTCGTCGCGCACCAGCATGTGGTCGCAGTGCTCGTCGAAATGGTCGGCGTCCAAACCGCTGCCGTCGTCCGGAATCCGGAAACCCGGCTCGTTGGCGAACACGTTGTAGCGCAGGCGCTGCGCGGCGACGCGGTGATCGAGGTCGGAGGAGACCACCAGCGAGTAACGTGACCGTCCCTCCCTGGAGTCCGTCGGTCGAGCCGGGGCTGTCAGCACGGACGAAATAGTCATATCCACGATGAAGCCAGTCCGACAATGCGCCCCAGCAACCTCGAAGTGTCGCCGCGATGCCGGTTGGGTGAACGAGACGGCTGTCACACCGAGCGTTCACCGAACGGTTCCACCGCGTTCGCCCTCCCGCACCGAAACCGCTTCCGACATGCGGTTTACCGTGCGAATCGCGGTTCGTTCCTGGGCAGCGTGAATGCCGCGCGCACCGTGAATCGCGCCGCCTTTCGATCGTGCGCGACGCGATTCTCAGGTGCGAGAAGCCATTTAAGCGGCTCGACTCTCCGCGGCGAGTACCTTCGGCGCGGTCGCCTCCTCCTCGGCGAAACCGGGGCGCCCGGTGAAGATGAACGCGACCAGCCAGGACGCGACCGCGGCGAAGCGGTTGCGGAAACCGACCAGGTAGAACAGGTGCACCGCGAGCCACATGAACCAGGCGATCACACCGCGGAAGGTGATGCGGTCGTTCAGCTTCGTCACGGCGCTGAACCGGCTGATCACCGCCATGCTGCCCTTGTCCCAGTAGGTGAAGGGCGTGCCGGGCTGCTTCTTGCGGCGGATGATGTCGGCGGCGTGCCTGCCTTCCTGCATGGCCACCGGCGATTGCCCGGGGTAGCCGTTGAGCGAGGTCATGTCGCCGATGGCGTAGATGTCGGCGTAGCCGCCGACGGTGAGATCGGGGTTGATCAGCAATCGGCCGGCCCGGTCGGTCGCCACGCCCGTGGCCTCGGCCAGGATCTTCGCGAACCCGCCCGCCTGCACGCCCGCCGACCACACCACGGTCTCGGCCGCGATGGCGTGCTCGACCCCGTCGGCGCTCTTGACGGTGGCCTTGCCGTGCTCGATGTCGGTGACGAAGGTGCCGAGCAGCACCTCCACGCCGCTGCCGGTCAGCGACTTCTTCGCGTACTCCGACAGCCCGCCGCCGAACGGCGGGAGCACCTCGCCCGCGCCCTCCACGAGCGTGACCGAAACCTCCTGGTGGTAATACCGTTTCGCCAGCTCCTTCAGCTGACCGGCCACCTCGACGCCGGTCGCGCCCGCGCCGACCACGACGAAGCTCAGCAGCTTGCGCCTGGTCTGCTCGTCGGCCTGCGCGGCTTCGGCGAAGACGCGCGCGATCTGGGCGCGCAGCCGCCGCGCGTCATCGATGGTCTTGAGCGAATAGGTCTTCTCCGCGAAGTCGTCGCGGCCGAAGTAGGACTGGCTCGCGCCGGTGGCCGCGATCAGCGAGCCGTAGCGGATGCGGTGCGAAACGCCCTCGTGTTCGTAGGTGACGATGGCGCGGTCGGGATCGATGCCGACCACGGTGCCGAGGCGAACGTCGGCCTCGCGATGGCGGCGCAGGATGCCCGCGATCGGCGGCGCGATCTCCTCCGATGTGAGCACACCGGTCGCTACCTGGTACAACAGCGGTTGGAACAGATGCTCGGGCGTGCTGGAGATCAGCACATAGTCCACCCCCGACTTGGCCAGTTGCTTGGCGGCGGCGAGCCCGCCGAACCCCGATCCGACAATGACGACACCCGCGGTTTCGATTCCCGCGTCCACGTACTGCATGACAGCCTCCTTCTCTCATTACGAACCGCGATCCGGAGGGCGGATATTTCAGGTGTGTGGGCGCATAATTAAGATGACTCTTATCTCGATTCGTAATTAATCAGGAGGCGCCGTGGAACTTCGGCAGCTCACCTACTTCGTCGCGGTGTGCGAGGAGCTCAGCTTCAGCGGCGCCGCGGCGCGCTGCTTCATCTCGCAGTCGGCGATCAGCCACCAGATCTCCCGGCTCGAACGCGACCTCGGTGTGCAACTGTTCGAGCGCTCGACCCGCTCGGTCGTGCCCACCGACGCCACCGCACGGCTACTTCCCCTTGCGAAACAAATGCTGAGCCTGGAGTCGGCCATCCGCGCCGCCGTGCGGACGGTCGGCCCGCGCATCCGGCTGGCCGCGAACATGTCCTTCGCCACCCGCTCGCTGTCGGCCATCGCGGGGGCGCGCGCCGCGCATCCGGAGGCGGAGATCGAGTTCGTCATCAAACCCTTCCGTCAGCGCATCACCGCGGTGACCGACGGCGACTGCGATCTGGCCCTGATCCGCGGCCGCGTCGACCAGCCCGGCCTCGTGGTCGAGCAGCTGTGGGTCGAGGATCTGGTGATCGCCACCTCCAGCGCGCATCCGCTGGCCACGAAGGACACGGTGACCCTGGCGGATCTGGCCTCCTACCCCCTGTTACTCCCCCCGGAGCAGGAACAGGTGTTGCTACACACGGTGATCCGCAACGCGTTCGCCGAACTGCCTACCGGCCCCACCTTCGGCCCGCCCATCCCGCCGGACCACACCGCGACGATGGAGCTGATCAACCGGCCCGAGGCGTGGACGGTGCTCTACGCGGAGAGCACGACCGAGGGTCTGGTGGTGCTGCGGCTGGCCGAATCCAAGCTGCGCATCCCCGTGTCGGCGGTCCTGCGCGCCGACGCCCGGCGCTCACCGATCCTCGACACCCTGCTCACCGCATTGCATCGTTGCTGATTCAGGCCGCGAGGGACGACGACGCCCCTCGCGGCGACATGGTTGTCGTTGAAGTTGCTGTGGGTGGTCTCGTCCGGACCGAGTCGTGCTCACGTCCGGCCATCGCGGCAAATGGTGGAGGGTCGATGGCACGGGAAAAGGTGTGACCAGAAGTCGTGGCGAACCGCGTCCCATAGTCCGGTCAATTCCGGCAGCAGTTCGCGGGCTTGCGTGAGGTCGGGGTACGAGCCGGGGTGGTACGAGGCGATCGGCGTCATGTCGGATGCGTCCCGCACGACCAAGATCGCGATGCGGTGACCTTCCAGTCGCCAGGTAGCCCGAAAGCCCTCGGCTTCGGTGTGGTGGATGTCGCGCATTCCACATCAGTCCCGCTCGCTTCGCGCGACATCGAACGGACGGGAGACCGGGGTTCGGGAATCCGCGACGGAAGCGGTGAGCGCGTCCAGCACATTCAGCAGTGTTTCCAGGTCGGGGCCAGGCGAGAAGGGCAGTCGATCGGCGGATTCGAACGCCAGACCGCGAGCGGCGGCACGTTCGCGTGGGCTCGAAACCGGCGGAACGAGCTTGCCCGCCCGCACCAGGCAGCTGAGCGCCGACGCCTTCCGTGGACAGGTGACGGCACGACAACCTCTGTGCTGCTGCATGATTCGATGCGACTCGGCGATGGTGAGCGAGTGGTCGGGGTGGGTGTGGCCGGGGCCGGTCGCACCGGGCTGAGCACGCGCCCAGGTCATCGCGGGACACACCGTTTCGAGGTCGCAGGTTTCACAGACTCGCGCGGGGGTGTGGTCCACGGTGGTCAGGTCGTGGACGACGAGAGCGGCAGCCTGCACGCCGACCGCGACGGCCAGCGCGTATCCGACCGGATCGACTTCACCTGCCGGGGGCCGGACGGTGTAGAGGTAGTGGTAGCCCAATCGCTCGGCGTGGCGGCGTATCTCGGTCGCGTGCCGAGATGTGTGCAGACTGGATATGTCGGGCCGTACCAGCCCTACGGCATTGGGCTTCTGTATCTTCTGCGTGGCGGGTCGGCCGTTCGTGCCGATCTTCTGGGTACGCATCGTCGCTCCCGAATCATCTTGACAGCGTGCGGGTTTCGGATTCGTTCTGCTGAGACGCCCCCCTGCGCGGGTTTCCGCCTCGAACGCCGAAAACCAGCACACCACCCGTGACCAGCGGATACGCTCGAAAACGAGCACCCACTCCTGATCGGCTCAATTACCCAGGACGGTGCTCGGTTCTCGAGCTGACCGAGATCGGTTTGCAATCCCGCACGACTCACTTTTAGGAGACCTGCGTGACCAACCCTGATGAAGAAGGCCCCTCATCGACCCTGCCGCGTCGCCAACTCGGACGCTTCCTGCGCGACCGCCGCGAAGCGGCGGGCTTCACCATCGCCGAGGCCGCCAAGCTCGTAGATCTATCGCGGGCCGTACTCCAACGCTTGGAGACCGGCCAGATCCAAAAAGTCCGCAAGCAGGATGCGCAGGCGCTCTGCGAGCTGTACGGCGTAGATGCCACGGACACCAAAGCGGCGGTCGACCTTGCTGTACAAGCGAAGACCAAAAGCTGGTATCACGCGTATGGAGGCCTGTACAGCGGCGCTTTCAACATGTACGTCGGACTGGAAGCCGCTGCGCGACGACTGACCACGTACCACGAACACGTTCCTGGCTGGTTGCAGACCGCGGACTACGCGCGCGCGGTGATCGGGGCATATCCAGGATTCAACAGCGAGGACATCGATCGGCGCGTGGAGCATCGATTGAGGCGGCAAGCCATCGTCACCCGAAAGACCAAGCCGGTCTTTCTGGAAGTCCTGCTGCACGAATCAGCACTCCACCGCATGATCGGCGGACCGAAGATCATGTCCACCCAGCACCGGCACATGGCCGAAATCTCGAAGCTGCCCAACGTCACACTGCGGATACATCCCTTCAGCGCCGGGCTGGCCTGGGGGATGCCGCACGGCCTGTTCATCATCATGGAGTTCGATTCGAACGCCAAAGGTGTGCCGGTCGAACCGCCGATTGTGTACTTGGAGGGAGGACCGGCGCAGGATGTATACCTAGAGAAAGCCGAGGAAATTCGGCTCTATAGTGAGCTCGCCTCGGCGATCCGGGACACGTGCCTGGGTGAAGTGGAATCGCGAGACCTGCTCCGGCGGGTGGCAAGGAGTTACGAGCGGTGAACGATGACCTATCCGGGGCGAATTGGTTCAAGAGCAGCCGCAGTGCCAGCGGTTCGCAATGCGTCGAAGTGGCATGGCTCCACAGCGGCATGATCGGCGTGCGGGACAGCAAGAACCCGACCGGCCCAGCGTTGGTGTTCGCGCCAGGTGAGTGGGACGCCTTCACCACAGGCGTGCAGGTCGGCGAATTCGACCGCCCCGCCTGACGAGAACTCGCAACCACTAACGGAAACGACCGGCCCCGCACCGCCCACCACATGGCCGGAGCGGGGCCGCTCCACATAGGTCCATCGAATCCCATTGCAGCGCAACGACCCTGCTGCGCATCTGCGCTGAACCTTCGGGCAACCGCAATCCGACTTCTCGCCGGACGAAACCGGCCCCGGTCCAACCGGGGCCGGTCGCACGACTCACCCCAGGGTCAGACGCCCAGTTCCGTCGCCGCCAGAGCTGTGCCCTCGATGCGCGCGCGGATCTTGGCGAACGCGGTCTCCCGCGAGGTGGAGGTGTCGTCGGCGAACGGCGAGAAGCCGCAGTCGTCGCAGGTGCCCAACCGATCGACGGGCAGGTAGCGGGCGGCGAGCAGCACCCGGTCGCGGACCTGTTCGGGTGTCTCGACCTGCGGGTCGATCGGGTCGGTGACACCGATGAACACCCGCGCCTCGGCGGGCAGGTGCTCGGCGACCACGGCGAGCACCTTCTCCGGATCCGGCTCGCTCGCGAACTGGAGGTAGAACGCGCCCACTCGCAGTTGCAGCAGCTTCGGCAGCAATTCGACGTAGTCCACGTCCAGGCTGTGCGTGGAGTCCTGGTCGCCGCCCGGGCAGGTGTGCACGCCGATCCTGGCCCGCTCCTCGTCCGAGAACCGGTCGAGCACTGTGTTGTTCAGCTCGATGAACTGGTCGAGCACACCGCCGCTCGGATCCAGCTTGAGCGACAGTCGCCCTTCGGTGAAGTCGAGTTGCACCAGGTGCGCGCCCGCCTCCAGGCAGGCGCGGATGTCGGCCTCCGCCGCGTCGGCGAGGTCGGCGAGGAACTGCTCGCGGGGGTAACCCTCGATCCCGTCGGCCGGATACAGCAGGCTCAGCGCCGATGGCGCGATGACGGCCTGCTTCACCGGAACGGTGGCGTGCTGCTGCGCGTCGCGCAGATAGTCCGCCGCGTGCGCGGCATAGCGGAACGGACCGGAGGCCAGCCGGGGCAGCTGTCTCTGGTGTCCGTCGGCGAACGGGATGATCGCCCCGTCCGGGGCCAGATTATCGAGCCCGGCAATCGGATAGGTGGCGAAGCTCGGCTTGGACTGCTCGCCGTCGGTGACGACGGGAGAGCCGAGTTCTTCCAGCTTGCGCACGGTCTCGGCGACCGCGCTCCGCTGGAGTTCGGCGAGCGCGGTGGCGTCGCCGGATTCGTCGGCCATAGCGGCCAACAGATCGTGAGGTCGAGGGATGCTACCGATCGGTTCCGTTGGGATGCTCACCGGCCGAGTGTAAGTCCGCCACCCGCATCGCCGACGCGAAATCGCCTGCACCGTAATTTCTTTCGCAGCGGTCACGATTTTCGCTCACCTGGCCTCTAGAGTTCGCCTCTCGACAGGCCATCATCGGTCTCACGCTCGAGTTCGGGCGGCTGGACCAGGCCGAATGGCAGTCGGAGGCGGACGTTTCGGCGGTGGTCGAAAAACGGAACAGGACCACCGCTCGACGCGGTGGTCCTGAGGTCGTACGACAGATCGTGCGGCGAGGGCGGTGCAGACCAAAATCAGCCCGCCCTCACCACTTCGATCAGCGGAAGATGCCCATCCGCCAGCCGTTTCCTGCGGCCTTGCAGCTGTAATGGGGGACGTTGATGTCGCCCTCGGAAACGCGCCGCGCCTCCTCTCGCTTCGCGGCGGCCAGGCATTCCTTTTCGTTCGGATACACCTCTGCCTGCGCCGCAGGCGCCAAGGCGATCAGTGCCCCCGTGGCCAGCGCGCCCATCAGCAGTCCCGTAACCGTCTTCTTCATCTCTGATCCCCTAGTGTCGATGACTCCCCCCCTTCGGGGGATTTGACGCCAATGAAACTAGCAAGCAACGCAGGAGATCGGCGAATGGAGTCGTCAACCGTGCCGATCACGAGCAGCGCCGGGCCATCTGACCGGTTATGCCACTGCACCCCAACCGATCACACGGCGCATGGGTGGGCAGTGGAAGTGCTGCCGCAGCAGACTGACCAACTCAGCGAAAGGCGGCCCCGGCCTCTGAAGGTCGGGGCCGCCTTTCGACCGGCCGAAGGGTGTCAGCCCTTGTGCGTCTTGACCGCTTCGGTCAGCTGCGGCGCGACGTTGAACAGGTCGCCCACGATGCCGTAGTCGGCGATCTCGAAGATCGGCGCCTCTTCGTCCTTGTTGACGGCGACGATGGTCTTCGAGGTCTGCATGCCCGCGCGGTGCTGGATCGCGCCCGAGATGCCGAGGGCGATGTACAGCTGCGGGGAGACCGTCTTACCGGTCTGGCCGACCTGGAACTGGCCCGGGTAGTAGCCCGAGTCGACGGCGGCACGCGAAGCGCCCACGGCCGCGCCGAGCGAGTCGGCCAGGGCCTCGACCACCGAGAAGTTGTCGGCGGAACCGACGCCGCGGCCACCGGAGACCACGATGCTCGCCTCGGTGAGTTCCGGGCGGTCACCGCCGACGACCGGCTCGCGCGAGGTCACCTTGACCACGCCCTCTTCCTGCGCGGGCACCTCGACGGTCACCTTCTCGCC
Source organism: Nocardia sichangensis (assembly GCF_047200615.1). Classification (NCBI taxonomy): domain Bacteria; kingdom Bacillati; phylum Actinomycetota; class Actinomycetes; order Mycobacteriales; family Nocardiaceae; genus Nocardia; species Nocardia sichangensis. The sequence continues at coordinate 97,056 of NZ_JBJZOK010000006.1, forward strand.
TGCGCCGGCCTGCGCGGAGGCCTCGACGGCGCCCGGGCGGACCGAGATCACCGGGACATCGCCGGTGACCTTGGCGTCGACGGTGAACGCGCCACCGAAGATGGAGTGCACGGCGGTGCCGTCGGACTTCACGTCGATGACGTCGACCAGCAGGCCGGAGCCGATGCGGGCGGCGAGGCGACCCGACACCTCCTTGCCCTCGGCGCTGGCGGCGACGATGACGGCGGCGGGCGAGACCGACTCGGTCAGCGCGGCCAGCACGTCGACCTTCGGGGTCACCAGGTAGTTCTCCACATCGTCGGACTCGGCGATGTAGATCTTCTCGGCGCCCGCGGCGGCCAGCGCGTCGGCCAGCTTCTCGCCGGTGCCCGCCGTGCCGAGCACGACGGCGGCGGGCTCGCCAAGGGCGCGAGCGGCGGTGAGCAGTTCGGTGCTGACCTTCTTGATCGCACCCTCGGCGTGCTCGACGAGCACGAGTACTTCAGCCATGTGTTCTCTCCTAGGAAGTCTGCAGCGCTACCGAGATCAGATGATCTTCTGGCCGATCAGGTACTGGGCGATCTTGGTGCCGCCGTCGCCTTCGTCGGCGATCTTCTCGCCCGCGGTGCGCGGAGGCTTCGGCGTGGCGGCGGTGACGGCGGAACCCGCGTTCGCGACGCCAACGGTCGAGGGGTCGACGCCCAGGTCGGCCAGCGTGAAGGTCTGCACTTCCTTCTTCTTCGCGGCCATGATGCCCTTGAAGGACGGGAAACGCGGCTCGTTGATCTTCTCGGTGACGCTGACGATGGCGGGCAGCGAGGCCTCCAGCTTGAACACGCCCTCGTCGGTCTCGCGCTCACCGGTGATCTTGTCGCCGTCGACGACCAGCTTGCGCAGGTGCGTCAGCTGCGGCAGGCCGAGGTACTCGGCGATGATCGCCGGCACCGCGCCCGCGCGGCCGTCGGTGGCCTCGTTGCCCGCGATGACCAGCTCGACACCCTCGACCTGACCGAGCGCACTCGCCAGCACCCACGCCGTCTGCACGGCGTCGGAGCCGTGGATGGCCGGGTCGTTGATGTGGATGGCCTTGTCGGCGCCCATGGACAGCGCCTTGCGGATGGCCTCGGTGGCGCGGTCGGGACCGGCGGCCAGCACGGTGACCTCACCGCCCTGGGCCTCCTTGATCAGCAGCGCCTCTTCGACGGCGCGCTCGTTGATCTCGTCGAGGACGGCGTCGGCGGCCTCGCGATCGAGCGTGAAGTCACCATCGGTGAGCTTGCGCTCGGACCAGGTGTCGGGAACCTGCTTGATGAGTACGACGATGTTCGGCATCGGTCTTCGTCGACCTCCTGTTCTGGTTACACGTATGTGGTGGTCGCACGAACTGCGCCGTACGCCCGGGTGGGTGGCTCAGGCCGTGACATTACCTTACGTTAAGTTACCCGTGGGTAACTTAGTGGCTTCTCTCTCACAATTGGTTACCACGCACTACAGTGCGCGGTTCCGGCGACCCCTTTCCCGGCGAGCGAAGCCGCCCTCCGGGGCAGCCGGGTGGGGTATGCCCCGCGGATGCGGTGCCAGTAACGTCGGAGTGATGAGCGAGGCTGTGATCCCTGCCGCAGTGGACGACCCGTCCGGCATCACCGTGGCATCCGAGACGAGCACCGGCGCCGTCGAACCACTGCCGCTGACCGGCGAGCGCACCGTTCCGGGCATCGCCGAGGAGAACTACTGGTTCCGCAGGCACGAGATCGCCTACGCCCGTCTGCTGGACCGTTGCGCCGGAAAGACGGTGCTGGAGGCGGGTTCCGGTGAGGGCTACGGCGCCGACATGATCGCCGGCGTGGCCACCAAGGTGATCGGCGTCGACTACGACACCGGCGCCGTCGAACACGTGCGCGTGCGCTACCCCCGCGTGGAGATGCTCCACGGCAACCTCGCCGAGCTGCCGCTGGAGGACGCCTCGGTCGACGTCGTGGTGAACTTCCAAGTGATCGAGCACCTTTGGGATCAGGCCCAGTTCCTGCGCGAATGCCTGCGCGTGCTTCGTCCCGGCGGTGAGCTGCTGATCAGCACCCCCAACCGGATCACCTTCTCGCCCGGTCGCGACACTCCGCTCAACCCGTTCCACACGAGGGAACTCAACGCGGCCGAGCTGACCGAATTGCTGGTCGAGGCCGGATTCGAGGTGTCGGAGATGATCGGCGTGCACCACGGGCCCGGCCTGAAAGCATTGGACGCCAAGCACGGCGGGTCGTTCATCGACGCGCAGATCGAACGCGCGCTGGCCGGTGAACCCTGGCCCGCGGAACTCACCGCGGACGTCGCGAGCGTCGCGGTGGACGATTTCGAGTTGCTGGCCGCGAACATCGACGCGAGCCTGGATCTGATCGCTATCGCGGTGAAGCCTTGACCGATCGCGGTACCGTGCCCGGCGGGCACGCGGCAAGTCCCGTGCCGGGCCAGTTCACCTTGGTCCTGCACTCCCACCTGCCCTGGCTGGCACATCACGGTCGCTGGCCGGTCGGCGAGGAATGGCTCTACCAGTCCTGGGCCGCCTCCTACCTGCCCGTCGTCGAAGTGTTGCGAACCCTTGCGGCCGAAGGCCGTTCGCATCTGCTCAGCCTCGGTATCACACCGGTACTCGCGGCCCAGCTGGACGACCCGCACTGCCTGGCGGGCATGCACCACTGGCTGGGCAACTGGCAGCTGCGCGCCGACGAAGCCGCCATGGCGGGCAATGTCGCGCTGGGCAGGCACGAACACCGCCTGGCCGCCGCCGCCCTGGCCGAGTTCGAGCAGTACTGGCGGCACGGCGCCGCGCCGGTCTGGCGCGCGCTCGTCGACGCGGAGGCCATCGAACTGCTCGGCGGCCCGCTGGCCCACCCGTTCCAGCCGCTGCTGGACCCACGGCTGCGCCAGTTCCAGCTCACCGAGGGCCTGGCCGACGCGCGACACCGCTGGGGCCACACACCGACCGGCATCTGGGCGCCGGAATGCGGCTACACCCCCGGCATGGAGGTCGGCTACGCCGCCGCGGGTGTGACGCATTTCATGGTCGACGGCCCCGCGCTGCGCGGCGATACCACGCTCGGCCGACCGGTCCGGGATTCCGACGTGGTCGCGTTCGGGCGCGATTTGCAGGTGAGTTACCGCGTGTGGTCACCGAAATCCGGCTATCCCGGCCACGGCGCCTACCGTGACTTTCATCACTATGACCACGCCACAGGTCTCAAACCCGCGCGGGTCACCGGCAAGACCGTCGCGGGCCCGGACAAGGCTCCCTACGATCCGGAACTCGCCGCCGCGGCCGTCGTCCGGGATGTGGACGACTTCGTGCGGACGGTGCGCGAGCGGTTGATCTCCGAGTCCGAGCGGATCGGCAGGCCCGCCCTGGTCGTCGCCGCGTTCGACACCGAACTGTTCGGCCACTGGTGGCACGAGGGCCCGCAGTGGCTGGCGCAGGTACTGCGGGCGCTGCCGGAGGCGGGCGTCACCGTGGGCACCCTCGCCGACGCCCGAGCGCGCGGCTACCTGGGCGAACCGGTGCCACTGGCCGACTCGTCCTGGGGTTCGGGCAAGGACTGGCGGGTGTGGGCGGGCGAACAAGTGCGCGACCTGGTCGAGCTCAACGACGACATCGTGCGGCTGACCCTGGACACCGTCGACAAGATGCGCGCCGCCCAGGGCGGCGCACCCGGACTCCGCGATCACGTCGCCGATCAGCTGCTGCGCGAAGCGATCCTGACCGTCTCCAGCGACTGGGCGTTCATGGTCAGCAAGGACTCCGCCGCGGGGTACGCGCGCGACCGCGCGCACCGCCACGCCCACGCCGTCCGGGAAATCGCCGCGGCCGTCGGGGCGGGCCAACTCGCGAAAGCACGGCAGTTGGCGGCAGGATGGGGGGCAGCTGACGGACTCTTCCCCGGCGTGGACGCGCGACGACTCACGTCCGCGGGGTCCGTACCCAGCGCCACCGGGGCAGTATCCGCCGCCGAGCCAGGCCCGGACTCCGCCACCGCGGACCACGGACCGGTTCCGGCGGACCCGGGCTCGGCCGCAGAAGGACTTGCATGAAGATTTTGATGGTGTCGTGGGAGTACCCACCCGTCGTGGTCGGCGGGCTGGGTAGGCACGTGCATCACCTCGCCGTCGAACTCGCCGCGGCCGGCCACGAGGTGGTCGTCCTGTCCCGGCGCCCCTCCGGCACCGACGCCTCCACCCATCCCACGCACTCCTACATCGCCGAAGGCGTGCTGGTGGTCGCGGTCGCCGAGGACCCGCCGGTGTTCGACTTCGGCGAGGACATGCTCGCCTGGACGCTGGCCATGGGACACGCCATGGTGCGCGCGGGCGTCGCGCTCGGGAAGCCTGGCATCGGCGACGGCTGGACGCCGGACGTGGTGCACGCGCACGACTGGCTGGTCGCCCACCCCGGCATCGCCCTGGCCGAGTACTACGACGTGCCGCTGGTGTCGACCATCCACGCCACCGAGGCCGGGCGGCACAGCGGCTGGGTCGCGGGCAAGGTCAACAAGCAGGTGCACTCGGTGGAGTGGTGGCTCGCCAACGAGTCCGACGCGCTGATCACCTGCTCGTCCTCCATGCAGGACGAAGTCGAGCGGCTCTACGGTCCGGAGCGGATCCCGATGACGGTGATCCGCAACGGCATCGACGTGGGCGCGTGGACTTTCCGCCCGCGCGCGCCGCGCAGCGGTCCGCCCCGGCTGCTATACGTGGGCAGGCTCGAGTACGAGAAGGGCGTGCAGGACGCGATCGCCGCGCTGCCGCGCATCCGCCGCGCCCACCCCGGCACCACCCTGACCGTCGCGGGCGTCGGCACCCAGTTCGAGTGGTTGCGCGAGCGCGCCCGGGTGCACCGCGTCGCCCGCGCGGTGAACTTCGCCGGTCAGCTCGACCACGCGGAACTGCTCGGCTGGCTGCACGGCGCCGACGCGATCGTGCTGCCGAGCCGATACGAACCGTTCGGCATCGTCGCGCTGGAGGCGGCCGCGGCGGGCACCCCGCTGATCACCTCGACGGCGGGCGGCCTGGGCGAGGCCGTGATCGACGGCGTCACCGGCGCCTCCTTCGCGCCCGCCGACGTCGACGGATTGGTCGAGGCGGTCCGCGCCACCCTCGACGACCCCGCCGCCGCGCAGCAGCGCGCCTACGCCGCCCGGGAACGGCTCACCGCCGACTTCGCCTGGGACGTGGTGGCCGCCGAGACCGCTCAGGTGTACCACTCGGCCAAGCGGCGGGTGCGCAACCCGTTGGGCCGCCCGTCCATCGTGGAACGCCCGCTGCCGGAACGCGATCCGAAGTAGCCCGCTAAGCCGCCAGTTTCTTGACGACGCGCTCGATCGTGAGCCAGGTGCGGGTGGTGATGTCCTTGCCGTATGTCTTCTCCAGCCAGGCCATGAAGTCGGGCGTCTTGCCCGGCTGACTGTTGTCGATGACCGCGAGGAAGGCACGGGCCGCCTCGTCGTAGCCCACGACCCGGGTGAGCGGGTCCGGCCGCTCGGGCAGGGTTGCCGGAGGCTCGGCCGTGTCCTTGAGGAACGTGGCGATCAGATACGTGCCGCGTCCGTGGGTCAGGCCGTGGAAAGGGTCGGTGTCCAGCAACGCGCGCAGTTCGTCGTGGCTGCGGATGATCGTGCCGCCGCCGATGCCCAATTCCTGGACCAGCGCCTGCTGGATACGCTCCTCGAGCGCGGGCACGTCGGTCTCCGCGCTGCGGAACACGATGTTGCCGCTGGTCAGCACCGAACCGACGCCCTCGAATCCGAGCGATTCGAACACCGCGCGCAACTTCGCGTTGCTCATGTTCGGATTGCTCGGCATGATCCCGCGCAACAGGGCGGCGTAGGCAGTCATAGCGCGAACCTACCCGCCCGCACCGACGAACTCTCAGGCGTTCTGCGCGGCACCGTTCTTCTTGCGCGCGATGTCCTCCAGCGCGGCAAGGTATTCGGCGCGCTGCTCGGCGCCCGCCTCCCAGGCCGCCTTGCGGTTCTTGACCACCTTGGCCGGCGCGCCGACGGCGATGCTGAAGTCCGGGATCTCGCCCTTGACCACGGCGTGCGCACCGAGCACGCAGCCGCGCCCGACGCGGGTGTCGCGCAGCACGGTCACCTTGGCCGCGATCCAGGTGTCGGGGCCGATGCGCACCGGGCTCTTCACGATGCCCTGGTCTTTGATCGGCACGTTGATGTCGTCCATCTTGTGGTCGAAGTCGCAGATGTAGCACCAGTCGGCGACCAGGGTCGATTCCCCGATCTCGATGTCGAGGTAGGTGTTGACCACGTTGTCCTTGCCGAACACCACCTTGTCGCCGATGCGCAGCGAACCCTCGTGGCAGCGGATCGCGTTGCCGTCGCCGATGTGCACCCAGCGGCCGATCTCCATGCGGCTCAGTTCCGGCGTGGCGTGGATCTCGACGCGGCGGCCGAGGAAGACCATGCCGCGCAGCACGATGTGCGGGTTGGCCAGGCGGAACTTGAACAGCCGGTAGTAACGCACCAGATACCAGGGCGTGTACGCCCGGTTCGCGAGCACCCAGCGCAGCGACGCCCGCGTCAGAAAACGCGCCTGCTGCGGATCCCGGCGGCGCGATCCCCGCCAGCGCGAGCGCAACGGTGCGCCCCACATGCTCGTCACGAACGGTTCTCCTGTCGTGGTCCTACCGGCCGTCGCCCGCCTCGGCGGCGACGGATAGAGCCTATCGCCCGTGGCGAGCATCGCGACGAGCACCCGCTACGACAACGCCGGGACTCGTTCACCCGCGCAAAGGCCTCCCGTACAGTGACTCCTGCGCCGGACAGGGCGCGGGTGCGAGCCAACGACGACAGGAGTACGGCAGGTGCGAAGCGGCGGCGTACTGGCTACTTCCATGTGGCGACCGTCCCGGAAACGCGCCGCGGTCGTGCTGGCCGCGGTCGGCGCGCTGACGCTGGCCGGTTGCGGCACCGACTACGACGACATCACCGTCGGCACCGGCAAGGGCTGGACCGCCGCCTACCACGACGTCCGCAACAGCGGCACCGCTCCGGTCACCGGGTCGCGGAAGCTCGGACTGAGCTGGCAGCGGCCGGTCGGCGGACCGATCGCCCAGCCGATCACGCTGGGGCCCGACGGCCAGCTGTTCGTCACCACGCGTCTGGCGAACTGCTCGATCTTCTCCTTCCAGATGGCCACCGGCCGCAAGCGGTTCTGCAACGCCCTCGGCCCGAGCGCGATCTCCTCGCCGTCGGCGGTCGACTGGATGTCCAATGTCTACATCGGCGACGACAGCAGGGTGATCTCCTTCAACTACCTGGGCCAGCCGCGGTGGGCGACGCCCGTGGCCGGAACGCCGGTCTCGGTGCAGTTCACCGGGGACGGCAAACTGCTGACGATCAGCCAGTCCGGTCAGGTCGACGTGCTGTCCAGGCAGACCGGGGACCGGGCGGTTCCGAGCGTGCAGTTGCTCGGCGAACCGGATTTCCTCGCGCACGCGGGCCTCGGCTGGCCGGACGCGGGCCAGGGACTGGACGACTGCGCCACCGGAGGGCCGCACTGCCCGGTCGCGAACATCTCCCCCATCGACGCCGCCAGTGGCCGTTTCTACGTGACGTTGTGGCAGCCGGGGCGGCCTGCCGCGTCCCTCGTCGCGCTGCGCTACACCGGCGCGAAGGTCGCGCGGGAGTGGAGCGCCGAGTTGTTGCTCGGTGGCAGCGCGACCAGTCCGGCCCTGTCCGCCGACGGCGGCACCGTCTACGTCGGCGACAACAACAACCGCCTGATCGCGCTCGACACCGTTGACGGGCGGACCAAGTGGGTGCACCGGCTGGATTGGACGCCGCGCGGCGGCATCTCGGTGTCCGACGACGGCCTGATCATCCCGTCGGGCGAGGAAGGCTACCTGCTCGCACTGCGGGACAACGGCGACAGTGTCGAGACGGTTTGGGAACGTAAGGATCTGGCGCTGCGCGGCCCTGCGGCGCAGACGGCGGGCGACACCGGCTACGTCACCGCGGCGATCGGCGACGGCCTGAACCTCGTCACCTTCGACACGCGGACCGGAACCACCATCGATTCCGACGTCCTCCCGGGCGCGAAGGGTACGACCACCGGTACGTCGGTCGGCGCGAAGGGTGAGGTCGTGGTCGCCACCCGCATCGGCGAGATCTTCGCGTTCACACCGGAATAGCGCCCGGTCGCGAGGTCCGGGTGCGGAGCCCGCTGGAGCGGCCCGCGCGCGGATACCAGCCGGGCAGACTCGTTTCGGATACCGGGCCCGCAGTGCAGACGCGGGGTTGATCCGCGCGGGCGACGCGGACGGTCGGCGCGGACGGTAGAGTCGCCGATCTTCGGCAGCGATCTGCCCGCACAGCCGACGGACCAACGGCCGACGCCGCACGGCTCGTCGTCGCGGGACTTCCGGCGTAGGGCACGATTCGCCCCGGATGGTCACGGGGTGACACAGAGGAAGACCGTCGCGCTACGGCCTATGCGAGTGATCACCAGCGTATGCGGTTGACTGCCACGGAGCTTGAGGCGCGAACGGAGGGCATCGGGGTCGATGTCGACACCCCGGGCGAGGATTTCGAGGGGTCCGCAGTCACGGCGATGCAGTTCGGCGCGGAGCGCCTTCTCGCGGAAGTCCATACGGTCGAGGACGCGGAAGCCACGTACTCCCTCGGGCACGGTGTCGCCGGTGAGATAGGCGATGCGGGGATCGAGTTGCCACAAGCCGTGTTTCGCGGCGTAGTGGCGGACGAGACCGGCGCGCACGACCGCGCCGTCCGGGTCGACGATCCACTGCCCCGGCGGGCGCTCGTCGATGACGTCGGGTTCGGCGTCGGTGATAGTCCAGGCGGCGGCCTTGGAGGAGAGCACCGTGGCCCGACGGGTGACGCCGGGCTCGGTGAGTCCCGACGACCAGAGGCACGCCTCGCGCACGGAGCCGTCGAGCGACACCACCTCCACCTCGCCGGGCCAGCCGAGACGGTCGAAATCCAAACCGGGCGCGCACTTCACGGCGAGATCGCGCCCACGATAGGCGTCGAGCAGATCCGGCAGTGGCGGTTGCAGTTTGGCCGGGTCGTGGGTGCGGCGGCCGTCGGCGCGCCGGGCCGGGTCGGCGGTCACGACGGTGTCGACGCTGCAAGGCGTCAGCGCATCCGCCTTGGCCAGCAAGACATTCCGATGACCGGACAGATTGCGGGACGCCATCACCAACCGTACGTCGTCCAGATCGCTGCCGAGCACGGCGGGACAGTGCGGCGCCAGGGCCGCCAGCTCCGCGCCGATCGAGCAGGTCACGTCGTGCACCGCCCGCCCGGCCAGGCGCGTGGCCCGGTGCCTGGCGACGGCGGTCGGGGTCGCCTGCTGCAAGGCGTCATCGGTGAACAACCACTCCCCCGCGTCGGCCAGTTTGGCCGTGGCGCGGCGGCGCAACCGGACCGTCTCGACAAGCGCCGCGGCGCGATCACCATAGGCGCCGCGCACCTGCTCGAGATCCTTCAGCAGGGACACAGACGTCAGCGCCAGGCGATCCACATCGGCCAGTGCGGCCCGACCGGTCGCGCTACCCAGGTACCCGACGTCGTCGCGGGTGAAGAGATAGCCCACTATCGGTCCCGCATCGGGATCGAGTCGACCCGCCTGATTCCGGCGATCGTGATCGTGCCGGTTCGGATCATGGAAGACCGAGCCCGGTCACGGCATTCGAACCGGCGCGGCGACATGGGCGCGTGTACACCCACCGCGGCAGCCCCGATGGCGCTGCCGCGATGAGCGATGCGGTCGCGACAGGTATCGCGCGCCACTACTTTCCGGCGGAGGTGGGCTTCACGCCGGTGATCATGGCGTTGTAGAAGAACTGGCGCGGGACGACACGGCGCATGACGTTCTCGTCCACCCAGCTCAGTCCCAGCCAGGCGCGGTACATCGCCATCCGGTAGCGCCAGGTGAGCTTCTCGGCGGGGACCGCGGCCTCGAAGGTGCGCACGGGCCAGCCCCACAGGGCGGCCGCGAACTCCTCGGTCTTGGCCGCCACCTCGACGGCGCCCGCCGAGCGAGCCATCGACTCCAGGGAGCGCGGATCGAAGGTGTGCAGGTCGACGACGGCCTCGAGGGCCGCCGCGCGCGAGGACTCGTCCAGCTCCTCCTGCGGACGCCGCCAGTCGCTGAGCAGCGGCAGCTTGGTCACCGTGGTGGTGGCCTTCCACGTGATGCGGCCCAGCCAGCGGGCGTAGAAGTTGCCGACCGTGGTCGGCTCACCGGCGAACACGAAGCGGCCGCCCGGCTTCAGCACGCGCAGGCACTCCTTGAGCGCCAGCTCGACGTCGGGGATGTGGTGCAGCACCGCGTGGCCGACCACCAGATCGAAGGTGTCGTCGTCGTAGGGGATGGTCTCCGCGTCGGCGACCCGGCCGTCCACGTCCAGGCCGAGGTTCTGCGCGTTGCGCAGCGCCACCTTCACCATGCCCGGCGACAGGTCGGTGACCGAGCCCGATTTCGCCACGCCCGCCTGCATCAGGTTCAGCAGGAAGAATCCGGTACCGCAGCCCAGTTCGAGCGCCTTGCCGTAGGGCAGCGGCGCGGGGCCGACGGCCAAGTCGAACCGGCCGCGCGCGTATTCGATACAGCGCTCGTCATAGGAAATGGACCATTTGTCGTCATAGGTCTCGGCTTCCCAGTCGTGGTAGAGCACCTGGGCCAGCTTCGTATCCTTGAGCGCTGCTTCGACCTCTGCCTCGGTGGCGTGCGGGTTCGGCGCGGGGTCGTCGGGACGTACCGTCATGGTCGGCAAGCCTACCCAAATCCGCAGTTGACGCCTGCTATCGGCCCACGAATTCGGCCGACCCTGGACCGTTGGCCAGATAAGAACCTGTTCCTATCAGGCGATCTTCCGTCGTGAACAGGGCCGACCACTCGCCGCGGGCGCGATCGAGGCCGTGCGGACCGGCTTCGAAAACCGCTTTCGCGGCGGCCAGCGCGCGGGCGGGACCGTCGGCGAACTGGCGCGCCCACCGCATCGCGGCGGTGTACACGTCGTCCGGCGCGACGACTTCGTCGACGAGGCCGAGCGCCTTCGCCTCGTCCGGTTCGACGAAACGACCAGTGTAGACGAGGTCCTTGGCCGCTCCCGGCCCGATCAGCAGGGACAGGCGCCGGATGCCCGCGAGCGGGATCAATCCCGTCTCGATCTGCGGCAGGCCCAATTTGACGTTGTCACCGATGATGCGGCGGTCCGCTCCCAGAGCCAACTCCAGCCCGCCGCCGAGGCAGTAACCGCTGATCGCCGCGACGGTGGGTTGCGGGATCCGGGCCAGACAGCCAAGGGCGTGCTGCAGGTCGGCCGCCATGGCGGCGGCCTGGGCGCTGCCGAGCCCGAACAGTTCGGCCACGTCGTCGCCCGCCGAGAACACTCGTTCGTCGCCGTACACCACCACCGCGGCGACACCCTGGTCCGCCGCGACGGCGTCCGCCGCCTCGGCCAGTTCGCGCGCCAGCTGCAGGTTCAGCAGGTTCATCGGCGGGCGGGCGATCCGGAGGACGGCCACGCGCCGCGCGGCATCGCCTTCGGTCAGCTCCAGGGTCACGAATTCGGCCATGGGACGCACGCTACCGGGTGCTGACCGGCGTGAGCGGTGGGCCCTCAGAACCGCGGCACGATGTCAGCGCGAGGGTCCGCCGATGCGGACAGGAGGCACAGCGCGGGCGGTCGGACCCGGCAGGTGGCACACCCCTCGCCGGTGCCCTACCACTACCGGGCAAGCCCGCACGGCAGACCTGTGCACGGCCGGCAGACACCGCAGCATGGCCGGAAAGCCCGCTCAGGCGGGGAGCGCCCGAACGGTCACGGGCGCGCCGAGCCCTTGAGCCGCCCGGCATCGGGGAGATCGGCGAAATAGCGTCGGTTGTCCGGGAAGGACAGCAGCTGTTTGCCGTCCAGGTCGGCCAGCACCGGCATGATCGGATCGATAGTCCGCCGCGCGGCGAGGATGTCGGTGGTGGAGCCGAATTCGCCGAGCGCGATCAGCTGCGACCAAGTCGGTGGCAGCAGGACGTCTGCTCCCGAGCGCCACCGTGCCAGCGCCTCGGCAGGGGTGCGCCACTGCACCTCCGCCGCCTCGGAGGTGGCACCGTCGGCGAGCTGCCCCTGCGGCAGCACCGCGACGAAGAAGCGAGTGTCGTAGCGACGCGGCTCGATGACCGGCGTGATCCAGTTCGCCCACGGCCGCAGCAGGTCGGCGCGCAGCACCAGCTTCTCCTCCGCGAGGAAGGACGCCAGCGACAGTTCCCTGCGCTCGAGCCTTGCGCGGGCCTCGTGGTAATCGGTGGTGTCGGAGACGACGCTGTCGGCGGTCGGCCCGGCCAATAGCACGCCGCACTCCTCGAACGTCTCCCGGACGGCAGCGCAGACCAGCGCCTTCGCCCTGGTTTCGCTGGTCGCGAATTGTTCGGCCCACCATGCGGGTTCGGGACCGGCCCAGGCGATGTCGGCGGTTCCGTCGGACGGGTCGACGCCGCCGCCGGGGAACACGGTCATGCCCGCGGCGAAGGCCATCGCGCCGACCCTGCGCTGCAGGAAGATCTCGGGCCCGTCGGCTCCGTCGCGCACCAGCATCACGGTGGACGCGTCTTTGAGCGGCGGTTCGGGTTGCTGAGAGTCTGCCTGCGCTACTGTCTCACTCACCCTTGCACCTTAATAGGTGCAGTCGGAAGTCCGTCCTCAGCCCGCGCACGGCTGGAGCGAAGGCGAAAGTACGCACAACAGGCGCAGTCGGACGTCGTCCGTCCGCAGCCCGCCCACGCCCGGAGCGAACGCGTACGCACACCACGCGAAGTCGGACGTCGTCCAACCGCAGCCCGCCCACGCCCGGAGCGAACGCGTACGCACAACACGCAAAGTCCGACGTCCTCCAACCGCAGCCCGCCCACGCCCGGAGCGAACGCGTACGCACACCACGCGAAGTCGGACGTCGTCCGTCCGCAGCCCGCCCATGGCCGGAGCAAAGGCGGAGGTACGCACAACGCGCACGGCCGGAGCAAAGGCGGAGGTACGCACAACGCGCACGGCCGGAGCGAAGGCGGAGGTACGCCTGACGCACCCAAACTGCGCGATCGCACGCCGTCCGAGTCAGCGGGTGCGGTGACTGCCCGCCCGCCGCGAACGCCGCGCGAAGTAGCGGCCGTCGACTCGATCCAGGGCGATCGACTGGCGGAAGGCGTCGCTGAGGTTCTCGGCGGTGAGCACGTCGGAGAGCAGGCCCTGCGCGATCACTTCGCCCTCGTTGAGCAGCAGGCCGTGGGTGAATCCGGGTGGGATCTCCTCCACGTGGTGGGTGACCAGCACGATCGCGGGCGAGTCCGGATCGGCGGCGAGATCGCCGAGCCGCTCCACCAGTTCCTCGCGGCCGCCCAGGTCCAAGCCCGCGGCGGGCTCGTCGAGCAGCAGCAGCTCGGGATCGGTCATCAGCGCGCGGGCGATGAGCACGCGTTTGCGTTCGCCCTCCGACAGCGTTCCGTAGGTGCGGTCGGAGAGATGTTCGGCTCCGAGGCTTTCCAGCATGTCGATGGCGCGATCGGTGTCCACGTCGTCGTAGCGCTCCCGCCAGCGGCCGAGCACCGCGTAACCCGCGGACACCACCAGATCGCTGACCTTCTCGTCGGTCGGAACCCGGCTGGCCACCGCCGCCGACGACAGCCCGATGCGCGGGCGCAGCTCGCTGATGTCCACCTTTCCGATGCGCTCCCCGAGCAGATGGGCGATGCCCGCGGTGGGATGCAGTTCGGCGGCGGCCATACGCAGCAGCGAGGTCTTGCCCGCGCCATTGGGGCCGAGGACCACCCAGCGTTCGTCGAGCTCGACCTGCCAGGTGACCGGCCCGACGAGGGTACGGCCGGAGCGGCGGACGGTCACGTCGGTGAAATCGATGAGCAGATCGGGATCCGGTTGCGGCACGCGCTCCATCTTGGCCCACCCCGGGGGGCACTTGCCAACGCAGGGAGGGAAAACCGGCCCGGTCGGTCGATCTGTGCTGGAACGCCGCCGTCCCGGCCGGATCGGCCGCACCGACCGACACGCGCGCCGCGCCGTAGCGGAGGGTTCACCAGGACCGGGCGGGCACCGCGATCACCGTCATGGAGCCCGGCGCCACTTCGGTGTATCCCGCGTCGCGCACCGCGATCGCCGCGCCCTCCGCCACGTGCTCGGCCAGCGACGCCCAGCGCCGCGGGTCGGCCTCGCGGACCGCGCAGCGGAAGCCGAGTTCCGCCCAGCGCAGCGCGTGCTCCACCGGCAGCGCACCGGCCAGCAGCATGCTCGCGTGACCCACCTGCGCGGCGGCCTTGCCCAACGTCATCCCGAGCCCGGCGTTCACCCACAGCACCGGCAGTTCGGGATCGGGCGGGCCGGGCTCGTCGTGCGTGAGGTCGGTGCCGCCGATCTGCAGACGCTTGATTCGCGGGTCGACCTGCCCCACCGGCCCCGGGACCAGCGCCCGCGCCTGCGCGCCGTCGATCTCCACCGTGACGCCCGCGACAGCGCAAGTCGCCTGCCACTGTGCGCCGCGAGCGCGCCGAGCCACCTTGCGGATCCGGGAGCGCTTCCAGGCCAGATAGCGTTCTTCCCACTCGCCGCCCGGCCCGACTCGCTCGTCCAGGCACAGTGCCACCGCGGCCGACGCGGCGGCGGCGAGCAGCGCACTGCGCGGCGGCGGGTCGCTCTTCGGCAGATGCAGGACCATCTGCATCGCCTGCACCGTGGCCGGGTCGTCCGGATCGCCCGCGCCGTAGCCGCCGGCCAGCTCCGCGTGCCGGGCCCGGAACCCGTCGACGTCCGACGCCGTTGCCACGCCGCGGATCTCGCCGTTCTCACGCACTTCGGCGCCGCATTCCGGAATGCTCGTCATCGCTCCACCTCGATCGTCGACGAAAACGTCCGGGCCGGTTCGGAACCCGGCTCCCACGGACGCGCGTACTCCATCGTCAGCGGCGACGCACGGGACGACACGCCGACGACACTCCACACCCACGTCCTGCCCGCGCCCGGCGCGGGTGGGTCGGGTTCGAGATCCGCCGCTCCGTCCTGCTTCGCCACGGCCGCACCGGCTTTCGCGATACTCCCCGAGTAGGCGGTGGACGGATTCGCGGGGTGCGCGATCACCAGCCGCCGCCCCATGCGCGGTGGCCGCTGTTGTCGACCGTCCGCTTCGCTCATGCGGACAACGGAATTCGCGGACTCTGTCGTCACATCCGGCACACCGCACCCCGCCGCCGATCCGGCGGGCAGCACAAGCAGGGACTTGCGCACCCGTCCTCCGATCGCCGCATGATCAACAGCAGCGAGCCTACCGATGCGGGCGTACCTCCGCCTTCGCTCCGGCCATGCGCGAAGCTATCGACGGACTGCGTCCGACAGCGCCTATCCATGCGTACCTCCGCCTTCGCTCCGGCCATGCGCGGGGTTGTCGACGGACTACGTCCGACAGTGCCTAGCTATGCGTACCTCCGCCATTCACTCCCGCCATGCGCGAAGCTACCGACCGACTACGTCCGACAGCACCGATCCAGGCGTACCTCCGCCTTCGCTCCGGCCATGCGCGGGGTTGTCGACGGACTACGTCCGACAGCGCCTATCGATCCGTACCTCCGCCCTTCACTCCCGCCCTGCGCGAAGCTATCGACCGACTACGTCCGACAGCGTTTATCGAGGCGGAACCGGGCCGGATGTTCAGCCCAGCGGGACGCGGCGCAGCAGGCCGTCCCTGGCGTCGGCGGCCTCCACCTCGTGCCGGGTGACCCCGAGGATGAACAGGACCGCGTCCAGATACGGGTGGGAGAGCGCGGCGTCGGCGACCTCGCGCAGCGCCGGTTTGGCGTTGAAGGCGACGCCGAGCCCGGCGGCGTTGAGCATGTCGATGTCGTTGGCGCCGTCACCCACCGCGACGGTCTGTTCCATCGGCACCCCGGCGTCGGCGGCGAACTTGCGCAGGGCGGTCGCCTTGGCCGCGCGGTCGACGATCTCGCCGACGACGCGGCCGGTCAGCTTGCCGTCCACGACTTCCAGGGTGTTCGCCTGCACGAAGTCCAGTTCCAGCTCGTGTGCCAGCGGTTCGATCACCTGCCGGAAACCGCCCGACACCACGCCGCAGCGGAAACCGATCCGGCGCAGCGTGCGGATGGTGGTGCGGGCGCCGGGGGTCAGCTCGATCCGGTCGGCGACCTCCTCGATCACCGACTCGTCCAGCCCGGCCAGCGTCGCTACCCGCTGCCGCAGCGATTCGGCGAAATCGATCTCGCCGCGCATGGCGGCCTCGGTCACCTTGCGGACCTCGTCCTCCACGCCCGCGTGCGCGGCGAGCATCTCGATGACCTCACCCTGGATCAAGGTGGAATCGACGTCGAAGACGATCAGCCGCTTGCCCCGGCGCGCCAGCCCGGCACGTTCCACGGCGACGTCCACCTGCTCGGCCACCGCGACCTCGGCCAGCGCCGTGCGCAGCCGCGAATCGGTGTCCGGGCCGGAGTCGGTCGCGGTGACCATCAACTCCATGCCGGTCACCGGGTAGTCGGCGATACCGCGGATGGTGTCGATGTTGGCTCCCAGCGCGGCCAGTTGCCGCGACACCGCGCTGAACGCGCGCGCGGTGACCGGGCTGCCGAGAATGACCACCGCGTGGGTGGACATCGGCTGCCTGCCGATCGCCGCGTCCACCTCCACGTCGACGTTCATGCCGACGGTGTTCATGGCCTCTTCGAGCTCGTCCTGCAACGCCTCGGCGTCGGTCGGGCAGGTCACCAGGACACCGAGGGTCAGCCTGCCCCGGATCACGACCTGCTCCACGTCCAGCAGGCTCACTCGGTGCCGGGACATGGCCGCGAGCAGCACGGACGTCACACCGGGGCGGTCCGGCCCGGTGACGGTGACGAGGACGGTGGTGTCGGCCAACTGATGCGCTCCATGTTCGATGTTCGCCGTCGCTGTGCTGGACGTCGTTGTCGCAACGCACGGTGCGTACTGATCTCCACAAACGAGTGTGCACCCGCTGGTGACCAGCGGGTGCACACTCGTCGCGATGAATCCTACGGCGCGGCCGGACATCGCCCGTCCGGCCCCGCCGGGCAAGCGCCCTACTGCGCGAGGACGTTCGGCTCGTGCAGGTCGGTGGCGTGCTTGCCCGCGCCCCAGCCGACGTGCGCCTCGGCGCGCATGCGCTCGACCATGTGCGGGTAGTGCAGCTCGAACGCGGGACGCTCCGAGCGGATGCGCGGCAGCTCGTAGAAGTTGTGCCGCGGCGGCGGGCAGGTGGTGGCCCACTCCAGCGAGTTGCCGTAGCCCCACGGGTCGTCCACGGTGACCACCTCGCCGTAGCGGTAGCTCTTGAAGACGTTCCACAGGAACGGCAGCATCGACGCGCCGAGCACGAAGGCGCCGATCGTGGAGATCGTGTTCAGCGTGGTGAAGCCGTCGCTGGGCAGGTAGTCGGCGTAGCGGCGCGGCATGCCCTCGGCGCCCAGCCAGTGCTGGACCAGGAAGGTGGTGTGGAAGCCGATGAACGTCGTCCAGAAGTGCCACTTGCCCAGGCGCTCGTCCAGCATCCGGCCGGTCATCTTCGGGAACCAGAAGTAGATGCCCGCGTAGGTGGCGAACACGATGGTGCCGAAGAGCACGTAGTGGAAGTGCGCCACGACGAAGTACGAGTCGGTGACGTGGAAGTCCAGCGGCGGGCTGGCCAGGATGACGCCGGACAGACCACCGAAGAGGAAGGTGACGATGAAGCCGATGGAGAACAGCATCGGCGATTCGAAGGTCAGCTGACCGCGCCACATGGTGCCGATCCAGTTGAAGAACTTCACACCGGTCGGGACCGCGATGAGGAAGGTCATGAACGAGAAGTACGGCAGCAGCACGGCGCCGGTGGCGTACATGTGGTGCGCCCACACCGCGATCGACAGCGCGGCGATGCCCAGGGTGGCGTAGACCAGCGTGGTGTAACCGAAGATCGGCTTACGCGAGAAGACCGGGAAGATCTCCGAGACGATGCCGAAGAACGGCAGCGCGATGATGTACACCTCGGGGTGGCCGAAGAACCAGAACAGGTGCTGGTAGAGCAGGATGCCGCCGGTCGCGGGGTCGTAGATGTGGCCGCCCAGGTGACGGTCGTAGGCCAGGCCGAACAGCGCGGCGGTCAGCAGCGGGAAGGCGAGCAGCACCAGGACGCTGGTCACGGCGATGTTCCAGGTGAAGATCGGCATCCGGAACATGGTCATACCGGGAGCACGCAGGCAGACCACCGTGGTCAGCATGTTCACGCCACCGAGGATGGTGCCCAGACCGGACACCGCCAGGCCCAGGATCCACAGGTCGGTGCCGACGCCCGGGGAGTGCAGGATGTCGGTCAGCGGCACGTACGCCGTCCAGCCGAAGTCCGCGGCGCCGCCCGGGGTGATGAAGCCCGCGGTCGCCATGCTGGCGCCGAACGCGTACAGCCAGTAGCTGAAGGCGTTCAGGCGCGGGAAGGCGACGTCGGGGGCGCCGATCTGCAGCGGGAGGATGATGTTCGCGAAGCCGAACACGATCGCGGTCGCGTAGAACAGCAGCATGATCGTGCCGTGCATGGTGAACAGCTGGTTGAACTGCTCGGTCGAGAGGAACTGCAGGCCCGGCCGGGCCAGCTCACCGCGCATCAGCAGGGCCATCAGGCCACCGATGAGGAAGAAGCCCATCGACGTGGTCAGGTACATGACACCCAGGACCTTCGGGTCCGTGGTGGTGACCATCTTGTAGATGAACGAGCCCTTCGGCCCGGTCCGAGCCGGATAAGGCCGAGTCGCTTCCAACTGAGGGACTGGCTGGGGCTCTACGGCAGTCACTGATCCTCCTGAAAGGTGCCTTTAGGTCGCTCCGCAGGCTCCGCTGATCGCATCCATCCCGATGTCGGAACAGACGACAGTTCGCTTGCGCTCTCCGAATCGTAAACCCGTGAAGATGCGCCCGGCCGAACGGGTCCTACTCTCTGTCGTAGCTGTGTTGTTTTCCGGGACCGATGAGTTCTGTCGGTGGCGGGCGTCTGTAGAGGTGACACGAGTTCACCTCAGGCCAGGAGAGCAGCGATGACCGGAACCAACCGCACGAAGATCGGCGATCCCTGTTGGGTCGATTTGTACAGCTCCGACCTCGATCGGAGTATCTCGTTCTACCGCGAACTGTTCGACTGGACCGCCGAGAGCGCGGGCGAGGAGTTCGGCGGGTACGTCACCTTCCGCAAGGACGGGCGCGCGGTGGCGGGCGCGATGGCCAGGATGCCCGGCGACACCGACAGCCCGGAACAGTGGACGGTGTATCTGGCCAGTTCCGGCGCACAGGCCACCGCCGACGCGGCGACGGCGGCGGGGGCGTCGCTGGTCGTGCCGCCCATGGCGGTGGGCGAGCTGGGCACGATGGCCGTGCTCGGCGACGTCGGGGGTGCGGGCGTCGGCATCTGGCAGACCGGGACGTTCCCCGGCTTCGAGACCATGGGTCTGGTCTCCGGCGGGCAGTGGCGTGAGCACGCGGGCGCGCCGTCCTGGTTCGAGCTGCACACCCGCGCCTACGACGCCTCGTTGACCTTCTACCGGGAGGTCTTCGGCTGGTCGGACGTCTTCACCGTCTCCGACGCCCCGGAGTTCCGCTACTCCACCATCCACGCCGAGAGCCCGATGCTCGGCGGCGTCATGGACGCGTCGGCCTTCCTGCCCGAGGGCGCACCCGCGGGCTGGATCGTCTACTTCGGCGCCGACGACGTGGACAAGACCGTCGAGCGGCTCACCGAACTGGGCGGGACGGTGCTCTCGCCGCCCCAGGACACGCCCTACGGCCGGATGGCCGCGGTTACCGACGCCACCGGCGCCCGCTTCAGCATCGGGGGCAATCGGCTTTGAGCCCGGCGGGCCCGCACGAAGAGTTCCTGGACCGGCGAACATTTTCGGACGGGCCGCTTGTCGCCTCGGCGTACGGCACGCTCACACCGGATTCGCGCGCGTGTACGCCGCCATGACGTCCTCGATCCGCGCGACCACTTCCGGGTTGTCGCCGGCGGATTCTTCGAATCGGGCCGCCAATTCGTCGCACGACGCGACGAACGGCTCGTCTTCGGAATCGGTGAACAACCTCATCTCGGCGATGTTCCTCGCCCCGAGATAGGGATCCCGATATCCTCCGGCGACAGCGTACGCCTCGTTCAGACAGATCAGGAAAATCCCTGCCATCGCGCGTTCCGTCACTTTTTTCTGCCGGAAGAACCGCGTGACCCCGTCTGCCAATCGGTCCGCGTTCGCCAAGTCGACAGTATCGGCGTCCAAACCTTCGATCTCACCGGAAACGCTTTCCAACGCCGCCAGCCGCAGGCGATCGAACTCGGTCAATGCCTCCATCGAATCGACAAACCCTATGGCGTCGCGTGCACGAATGGCATGGACCGCTAGAGCGTGGCTGGAGGATTCGCCGCAGTATACCCGCCCACAGAAACGGACCATCTCCGTGAGGTGTATCCGCAAACGCGCCAGCGGTTCCTCGATCTCGTCCTCATCACGCCTGGCAGCGGCGACCAGCTCACGTCGGCGTATGCCCATCTGCGTTCAGCACCCCCGTTCGAGTGAATTACATGGTCGCGCAGGCGAGCCACTCGTTGTCCCGCGGCTCAGTATAGACAGTCAGGATGTCGTTGCCGCGGTTCGTGTCGTAGGCGAGCTTCGCTCGACTGCTGGTGCCGTTGTACTGCAAAATATGCTGTTTATGACCCGGCTTGTTCCCATCCCGGGGAAATCCGAAGCTCACCAAACGATCCATGCAGTCCAGAAAGGCCTTCGGGTTGACGAACGGATCGTGCCCACCGTCGACCATGTGGCGCAACGCGTAGCATCGGAACTGCATTTTGGATCCGTTCGGATGAACGGCGCCGTACAGGACCTGGTTCTCGTTCATCGTGCTACCGTCCGCATCACAAGCCGCCATATCGGCCGCGAATTTCTGATAGTCGAAATTCGACCCCGGCGGAGGCGTCGCGGATGCCGTCGCGCCCGCAGCGAATGTACAGACGACCATGAACAAGAACAGCGCGAACCGACCGAAATACAATCTCATGATTCCCCCTTGCGATGTCGCGCAACTCCCCGTTCGCGACCTTGCCGAGACAGTAACATAACGGTCGGCATCCGGAAAGCACGATCGAAGCCGCCGAAACAGCGGATCCCGTTGCACCAGCACGCCTGCCGCCAACCGCCGCGACCTCTGCCAGGGACCCGCCACCGCCGACATGTACCCTCACTCGCATGCCGGTGAGCGACGTGATGCAGGTACGCACCCGAATTCGCGCGATTCGTCATCGGAACGGCGCGGCCGGTCATCGGTTCCGGGCGGTCGTGGCCGGGTGTGCCGCGCTCGTGCTCGCGGGCTGCGGCGGCGCCACCGACGACTCCGCCTCCATCGTGCGCACCACCACCAACATCGCGGGCGCGGGTGTGGTGGGGCTGGAGCGCGACACCACCAAGGCGTGCGCGCTGCCGAGCGCGCCCGACCCGGCGGGCGGGGACACCCGCAGCGTCACCCATGCGGCGGGCGTGTCCGAGGTCCCCGCCGACCCGCAGCGCATCGTCGTGCTCAGCACCTCCGCGTTGGACGCCGTCTGCGCGGTCGGCCTGTGGGAGCGGGTCGTGGGGACGGTGACCCTCGACGGCCCGAGCCCGCAACCGGCCTATCTGGGCACCGGCGTGCTGAAGATCCCCGGCGTAGGCACCGCCGCGCAGCCGGACCCGGCCCGGATCGCAGCCCTGCATCCCGATCTGATTCTGGGCGAGAACCCCACCGGCACAGCGAGTTTCAGCGCGTTGCAAGCCATCGCACCGACCGTGCTTGTCGGTTCGAACAACAGCTGGCAAGCCGAGTTCGCTGCGTTCGCGGCAGGCATGGGACGGCGCGACGCGGCGGAGACCGCACTGCAGAACTACCGCACCGAGGCGCGCGACACCGGCACCACGCTGGCGGCGGGCCAGACCCAGGCATCGATCCTCCGGTTCACCGCCGACGCCCAGCGGGTACAGGGCGGTGACAGCTTCTCCGGCCAGGTGCTCGCCGACGCGGGCGTGCAGCGTCCTGCCGCGCAGCGCGGCGCCTCGTTCGACGTGCGCGAGAGCGAGTTCGCCACCAAGGCGGAGGGCGACCTGATCTACGTGATCCTCGCGGGCCAGGAGGGCAAGAAACACGGTGAAGCGGTGCTGCGCACCGACGAGTGGAAGGTACTCGGCGCCGCCACCGATCGCCGGGTGTTCGCCGTGGAAGACAGCGTCTGGCACGGCGACGGCCTCACCGCCGCCCGCGCCCTGCTCACCGACCTGCGCAACACGCTCAACGGTTACGTGACCGACTGACCGCCCACCCCTTGGGTGAGGTTTCCCGCACCCTTGGAGTGCGCGGACCAGCGCTGGGGTTGCTGTCGAAAAGTCCGCTCGAGGACGAGATTCAGAGGTACGCCGAGAACCTCTCAATCGACCCCGAGGACACGACATGCACACGCTGACCGATTCGCTCGCCGACAACCTGTACTCCCTGCCGGTGGCACAGCCCGTCGCCGAGGTGGATCCGCACGCGGTCGTGGCCTCCACCGCCGGTTGCGACCTGACCTACGCCGAGCTGGACCGCTGGTCCAATCGCCTGGCCCGGCTGCTGCTGCGCCTCGGCGCCGGACCCGGCACCCGGATCGCCGTCGCGATCGACCAGGCGATCGAGTCCGTCGTGGCCGAGCGGGCCGCCACCAAGATCGGCGCCATCGCCGTGCCGGTGACCGACGACGGCTCCTACGCGCTCGGCACCTCGGTGGGCGTCACCACCAAGGACCAGCAGCCCGAGTCCGCGGAAGCGATCACCTGGCTGGTGCTGGACGAGCGCTCCACTCTGCAGCGCTACCTGACCAGCTCCGCCGCCCCGCTGGGCGCGGCCGACCTGGATCTTCTCCCGAAAGCCGCCTGACCGGACACAACCCCTCCCCCGCGACCCGAACAGCGATGTTCGGGTCGCGCAGTGTGCCCAATACCCCCGCAGCGTCGACCGCGCCGGTTCAGAATTGAGTTGCCGCGTGCTGTGCGGCGGCAGGTACTACCGCTACCGCGGTGGCTACGGGCGGTCACTGCCGATCGGCCGGATCGCGGTCAGAACGTAGGACACGTCATGCAACAGCCTTCCCTTTCGGCGAAAGATTCCGACACAGTTCTTCCCGATGGGGCTTTCGCCCTATCGGCGGCACAGCGCGGCATCTGGTTCGCCCAGCACGTCGCCGGTGATACTCCGATCTCGATCGCCCAGTACGTCGAACTGAACGGTCCGATCGACCTCGACCTGCTCGCGCGGTCGGCGCGGCAGGCCGGGCGCGAGTTCGGCACCGGCTACCTGCGCCTGGTCGAGGTGGAGGGACATCCGTTCCAATTCGTCGACCCCACGCTCGACGACAGTCTGGAAACGCTGGACTTCCGTTCCGAACCCGATCCCGAGGCGGCCGCGCACGCGTGGATGCGCGCGGAGTACGAGGCCCCGCTGGAGCTGACCCGCGACCGGCTGGTGCGCATCGCCATGCTGCGCGTCGGCGCGGACCGCTGGTTCTGGTACTCGCGCATCCACCACATCGTGCTCGACGGCATGGGCGCGCTGACCATGGTGCAGCGCACCGGAGAGCTGTACAACGCCGCCGTCGAGGGCCGCGAAGCGTCGCCCGCGAAGGCCGAGGACCTGCGCAAGATCGTCGAGGCCGATCTGGCCTACCGCAGTTCCGAGCGGTTCGGCGCGGACCGGGAGCACTGGCAGGCGCATCTGGACGGCATGGCCGATCCGGTGAGCCTGGCCGGCCGCACCGCGGGCGTGGACGGGCATCCGCGGCGGGTCACCGGCGCGCTGCCCGCCGACACCGGCACCCTGCTGGACGCCGTCGCCGAGCAGGTGTCCTCCGGTGTCGCGCCGACCGTGGTCGCCGCCTTCGGCGCGTATCTGTCCGCGATGACCGGCGCGCCGGAAGTCGTGCTGAGCCTGCCGGTGTCCGCGCGCACCACCGCGACGCTGCGGCGTTCCGGCGGCATGATCGCCAACGTGGTCCCGCTGCGGCTGCGGCTGACGCCCGCCACGACCGTCGGCGAGGTGATCCGGGCGGCCCAGGGCGAGCTGACCGGGGCGCTGCGGCGCCAGCGCTACCGGCAGGAGGACATCTTCCGCGATCTGGGCTGGCCGATGGACGAGGCCGGGTCGTTCGGCCCGTCGGTGAACCTGATGATGGTCGACACCAGAATCCAGCTCGGCCCGGTGACCGGGCGGCTGCACGTGCTGACCTCCGGGTTGATCGACGACCTGTTCGTCAACCTGTATCCGGGCGTCGGCGGCGAGAGCACGCACATCGACTTCCAGGCCAACGGCAACCTCTACACCGAGGCCGAGCTGACCGGGCAGCACCGCCGCTTCCTGTCATTCCTGCACCGTTTCCTGGCCGCCGGGCCGGACGCGCCGCTGGCGAGTGTGCCGGTGCTGTCGGACGACGAGCGCACCGCCTTCGCACCCGCCCGGGGGCCCGCTGGCGTCGCGGCGCGGACGCTGCCCGCCCTCCTCGCCGAAGGCGCGGCCCGCGATCCGCTGGCGACCGCGCTGGTGGAGGGCGAGACCGCGCTGACCTACCGTCAGGTCGACGACTACACCAACCGGCTGGCCCGGGTGCTGATCGCCGCGGGCGCCGGGCCCGAGCGCACCGTGGCGATCTCCGTCCCGCGGTCCATCGGGTCGGTGCTGGCGACGATCGCGGTGGCCAAGACCGGCGCGGCGTTCGTGCCGATCGACCCGACCTACCCCGCCGACCGGATCGAGCACATGGTCGGCGACAGCGGCGTCGTCGCGGGCATCACGACGGCGGCCGCGCGAAAGTCGTTGCCGCGCCGGGTGTCCTGGCTGTCGCTCGACGACGAGGGCACCGAACGGGCGATGGCCGAGCAGGATGCCGCGCCGCTGACCGACGCCGACCGCACCGCGGCGACACACCCTGACCAGGCCGCGTACATCATCTACACCTCCGGTTCCACCGGGCTCCCGAAAGGCGTGCTCGTCCCGCACCGAGGGCTGGCCAACCTGGTGGCGAGCTCCGGCGCCGGGTTCGGCATCGACGCCGAGTCCGTCGTCGCCCACGCCGTGTCGCCGAGTTTCGACATCTCGGTCGAGGAGATCCTGGTCACCCTGGCCACGGGCGCGACGCTGGCCGTGGTGCCGCCGTCGGCGTACGCGGGCGAGGAGCTGGCCCAGGTACTGCGCGCCCACCGCGTCACCCACCTCAACGTGACCCCGGCCGTCGTGGGTTCGCTGGACCCGGCGAGCCTGCCCGAGCTGCGCACCGTGATCGTGGGCGGCGACGCCTGCCCGCCCGAGCTGGTGACCAAATGGGCGGGCCGGACCCTGTTGAACGGCTATGGGCCCACCGAGACCACCATCACCGTCACCCTCAGCGCCCCGCTGACGCCGGACGGTCCGGTCACCATCGGCAGTCTGGCCCGCGACGTGTCGGCGGTGGTCCTCGATCCGTGGCTGCGTCCGCTGCCGCCGGGCACCGTCGGCGAGCTCTACCTCGCCGGTCCCGGCGTCGCGCGCGGTTACCACCGGCGCAACGGGCTGACCGCCGACCGTTTCGTCGCCGACCCGTACGGCACGGGCGAGCGGATGTACCGCACCGGCGATCTCGTGCGCTGGGTGCACAACGACGGCCGCGTCGAACTGGAGTACCAGGGACGCAGCGACTTCCAGGTGAAGGTGCGCGGCTTCCGCATCGAGCTCGGCGAGATCGATGCCGCCTTGCAGCGGCAGCCCGACGTCGACTTCGCACTCACCCTCGGTGTCGAAACCGGTTCGGGCGCCACCGCGCTCGTGTCGTACGTGCTGCCGGAGCCGGGTGCGCAGATCCACCCCGAGGCGCTGAAAGCCGCGGTAGGAGAGTCGCTTCCGGCCTACATGGTGCCCGCCGTGATCATGGTGCTCGACCGTCTTCCACTCACGCCGCTCGGCAAGGTGGACCGCAAGGCGCTGCCCGCACCGGAATTCGGCGCGCGCACCACCGCGAGCAGGCCGCCGTCCACACTGCGCGAGGAGACGCTCGCCGCGCTGTTCGCGGAGGTGCTCGGCCTGGAATCGGTGGGAGTGGACGAGAGTTTCTTCGCGCTCGGCGGCGACAGCATCGTCTCGATCCAGCTGGTGTCGCGGGCGAAGGCGGCCGGGCTCGGGTTCGGCGCACGGGATGTCTTCGAGCGCAAGACCGTCGCCGCGCTGGCCGCGGTGGCCACCGATGTGCCGACCGGAGTGGTGCACGAGTTGCCCGGCGGCGGAGTCGGCGACGTTGAGCTGACGCCGATCGTGCGCGCGATGCTCGAGACCGGTGACACCTGGCGGCGGTTCGCCCAAGCGGTGCTGATCGAGTTGCCGTCGGGCATGGAACGCACGGATCTCGTCGCCGCGCTCGCAGCGCTGTTCGACCGGCACGACCTGCTGCGTTCGACGCTGCGCCGCACCGGCGACGGCTGGAACTGGGTGGTCGCCGAGCCCGGTGCGGTGAACGCGGGCGCCCTGCTGGAAATCGTGCCCGCGGACGCCGATCTCGACGCGACCTGCGAGCGTGCGTTGCAGCGCGCCGCCGACCTGCTCGACCCGGAGGCCGGCGTGGTCGCGCGATTCGTGTGGATCGAGCGTGCCGACGCCGCGCCGCTGCTGTGGCTGGTGCTGCACCACCTCGTCACCGACGGCGTTTCCTGGCGGATCCTGCTGCCGGACCTCGCCACCGCCGCGCTGGGCGCCGAGCTCGCTCCGGTCGGCACCTCGTTCCGGCGCTGGGCGCACGGCCAGCGCGAGCACGCGGCCTCGCGCACCGGCGAACTGCCGTTGTGGCAACGCGTCCTGGCGACACCCGACCCCGCGCTCGGCTCGGCGCCGATGGACCCGGCCGTCGATGTGGTGGGCTCCATGGCGCACCTGGCGACCGTCGTACCGCCGGACATCGCGCAGTCCGTGCTCACCACCGCGCCGGATCGTTTCCACTGCGGGGCCGACGACGTGCTGCTGGCAGCCCTCGCGCTGGCGGTGGCACGGTGGCGCGAGCGCAGCTCCACGCTGTTCACGCTGGAGGGCCACGGCCGCGCGGAAACCGTCCTGCCGGGCGCCGACGTGGCGCGCACGGTGGGCTGGTTCACCAGCGTCTACCCCGTCGCGGTCGATCTGACCGGCATCGACGTGGCGGACGCGTTCGCGGGCGGGGCCGCGGCAGGCGCCGCGATCAAGGCGACCAAGGAACAGCTGCGCGCGCTGCCGGACAAAGGCATCGGATTCGGGATGCTCCGCTACCTGGTCCCGAGCACCGCGGCGGCGCTCGCGGACGCGCCCACCCCGCAGATCAGCTTCAACTACCTCGGGCGCGCGTCCACCGGCGGCGACGCGGAACCGTGGCTGCCGCGCCGGTTCGCCGCGACCCAGGACGACCGCGCGCCGCTGGCCGCCGCGGTCGACATCAACGCCGTGCTCACCGATGCCGGACTCGAGGTGACCTGGGCCTACGCCGGACGGCTTTTCGAGGAGGCGGATCTCGGCGAACTCGCCGCGCTGTGGGAGCAGGCGCTCGGCGCGCTGGCTCGGCACGTCGCGTCCGCGAGCGCGGGCGGACGCACACCGTCGGACTTCGATCTGGTCACCGTCACACAGGCGCAGATCGACGACTGGGAGCGCGCCTACCCGAACCTCGCCGACGTGTGGCCGCTCTCGCCACTGCAGTACGGCCTGCTCTTCCACGCGCTCTACGATTCCGACACCGCCGACGGCTACACGGTGCAGTCGCTGCTCACCTTGGCAGGCACCGTCGACGCGGCCCGGTTGCGCCGCGCCGCACAGGCTTTGGTGACCCGCCACGAGAACCTGCGCGTCGCCTTCGTCGAGACCGAGGACGGCCCGCGCCAGCTCGTCCTGGCCGACGCCGAGATCGACTGGCGGGAAGCGGATCTCAGCGGTATCGCCGACGAGACCGAGCGCGCCGGGGAAGTCGACCGGTTGATCGCGGTGGACGCCCGCACCCGGTTCGAGCTCACCCGGCCCCCGCTGCTGCGCTGCACGCTCATCCGGATCGCCCCGGACACCTACCGTTTCGTGCTGACCAACCACCACCTGGTGCTGGACGGCTGGTCGACGCCGCTGCTGGTACGCGAACTGCTCACCCTCTACGTCACCGATGGTGACGCCGCGGCCCTGCCGCCCGCGCATTCCTATCGCGAGTTCCTGACCTGGCTGGAGACCAAGGACGACGCGGAATCCCTCGCCGCATGGACCGAGTCGCTGGCCGGTGTCGACACGCCGACCCGCGCGGTGCCCACCCTCGCCGGGATCGAATCGACCGAAACCGGCATGACCTCCGTCGACCTGTCCCGCGACACCGTCGCCGGGCTGGAGGCCACGGGCCGGGAAGCGGGCGCGACGGTGAACACCCTGGTGCAGGCCGCGTGGGCGATGCTGCTGGCCATGCTCACCGGACGCACCGACGTGGTGTTCGGCGGCACGGTCTCGGGACGGCCGCCGGAGCTGGCCGGGGTCGAGGAGATGGTCGGCCTGTTCATCAACACGCTGCCGGTGCGGGTGCGGCTGGATCCGGCGGAAAAGGTCGCCGACCTGCTCGCGCGCGTGCAGGCCGAGCAGGCGCGGCTGATGGACCATCAGCACGTCGGATTGGCCGCCATCCACCAGGCGGTCGGCCTCGCCGAATTGTTCGACACGCTGACCGTATTCGAGTCCTATCCCATCGACCGCGAAGCGCTGTCGCAGGCGCTGGACATCGCGGGCATGCGGGTGCTCGACGTGGAGGGCACCGACGCGACGCCGTACCCGCTGAACCTCATGGTGATCCCGCTGCGCGGCGACGACGGCCGGGACACGCTGCGGGTCACGCTGAAGTACATGGCCGACCAGCTTCCGGCGGAGGAGGCCCGGCCGCTGCTGGATCGCTTCGTCCGGCTGCTGACCCAGCTCGCGGACAACCCGCACGCGCTGGTCTCCCAGTTGCAATACTGCGACGACGCCGAGCGCGCCGCGCTGGCGCCGGTACGCGGCCCGGAGTCCGTGCCGCCTGCCACGCTGCCCGAGCTGCTCACCGCGGGCGCGCGCATCGATCCGGACGCGATCGCGATCACCGCGGGCGAACTCACCATGTCCTACGCCGAACTCGACGCCTGGTCCAACCGCTTCGCCCGGGTACTGCTGCGCCGCGGCGTCGGGCGGGAGGTGTTCGTCGTGCTGGCGCTCACCCGTTCGCTGGAGTCGGTGGTCGCCGTGTGGGCGCTGGCCAAGACCGGCGCGGCGTTCGCTCCGCTGGACCCGAACTACCCGGTGGAACGCATCGAGCACATGCTCACCGACTCCAAGGCCCCGATCGGCGTGACGGTCACCGCGACCGGCGAGACGCTTCCCGGCACGATCGACTGGCTGCTGCTCGACGACCTGAACACCATCCGCCGGGTGATGACGGTGTCC
This sequence comes from Nocardia sichangensis, assembly GCF_047200615.1. NCBI lineage: Bacteria > Bacillati > Actinomycetota > Actinomycetes > Mycobacteriales > Nocardiaceae > Nocardia > Nocardia sichangensis. Next base: position 126,577 of record NZ_JBJZOK010000006.1, read on the forward strand.
GAAGCGCCGATCACCGACGAGGAGCGCGGCGGGCCGATCGACCTCGATCAGACGGCGTACCTGATCTACACCTCCGGCTCCACCGGCAAGCCCAAGGCCGTGCTGCTCAGCCACCGCGGCATCGCGAATCTGGTGACCGCGCAACGGGAGACGCTCGCGCTCGACCACACCACCAGCGCGCTGCAAGTGGCCTCGCCGAGTTTCGACGCCTCGGTGTTCGAACTGCTCATCGCGCACGGCGCGGGTGGCAGGCTGGTGGTGTCGCCGCCGGATGTCTACGGCGGGACGGAACTGGAGACGCTGCTGCGCACCCAGCGCGTCACCCACGCCGTGATCACGCCGTCGGCGCTGGCCACCATGGAACCCGCCGGGCTGGAACACTTGCGCGTCCTCGCGGTCGCGGGCGAAGCGGCGACGCCGGAGCTGATCGAGCGGTGGGCGCCGGGCAGGCGGATGGTGAACCTGTACGGCCCCACCGAGTTCAGCATCTGGGCGACCGGGCCGGGCGAACTCGTCAGCGGCGAGCCGATCACGATCGGCGGCCCCATCCGCGGCGCGGACACCGTGGTGCTGGACGCCTGGCTGCGTCCCGTGCCGATGGGAGTGCCCGGTGAGCTGTACCTCGCGGGTCCCGCGCTCGCGCGCGGCTATTTCAACCGGTTCGAGATGACCGCGAGCAGGTTCGTCGCCGACCCCTTCGGCGAACCCGGCGAGCGGATGTACCGCACCGGCGACATGGTGCGCTGGGTCGACAACGGTGCCGGTCCCGAGCTGGAGTACCTGGGCCGCAGCGATTTCCAGGTGAAGATCCGCGGCCTGCGGATCGAGCTGGGCGAGATCGACGCGGTGCTCTCCCGCGACGACGAGGTCGAATACGCGGTGACCATCGGGCGCACCGGCCCCGCCGGGACGACCGTGCTGGTCTCCTACGTGCTGCCCATCGAAGGCGCGCGGCTCGACGTCGAGCGGCTGCGCGCGCAGGTGGCCGCCGAACTGCCCGGCTACATGGTGCCCGGTTACCTCGTCGTGCTGGAGACTATCCCGCTCACCCCGGTCGGCAAGCTGGATCGCAAAGCCCTTCCGGTGCCGGACTTCTCCGACAGCCACCGGCCCTACCTCGCACCCCGCGGCCCGGTCGAGGAAGCGGTGGCCGCCGTGTTCGGTGAGGTGCTCGAACGGGAGCGCGTCGGCGTCGACCAGTCGTTCTTCGAACTCGGCGGCAACTCGCTGAGCGCGACCAAGGTGGTGGCGCGAGTGAACGCGGCGCTCGGCTCGCGGATCGCGCTGCGTGATCTGTTCGACGCGCCGACCGTGGCCCAGCTGTCGGCCCGGGTGGTGCCCGCCACCGGCGCCGCGCCGGGCGGGTTCGGCCTCGCGCCCCGCATCCGGCCGGACCGGGTTCCGCTGTCTCCCGCACAACAGCGCATGTGGGTGCTCAATCGGATGGATCCGGCTTCCGCCGCCTACAACATCGCGGTGGCACTGCGGCTCACCGGAGAGCTGGACGTCCATGCGCTGCGCGCGGCGCTCGTCGACGTGGTGGACCGGCACGAGAGCCTGCGCACGCTCTACCCCGCCGACGCGGAAGGGCCGCGTCAAGTCGTGGTCGACGCCGACGTGGCCGTGCCAGCGATGCCGGTGACCGACACCGAGGACGGCGCGGAACTGCGGGAACGGATCGCCGAATTGGCGGGAACCGGCTTCGATCTCGCCACCCAGCCGCCGCTGCGGGTCGGCCTGTTCCGGATCCACGGCGACGTCGAGCCCTCCGTGAGTGCGGGACCGGTGTCGTCGGCCCCTTCCACCGGCGAAGCGCCGATCTCGTCCGGGCCCGTCAGCGCGACCGCACCGGTCTCATCGAGTTACACCGCGAGTTCCGCCGAGGTCGCCGCCGCCACGCCGCCGGTGCACGTCGTCGTGCTGGTGGTGCACCACATCAGCGCCGACGGCGCGTCGATGGCGCCGCTGGCCGCCGACCTGGTCGCCGCCTACTCCGAACGGTCCGCGGGCGGGCACGCCGTCCGTGTCCCGCTGCCGGTGCAGTACGCCGATTTCGCGCTGTGGCATCGCGAGGTGCTCGGCGACGAAACGAATCCGGAATCGTTGGCGGCGCGGCAGATCGAGTTCTGGCGCGCGACCCTGGCCGGCGCGCCCGACGTGCTGGAACTGCCCTCCGATCGGCCACGCCCCGCGGTGCAGACCATGCACAGCGCCGACTTCGGCTTCACCGTCGACGCCGAGACGCACCGAGCGCTGGTGGATTTCGCCACCGCGCACCACGTCAGCCCGTTCATGGTCGTGCACGCGGCGCTCGCGGTGCTGCTCGCGCGCCTCGCCACCACCGACGACGTGCTGATCGGCACCCCGGTCGCCGGACGCGGCGAGGAAGCGCTTGACCAGCTCGTCGGCATGTTCGTCAACACCCTGGCACTGCGCACCCCGGTCGATCCGGGCGCGGGCTTCGCCGCGTTCCTGGACACCGTCCGGTCCACGGACCTGGACGCCTTCGCCAACGCGGACGTGCCGTTCGAGCGGCTGGTCCAGGTGCTGGATCCGGCTCGCTCGACCGCGCACCACCCGCTGTTCCAGGTCTCGCTGTCGCTGCAGAACTTCGTCGAACCCGTGCTGGAACTGCCCGGCCTGCGGTTCGAGGTGGAGGACTTCGAGCGCGACGCCTCCCAGTTCGACCTGACCTTGGATCTGCGCGAGCGCTTCTCCGCAGGCGGTCCGGCGGGCATCGAGGCCGTGCTGACCTACGCCACGGATCTGTTCGACGAGGCGACGGTGTCCGCGTTCGCCACCCGGTGGCGGCGCGTGCTCGCTGCGGTGCTGGCGCGGCCCGAGGTACGCATCGCCGATATCGACATTCTCGACGACACCGAACGGGCGACGTTGGTACCCGTGCGTGGCCCCGCCGCGGCGGCGACCACGATCCTGCCGGACCTGCTGGCCGAGACCGTGCGGCGGTACCCGGACCGCATCGCCTTGGTGTCCGACGGGCAGACCACCACCTATGCCGAGATCGACGCGCACGCCAATCGCCTGGCCCGAGTGTTGCTCGAGTCGGGCGGCGGTCCGGAAACCGTGGTCGCGCTGGGGCTGCCGCGTTCGCCGGAACTGCTCATCGGCATGTGGGCCGCGGCGAAAGCGGGGGCGGCGTTCCTTCCGGTCGATCCGAAGCACCCGGTCGAGCGCATCGATCACATGCTCACCGACTCCGGCGCGACGCTCGGGCTGACCCTCGCCGTGTTCCGGCCCATGCTGCCCGACAGCACGAACTGGCTGGTGCTCGACGACCTCGCGCTCGTCGAGCGGTGGAGCGCCGCGAGCAGCCGACCGCTGGGCGAGCGTGAGCTGCCGGGCCCCATCCGGCCGGACAACGCGGCGTGGATGATCTACACCTCCGGCTCGACCGGCACGCCGAAGGGCGTCTCGGTATCCCATCGCGGTATTGCCGATCTCGTTGCGGCGCAACGAGTTTCGCTCGGATTGGACGAGCACTCCCGGGTGCTGCAGGTGGCGTCACCGAGTTTCGACGCGTCGGTGTTCGAGGCGATCATGGCGTTCGGCTCCGGCGGCGCGTCGGTGGTGGCACCGCCGGAGGTGTTCGGCGGCGGCGCGCTGACGGAGCTGATCGACACCGAACAGGTCAGCCACATGGTGATCACGCCATCCGCGCTGGCCACCCTCGACCCCGCCGAGGTGACCAGCGTCCGGGTGCTCGCGGTGGCAGGCGAGGCGGTCGGCGCGGAACTGGTCGAGCGCTGGGCCACCGGACGCACCATGGTCAACCTGTACGGCCCCACCGAATCGACCATCTGGGCAACAGGTTCGGCGCCGCTGGCGGTGGGCGCCCCGGTAACCATCGGCACGCCGGTGCAGGGCGCGCAGGTGCTGGTCCTCGACGACCGGTTGCGCCCGGTCCCGTTCGGCGTGGCGGGCGAGCTGTATCTCGCCGGGCCGTCGCTGGCGCGCGGGTACCACGCGCGGCCGAGTCTGACCGCTGCCCGCTTCGTCGCCGGTCCCTTCGGCACGGCGGGTGAACGGATGTATCGCACCGGCGATCTGGTGCGCTGGATCCGCGGCGACTCCGGACCCGAACTGGAGTACCTGGGCCGCACCGACTTCCAGGTCAAAGTGCGCGGACAGCGGATCGAGCTGGGCGAGATCGACGCGGTGCTCGGCCGCGCCGACGGCGTGGACTTCGCGGTGACGCTCGGCGTACCCGGCCCCACCGGGGCCACCGCGCTGGCCGCCTACCTGGTCCGCACGCCCGGCTCCGAGCTGGACGTGGCGAAGGTGCGCGCCTTCGCCGCCGACATCCTGCCCGGCTATATGGTGCCCTCGGCGTTCGTCGTGCTGGACGAGATCCCGCTCAACGCGGTCGGCAAGCTGGACCGCAAGGCGCTGCCCGCGCCGGAGTTCCGCGCCGACCGCACCGAGTACCGCGCGCCCGAAACGCCGACCGAACAGCAGCTGGCCGCGATCTTCGGCGAGTTGCTGGGGGTGGCGCGGGTGGGCGCCGACGACTCTTTCTTCGCGCTGGGCGGCGACAGCATCCTGGCGATCCAGCTGGTGTCGCGCGCCAAGCAGCAGGGCATCACCTGCACCCCGCTGCAGGTGTTCGAGCACCGCACGGTGGCGGCGCTGGCCGCGGCCGTCGACGCGGCGGGCGCCGCGGTGACGTTGGATGAGCTGCCCGGCGGCGGCGTCGGCGAACTGCCGCTCACGCCGATCGCGCACTACATGCTGGAGCGCGGCGGAAACCACGACCGCTTCGCCCAGACGGCGGTCCTGGAGCTACCGGTCGGCATCGAGCGGTCCCAGATCGTCACCGTGCTCGCCGCCGCGGTGGACCGGCACGACATGCTGCGCGCCCGGCTGGTGACCGACGGCGCGGACGGCCCGCGCATACTGGTCGGCTCCCCCGGATCGGTCGACGTGGACGCGCTGGTGCACCGCGTCGAGTTCACCTCCGTCGACCCGATCGAACTGCACGAGTTCGCCATGACGGAGCTGGACGCCGCCGCCGACCGGCTCGACCCGGCCAACGGCACGGTGCTGCAATTCATCTGGCTCGACCCGGTCGGCGACGCGGGCTCGCGCACCCGATCGGGCCGGTTGATCGTGCTGGCGCACCACTTGGTGATCGACGGGGTGTCCTGGCGCATCCTGATCCCGGACCTGGTGGCCGCGTGGGCCCAGGTGTCGGCGGGCGCCACCCCGGTGCTGGCGGAGACCGGAACCTCGATGCGCCGGTGGGCCCACGCGCTGACCGAGGAGGCGCACTCCGAACAGCGGGTCGCCGAATTGGCGTACTGGCACGACGTGCTCGCCGGACCCGATCCGCTGATCGGCGGCCGGGAACTCGATCCCGCCGTCGACCGGACCGGCACGCTGCGCATGGTCGAGCGAGAGGTGTCCGCCGAGGTCACCACCGCGCTGCTCACCACCCTGCCCGGCTTGTTCCAGGGCAGCGTCAACGACACGCTGCTGGCCACCTTGGCGCTGGCCCTGGTGCGCTGGCGCGCCGGTGACCCGTCGGCGCTGCTGCGCCTGGAAGGTCACGGCCGTCAGGAAGAAGTGGTGCCCGGCGCCGATCTGTCCCGCACCGTCGGCTGGTTCACCAGCATCTACCCGGTGCGCCTCGATCTGGCACAGATCGACATCGACGACGCGCTGGCCGGTGGACCCGCGTTGGGCGCCGCGATCCGCGCCGTGAAGCACCAGTTGCTCGCGGTGCCCGACAAGGGCATCGGCTTCGGCCTGCTGCGCTATCTCAACGCCGAGACCGCGCGCCAGTTGCCGCGGCGGCTGCCGGGCCGGGTCGGCTTCAACTACCTGGGCCGCTACTCCACCGGGGACATCCCGGCCGGACTCGAGGGCCTGGGCTGGCTGCCGACCGACGAACTGGGCGACGTGCACGTCGCCGAAGACCCCGGCGTGCCGCTGCAATCGGCGATCGACGTGAACGCGGTCGTGATCGGCGACCGGTTGCGGGCGAGCTTCGGCTTCCCGTCCACGCTGCTCGACCAGGACGAGGTCGCCGAACTGGCCGATCTGTGGATCGACGCCCTGAGCGCCGCGGCCCGGTTCGCCCATACCCCGGCGGCGCGGACCGCCGCCGAGGAAGAAGCGGCGGCCACGGCGTCTCCGGCCGTGCCCGCGGCGGGCGGCCTCGGGCTGGACGTGGTGCTGCCGATCCGGCTCGGGGGCGAGCAACCCGCGCTGTTCTGCATCCACCCGTCGTCCGGGATGTCCTGGACCTACCTGGGATTCGCCGACGCGCTCGCACCCGGCCGCCCGATCTACGGGCTGCAAGCGCCCGACCTCGGCGGCCACGAACCGCCCGCGCGCTCCATCGACGAGTTCGCCGAGCGGTACGTGCGGGAGATCCGGGCCCTGCAACCCGAGGGGCCGTACCACCTGCTCGGCTGGTCGTTCGGCGGCCTCATCGCCCACGCGGCGGCGGCGAAGCTGAAGGCCGAAGGCGCCGAGGTGGGCGTGGTCGCGCTGCTGGACGCCGACACCGCCGACATCGACGGCGACAGTATCGAACGGCTCACCGCGGGCTCGTTCGTGAACACCTTCGGCGCGGTGTTCGGCATCCACGACGTCCCCGCGGACGCGACCGCGCAGCAGGCGGCCGATCTGATCCGCGAACGGCTCGGCGTGTCGCTGATCGACGCCGCGACGCTCGAGCGCATGGCCGCGTCCTACAACGCCGCCGCGCGGACCAGAACCGGTTACCGCCGCCCGGTGTTCGACGGCGACATCGTGTACTTCAGCGCGATCGTCGACACCTCCGACATCTTCGGTCCGGACGGCTGGGGGCCGTACGTGACCGGCGAGATCATCAACCACGACATCGAGGCGACCCACGACGAACTGACCGCGCCGCACGTGCTGCCGGTCGTCGCGCGCGTGCTCGATGCACATCTGGGAGGCCGAGGATGAATTCCGACCAAGGAGTCGTCGTCGAAGGGATCGAGAAATCCTTCGGCGCGGTCAAGGCATTGCGCGGAGTCGACTTCGCGGCCGAGCCGGGCGAGGTGCTCGGCATTCTGGGACCGAACGGCGCGGGCAAGACCACCATGGTGAACGTGCTGTCCACGCTGGTCCGGCCGGATCGCGGCCGGGCGACGGTCGCCGGGTACGACGTGCTGGCCGATCCCGCGGCTGTCCGCCGCAGCATCATGCTGACCGGCCAGTACGCCGCGCTGGACGACATGCTCAGCGGCTACGAGAACCTGGTGATGTTCGGCAGGCTGATGGGCCTGCGCAAGCGGACCGCCCGCGCCCGCGCGGACGAACTGCTCGCCGAGTTCGACCTCGAACGCGCGGCGGGCCGCCGGGTCGGCACCTACTCCGGCGGCATGCGCAGGCGCATCGACATCGCCTGCGGTCTGGTCGTGCGGCCCGACGTGGTGTTCCTGGACGAGCCGACCACCGGCCTGGATCCGCGCAGCAGGCAAGGGGTGTGGGATCTGGTCGCCGGCTTCAAGAAGGCGGGCATCACCACCCTGCTCACCACCCAGTACCTGGAGGAGGCCGACGCGCTCAGCGACCGGATCATCGTCATCGATCACGGCGTGGTGATCGCCCAGGGCACCGCCGACGAGTTGAAGGCGCGCACCGGCGGCAGCTACTGCGAGGTGGTGCCGCTGAATCTGCGGGACCTGCCCGCCATCGCCGCCGCGCTGGGCCACCTGTTGCCGCAGGAGAATCGGGACGCGCTCGGTCCCGATTCCGATCGGATCGCCATACCGGCCCCGGACGGTGCGAAGACACTGCTGGAGGCGCTGCGCAGGCTGGACAGCGCGGGCTTCGATCTCGTGGACGTCGCACTGCGTCGGCCCTCGCTCGACGATGTATTCCTCCAGCTGACCGGGCATCTGGCGACGACGGAAGAGATCGCACGGCGGGAGGCCGCGTCGTGACGGCGGCGGCGACCTGGCTCAGCCAGACCCGTGCGACGCCGCTGCGGCCGCAGCAGTGGTGGGTGCTGACCACCCGGTTGATCGCACCGTCGATGCGAACCGGCGAGGTGCTCACCTCGGTGCTCGCGCCCGTGACGTTCACCGCCAGCTTCTTCATCCCGCTGAAGACCATCATGACCGTCATCGGCACGGGATTCAGCAGCTACGCGCAGTACATGATGCCGCTGGTCATCCTGCAGGCCGCCGCGTTCACCGCGGTCTCGGCGGCCTTCCGCGCCGCCACCGATTCGGTGGCCGGGCTGAACCGGCGTTTCGGCTCGATGCCGATCGGCCCGCTGGTCCCGGTCACCGCGCGCCTGGCCGGCAGCGTCTTCCGCCTGATCATCGCCTTGATCAGCGGATTGATCTGCGGATACGTCATCGGGTTCCGCTTCTACCTCAGCCCCGCCCACACAGTCGGCTTCGTGTTGTTCTCGGTGCTCGTCGGGATCGCGCTGATCTGGGGCGGGGATGTGATCGGCACCTTGTCGCACAACCCGGAGGCGACGGCACAGGCGCTGGTGTTGCCGCCGCTGATCCTGGGCATGCTGTCCACCGGCATCGCGCCTGCCGATCAGTTCCCGGAATGGGTGCAGCCGTTCGTGCGCAATCAGCCGGTGTCGCAGTGGGCCATCGCCTTGCGGGCGTTGGCCGGGGACAAGGGACCGAACGCGGGTGAGGTGACCTGGTCGCTGATGGGTCCGCCGTTGGTCTGGGCGCTGGGCTATCTGGCCACCTCCGTCCTGCTGTCGATGCGACTGAGCTCGAGGAGGGCGTGATGGCACTGTTGACCGAACACTCGGACGAGTTGCTCACCGGCTCGGAGATATCGGGGTCGGCACTGGTGCGGCACACGCTGATCCAGACCCATCGACTGCTGCTGCGCTGGGCGCGCAACCCGGTCACGCTGTTGGAGACGCTGATCATCCCGTGCCTGCTGCTGATCATGCTGAACACCGTCATCGGCGGGCAGATCCGGAAGTTCACCGGCGAGAGCGCGCTGTACGGCTCGGTGCCCTTGGTCGCTCTGGTCGGCGCGCTCTCCGGTGCGGTCGCTGGAGGTGTCCTGCTCGGCCGCGAACGTGATGCGGGCCTGCTGGCCCGCTTCTGGGTGCTGCCCGTGCACCGTGCCTCCGGACTCGCCTCGCGGGTGCTCGCCGAGGGCTGCCGCATCTTCGCGTGCACCGTCTCCGTCGTGCTGGTGGGCTTCGTGCTCGGGTTCCGCTTCCACGAAGGTGTCGCGGCGACGATCGTCTTCCTGGTCCTCCCGACGTTCTTCGGCGTGGCATTCGCCACCATCGTCACCTCGGTCGCCGTGTTCACCGCGAAATCGACTCTGGTGGAGAGCATCACGATCCTCACCTCACTGATGATGTTCTTCAGCACCGGCTTCGTGCCGCTGGTCGCGTTCCCGAAATGGATCCAGCCGGTGGTGCACAACCAGCCCATGTCGGTGGGAGTCGACGCCATGCGCGCGCTCGCCTACGGGGGACCGCTCGCCCGCCCGCTCACCCTGACCGCCGTGTGGTCGCTCGGGGCGATCGTCGTGTTCGCGGTGCCCGCGAGCATCGGCTATCGCAGGGCCAGCAGGCGCTGAGCCGCACAGCGAACTTCCAGCGTGAACCCAGCCGGACAGCAGCGCCCGTTCCTAACGTCGCCGAGGACGATGTCGACGAACGAAAGGGCACACAGTGGGCGAACGACGCGGCGAGGCGCACGAGCACGATCTCGGCCTCGCACATGACATGAAGGTGATGGTGTCGCGCCGCCGCGCCCTGTTCTTCCTCGGGGCGACCGCGGGCGCGGCGGCGGTCGCGGCCGGTTGCGCGTCGGGCTCGAACGACACCGCGGCCACGGCCACTGCGACGGCGTCCGCCACCGCCACGCAATTCGGCGGCGCCACCGCCGCCCCGCAGGAGACCGCGGGTCCGTACCCGGGCGACGGATCGAACGGACCCAACATCCTCATCGAATCCGGCGTGGTGCGCAGTGACATCACGACCTCGTTCGGCTCTTATTCCGATGTCGCGCAGGGCGTCCCGATGACACTCGAGCTGACGCTGCGCGACTTGGCGAAGAACGGCGCCGCCGGGGCGGGCATGGCAGTGTACGTGTGGCACTGCGACCGGGATGGCAGCTACTCGCTCTACAGCAGCGGCATCACCGAGCAGAACTATCTGCGCGGCGTGCAGGTGGCGGGCGACGACGGCAAGGTGACCTTCACCTCGATCTTCCCCGCCTGCTACTCGGGCCGGTGGCCGCACATCCATTTCGAGGTCTACGACTCGCTGCAGACCGCGGTCGCGGGCCAGAACGCCCGTTTGACCTCGCAGATCGCCCTGCCCCAGGACATCTGCGAGGCGGTGTTCGCCCACGACTCCGGCTACGCGCGCAGCGTCACCAACCTTTCGCAGGTCACGCTGGCCTCCGACAACGTCTTCGGCGACGGCTGGGACGCGGAACTGGCCACCGTGACGGGCACGCCGTCCTCCGGGCTGCGGGTGGCGCTCACCGTGGGCGTCGCCGAGAAATCACAGAACACGCAGTCGGACAACGGTGCCGGGCCGCAGTCCGGTGGGCGCCCGCCCGGCGGACCCGGCGGCGGCGCACCCGGCGGTCGCCCGCCGCGGTGACCAACGGCCCCCGTGCCCGACCGCCACGGGCCAGGGGCCGAGCCACGGCGGCTCACCGCTTGCCGCACAATAGGGGGCCGCGCGCGGCGCGTCACAGCGTTCTTCCCGACGTAGACGCCTGCCGCGGCGACACAAGGTGTTGTGCTGAGCGGACATGTCGGCCACAAGGAGTAGTGTCCCGAGGGTAGACATTCCGTGACGACAGGTGCTCGGGAAAGGCGTGGAGGCAGGATGAAACTGATCGATCGGGTGTCGGCCATCAACTGGAATCGGGTGCCCGACGAAAAGGACGCCGAGGTCTGGGACCGGCTGACCGGCAACTTCTGGCTGCCGGAGAAGGTCCCGGTCTCCAACGACATTCCGTCGTGGAACACCCTGACCGCCGACGAGAAGCAACTGACCATGCGGGTCTTCACCGGCCTGACCCTGCTGGACACCATCCAGGGCACGGTCGGCGCGGTGAGCCTGATCCCGGACGCGCTCACCCCGCACGAAGAGGCGGTGCTCACCAACATCGCGTTCATGGAGTCGGTGCACGCCAAGAGCTACAGCTCGATCTTCTCCACGCTGTGCTCCACGCGCGAGATCGACGAGGCGTTCCGCTGGTCGGAGGAGAACCGCAACCTCCAGCGCAAGGCCGAGATCGTGCTGGAGTACTACCGGGGCGACGATCCGCTCAAGCGCAAGGTCGCCTCCACGCTGCTGGAGAGCTTCCTGTTCTACTCCGGCTTCTACCTGCCCATGCACTGGTCGTCGCGGGCCAAGCTCACCAACACCGCCGACATGATCCGGCTGATCATCCGGGACGAAGCGGTCCACGGTTACTACATCGGCTACAAGTACCAGAAGGGCCTGGAGCAGGTCACCCAGGCCGAGCGCGACGAGCTCAAGAACTACACCTTCGAGCTGCTGTTCGAGCTCTACGACAACGAGGTCGACTACACCCAGGACCTCTACGACGAGGTCGGCCTCACCGAGGACGTGAAGAAGTTCCTGCGCTACAACGCCAACAAGGCGCTGATGAACCTCGGCTACGAGGGCCTGTTCCCCAAGGACGAAACCGAGGTGAACCCGGCCATCCTCTCGGCGCTGTCGCCCAACGCCGACGAGAACCACGACTTCTTCTCCGGCTCCGGCTCGAGTTACGTCATCGGCAAGGCCGTCAACACCGAGGACGAAGACTGGGAGTTCTGAACCATCAGTTATGGTGTGGGACAACGGGGCCCGGCAGCGATGCCGGGCCCTCGCCTTGTCTCCGATCGCCGACCCGGCGGCGAAGACTCCGCGCCACAACTGTATTTCGATCCGAAGAGGGGGTTTCTCGATGTACCGACGACTGGCTGTGATCGCGGCGGTGCTGTTGACCGCTGCCGCGTGTCAGGACGACGGTCCGGCGGCGACTCCGCAGACCGGTGACGGATCCTTCTGGTCGACCGTGCCGCAGACCGACGACCAGCGTCTGGAAGTGCTGCGCCGCATGCGCGCGATGGACACCTGCGCGTTGCTGCCTCGAGCCGAACTGGCCGAAGTCGGGCAATTGCGCACCGTCGGCACCGACGGGCTGAACTCGTGCAGGGCCGAACTCGACAGCTCGGAACGCTACAAGGGAAAATCCGTCCGCTGGGCCATGGGGGGACCGGCGCCGGAAGTGAAGAACGATCGGGGTACCACCGAGCGACTCGGCGACGTGACCATCACCTTGCTGGCGGACAAGGACACACTGAGCGCCGAACAGGCCGGGCAACTCGTCCAGCGCTCCTGTTCGGCCACCGCACGCTTCCCCTCCTTCGCCGCGATCGGCCTGTGGGTGGACACGCCCTTGGGGGTCGAGCCGTGCCCGATCGCCAAGTCACTGATCACCACGGCGGTATCCGAATGGAAGCGGGAGCCACGTCAGGGCAGCGCGGCGGAGACGATCACCACCGTGCTGACCGGCGCCGACCCCTGCGCGGTGCTGCCGCGGCTCGGCGTCACGGCGGAACCCGCGCAACAGCGGGTCTCCAGCTGTACGTTCTCGTATCACGGCGACGAGATTCGTCTCGCGTACGAATACAGCGCGGAGTCGCTGGCCACCGCGGGCAGTCCGGCTTTCACCGTCGGCGACCGCACCGTCTACCGAGATGCCACCGACGAACTGCGGTTCTACAACGTCGCGGTCGGACCGCCGCTCGCATCGGAGAACCGCGGTTCGCTCGGGCCGCGCCTGCCCGCCATCTCGCTCACCGGCAAAGCTGACGCGGCCCTCGAAGATGTTGTGCGCCAAGTACTCACGCTCTTTCCGTAGGGCGATCGTCGAGCACACCGCGCCTCAGATACCGAGGACCAGTTTGGCCGTGGTGAAGTAGATGATCAGACCGGTGGCGTCGACCAGGGTGGTGACCATCGGGGCGGAGACGACCGCGGGGTCGATGCGCAGTTTCTTGGCCAGCAGGGGCATGGTGCCGCCGATGGTGGCGGCCCAGCCGCAGATCAGGACCAGTGTGATCCCGACGACCAGTGCGATGCGCGGACCGACGAACAAGGCCCCGATGGCCAGGCCGACGGACGCCAGCAGTGATCCCAGCACCAGACCTACCCGGCATTCCCGCCAGATCACCCGGAACAGGTCCGACACCCGGACCTCGCCGACCGCCACCGCGCGCACGCAGGCGGTGGCGGCCTGCGCGCCCGCGTTGCCGCCCGCGCCGATCAGCAGCGGGATGAACAGCGCCAGATGCGCCGCCTGCTGCAAAGTGCCCTCGAAGAAGTCCGTCACGCTCACCGTGAGGGTCGCCGCGAACAGCAACAGCAGCAGCCACAGCGCGCGGTAGCGGGCCAGCTGGAACACCCCGGCGGCCATGTAGTGGCCTTCCCACGGCGCGGACCCCGCCTGCAACGCGACGTCCTCGCTGTCGGCGGCCTCGATCACCTCGACCGCGTCATCGATGGTCAGCAGGCCGACCAGCCGGTCCTCGCTGTCCACCACCGGCAGGTTGATGTCGTTGGTCTCGCGCATCAAGCGGGCCGCCTTCTCCGCGGCGTCGGTGGCGCGCGCGAAGGCGGGCTCGGTGACGACCAGCTCCGACACCATCGTCTCCGGCTTGCTGAGCACCAGTTCGCGCAGCTCGACGATGCCGGTCAGCCGCCTGCCCGCGTCGACGACCGGCAGCGTGTACACCGTCTCGGCGTTGCCGCCCTTGGCCCGCACCATGCCGAGCGCCTCGGCCACCGTGAGGTCGCGCGGCAGCGCCACCACCTCAGGCGTCATGTACTGCCCCGCCGAGCCCTCCGGGTAGCCGAGCAGGCTCGCAGTCATCCGCCGCTCGCGCGGGCTCAGCCCGGCCAGCGCCTTCTTGGCGACCTTGGCGGGCGCCTCGCGCAGCATGCGGGCGCGATCGTCGGGCGCCATGCCCTCGACCAGGTCGCGGAAGCTCTGATCGCGCAGCCCCTGCAGGATCTGCTGCTGGTCCACCGGCTCGAGTTCCTCGAAGACGGCCAGCGCCAAGTCTTTGTCGAGCAGGCGGAACGCCATCCCGGCCCGCACGGCATCCATCCGGGCGAGTTGATCGGCGATGACGTGCGGCGGGTGGTTGCCGAGCCAGTCCAGCGCGGCGTCCACGCGGCGGGTTTCGACGATGTCCTGGAGGGATTCGGACAGCGTCGGACGTACTTCGATGATGTCGGTCTGCGACATGAGAGGACCTCAGCACATGCGTGAGTGAACGGAGAGCTCGAAATTCACACCGCGGGCGCCGGCCCCTGCCGTCGCGACCTGACTAGGAATGCGAAGGGGCGGCGCCGCGCGGCCTTCGACTGGGAGGTTCGCTGCGCATCGCTACCCCACCTCCCTCTCGTCGCCGCCGCGGAACTCGGATATCCGCACCGTTCGGATCAACATCTCACGGACACGAAAATGTCCTCGTGCAGCTTACATCGCTTCGGCGACGATGATCACCTTACGACAGGGTGTTGTGACCGAAGCCGCTTCACACCGGGGTCCGCGCGTCATACGAGACCTCCGCACCGGGAAACCGCGACGCGACTCGTCCGCAGCGCAAGCGACGACCGCCGGGACGACCGGAACCGGGCGATGCGTTACCGCGCGTCAGCCTGACCCCTTCGTAGTCCATCGGCCGCCGTAAAACAGGGTTATACGCAGTCGGCGTCGAACTGTTGCTCCCATGCTTGGGAACCGGGACAGTGTTTGCCAGGCAAGTGCCGAAACACATCGGCGCACGCAGGCACCAGTACAGCTCACGAAAGTTTCGAAGTGTCGACAGCCACCGCCCTGATCCGCCGTCGCGCGGTCGACTTCATGCGCGTTCCGCACGGAATCTGTTGCCGCTGAGGCAACGCGGCCCTCGTTTCCGACCGGATCCCGCACGGTCGTCCACCGCCGCATCGCTCCCGCTGTGGTGTCTCCGGACGCCGAGCGTCGAATCGCACGGCGTCTTCTCGTCTTCGAAAGAACAACAATGCCTTTCCCCCCCTCGTCCCGGCGCGTCGCCCGCGCTCTCTCCGCCGCCGTAGCGGTGCTCACCGGGCTGTCCGTGCTCACCGGCTGCGGCGAGTCCGCACCCGCCAAGACCGCGGACGGCAAGACCGTGCTGCGCTACCAAGGCTCCACCGGGCAGGTGAGCGCCTTCGAATTGGCCGACGACCTAGGCTATTTCAGCAAGGTCAGCCTGCATTGGGAAGGCGACACCACCAGTGGCCCCGCCAACATCCAGGCCGCGGCGACGAACCAAGTCGAGTTCGGCAGCGCGTTCAACGGCGCGGTGGTCAAGCTGATCGCGGGCGGCGCGAAGGTCACCTCCGTGCTCAGTTCCTATGGCGCGGACGAGCAGTCGTTCACCGGTTACTACGTGCGTGACGATTCCGGCATCAACTCGCCGCGCGATCTGATCGGTAAGAAGGTCGCGGTCAACACCCTCGGCGCGCACCACGAATTCATCACCAGGGAGTGGCTGCATCAGCAAGGCCTGACCGAGGACGAGATCAAGCAGGTGCAACTGATCGTCGTGCCGCCGGCCAACACCGAGGAGGCGCTGCGCAAGGGACAGGTCGACGTCGCGGCCTTGGGTAGCGTCTTCCGGGACACCGCCCTCCAGCGCGGCGGCATCCACCCGCTCTACACCGACAAAGCCATCTTCGGCACGTTCGACTACGGCACCTATGTCTTCCGCAACGACTACATCGCCAAGAATCCCGAAGCGGTGGAGGACTTCGTGCAGGGCACCGCACGCGCTATCCGCTGGCTCCAGGTGACGCCCCGCGAGCAGGTGCGCGAGCGGTTCACCCAGATCATCAACAAGCGCGGCCGCAACGAGAACACCAACTTGGTGCCGTACTGGCTCAGCTCCGGAATCCCGGTGCCGGGTGCGGTGGTCGCGGACAAGGAACTGCAGATCTGGATCGACTGGCTGGTGCGCAACGGCGAACTGCCGAACGGCAAGTTGAAGGCAGCGGATCTGTTCACCAACAAGTTCAACCCCTACGCCAACGGCAAGTACAAGCCGGAGGCCGGGCCGACCGGAGAGGTGGTGGCCGCGAAATGACCACGACGGCGACGAAACTGTCGCTCACCGGAGTGAGCAAGCAGTTCGCGGTGCGCGGCTCGCACGAGCGATTCACCGCGCTCGACGACATCTCGCTGGAGCTGCGCGAGGGCGAATTCCTGGTGCTGGTCGGCCCGAGTGGTTCGGGCAAGTCCACGCTGCTGGACCTGCTGGGCGGGCTGAGCAAGCCCAGCTCCGGTGAGATCCTGCTGGACGGCAAGCCGATCACCGGCCCCGGCCTGGATCGCGGCGTCGTCTTCCAGCAGTACGCGCTGCTGCCATGGCGGACGGCCCGATCCAACATCGAATTCGGGCTGGAGGCCAAGGGTTTACGACGCAAGGCGCGCCGCGAACTCGCCGAGCACTATCTGGAGCTGGTCGGGCTAGCCGGTTTCGGCGACCGCTACCCGCACGAGCTGTCCGGCGGCATGAAACAGCGCGTCGCGATCGCGCGCAGTCTCGCGTTCGATCCCGAGGTGCTGCTGATGGACGAGCCGTTCGCCGCGCTCGACGCGCAGACCCGGGAGTCGTTGCAGGACGAACTGTTGCGCATCTGGCGGGCCACCGGCAAGACCGTCCTGTTCATCACCCACGGCATCGATGAGGCGGTGTACCTGGGCCAGCGGGTGGCCGTGCTGACCTCACGACCCGGGCGGATCAAGGCCATCGTCGACGTCGAGATCGACCGGGAAACCGACGACGACATCCGCTCCTCCGAACGCTTCCGGGATTACCGCCACGAGATCTGGACGCTGCTGCACAGCGAGGTCCAGCGGGCCGCGAGCCTGGAACTGAAGTCCTTGTCCGACCACACGGCCGACGTCGAATCCACCACCGAGAGGACGGCCAATGTCTAGTGCCATTCAGCTGAGCGAGCGGCCGGTACGGGAGAGCGCGGCCGCGCAGGCCCGGCCTGCCCAGGTGCGCAGGGCCGAGACCGCGCCCTCCGCCGGAACACAAGCCATCCGCGCGGTGAGCCGGTTGGCCTGGCGGGTGTTCAAACCGACCGTCGTCATCGCCCTGTTCCTGCTGCTGTGGCAGCTCGCCCCGACCCTCGGCCTGGTGGACGAGGTGTTCCTGCCGCCGTTCTCGGTGGTCGCCCAGGCGTTCGCCGACCTGGTGGCGAGCGGGGAGATGTGGACCCACATCTCCGCGAGCCTGAACCGTTCGCTGGCCGGGTACTCGCTCGCGTTGGTAGCCGGCATTCCGGTGGGCATCGCGATCGCCTGGTACAAGCCGGTCGCGGACTTCCTGAACCCGATTCTCGAACTGTTCCGCAACACCGCGGCGCTGGCGTTGCTGCCGGTGTTCCTGCTGATCCTGGGCATCGGCGAGACCTCGAAGGTCGCCATCGTCGTCTACGCGAGCTTCTTCCCGATTCTGCTGAACACCATCACCGGCGTGCGCACCGTCGATCCGCTGCTCGTCAAATCGGCCGCCTCCCTCGGTTTCTCGCCGCTGCGGCTGTTCCAGAAGGTGATCCTGCCCGCGGCGCTGCCGTCCATCTTCACCGGCCTGCGGATGGCCGCCGCCAGCTCGATCCTCGTGCTGCTGGCCGCCGAGATGTTCGGAGCCAGGGCCGGTCTCGGCTATCTGATCACCGCCGCGCAGCAGAACTTCGCGATCCCGAACATGTATGCGGGCATCCTCGCCATCTCGCTGCTCGGCCTCGCCTTCAACGGCCTGCTGGTCGCCCTGGAACGCCGCCTGTCGCGGTGGCGCGCCCCGGCGAACGCCTGATAACCATGCCCGCCCACCCCGCGCTCGGAAGGCAGTCGTCGTGCAGGCGCTGACCAAACGTCGCGTCGTCGACTTCATGCGCGTCTGCGGCAGCGCTTGTCGCCTTGCCGCAGACCCCGCATCTCCGGTTGCCGCCGGCCCGATCCTCTGATCCGAAATGAGTTCTTCCGATGACCGCTGTACACGAATCCCCCGTCTCGACCGCTACCGATGGCGCGGTGCACGTCGCTCCCGTCGCCGGGCACATCGGCGCCGAGATCTCCGGCGTCGATCTCCGTGAGTCGCTGACCGACCAGCAGGTCGAGGCCATCACCGACGCGCTGCACACCTACAAGGTGCTGTTCTTCCGCGATCAGCACATCGATCACGCACAGCAGATCGCCTTCTCCCGCCGCTTCGGCGCGGTCACGCCGTCGCACCCGTACGACGACGACGCGCCGACGGAGTACCCGGAGATCCTCGCGGTCGACAGCCGGTTGTACGAGAAGCGGTTCGGTGTGCGCAAGCACAGCTACACCAACCACTGGCACACCGATGTCTCCGCGCTGATCAACCCGCCCGCGGCCTCCATCCTGCGCGCCGAGATCGCCCCGGAGCGCGGCGGCGACACCGGCTGGACGAACCTCGTCGCCGCCTACGAGAACCTGCCCGAGTCGCTCAAGCGCTTCGCCGAAGGGCTGCGCGCCGAGCACCGCTTCGGCGGCAACAGGCCGGCCTGGAACTCCGACAGCGACTACGCGAAGAAGGTCGCGGCCGCGCCGCTGGTCACCGAGCACCCGGTCGTCCGGGTGCACCCGGTGACCGGTGAGCGGGCGCTGTTCGTCAACCCAGGCTTCACCACCCGGATCGTCGGGCTCACCCCGAACCAGAGCGACGCGGTGTTGAAGCTGCTGTTCGACGAGGTCACCCACCCCGCCTACACGGTCCGCTTCCGCTGGCAGAAGGGCAGCATCGCGTTCTGGGACAACCGGGTCACCGCGCACCTCGCCCCGAGCGATCTGGACCACCTCGATGTCACCCGGGTGCTGTACCGCACCACCCTCGAGGGCGATATCCCGGTCGGCGTCGACGGTGAGCCGTCGAAGTCCGTCGCCGGAGAGAAGTTCACCGGCGCGTAGGGATCGAACAGACGCGATCGGCCGGGCGCGCGAGCTCCCGGCCGATTGCGTGCGGTCACAGCACGCGAGCCGAAGCGCTCGAACCGGAAACCGGCTCCCGGCCCGCGCACCGGACTACAGGTGCGCCCGCGGAAACCGATCCGTCGTCTCCAGCACGGCCCGCTCCGCGTCCTCCCAGGTCGGGACGTGTCGCACCCACTCGGGGACCGGCTCCGACTGCGCGCCGAACAGCAATCGGTGCGGCACTACCTCACGCAGCGCACGGTGAACGTCGACGCGATCGTCGATCATGTGCGTGATGCCGAGTTCGGCGCAGTGCACCGCCTTGTCCGCCCGGGCACGGCAGAAGCGCACGTTCTCCCGGGCGATCCCGGTGCGGTCGTAGAAGTCGTGGTGATCGAGCCACTGGCGGGTGCGCTGCTCGATCCGCGGGCCACATTTGGATATCACCCAGGCGCGCCCCTCGAACCGCCGGACCAGGCGCGGCAGTACCTCGAAAGCGCCCACGCTGGGCGGCGTGCGCAGCGCCTCCTCGAGCCCGCCGGAGAGGAACACCGTGTCCTCGTCCCCGGGCGCTAGAGCGGCCCCCTGGATGACCCGGCCGAAATCGACGCCGAGCCGAGGCTGCGTTTCTTTGTCCCGATGTCTTCTTTCCTCGTTCATACGTTTCCAGCGTGCGATATTCGCCCGCCTATCGCCAGCGAATTCTGTTGGTGAGCGGCCTTCCGGAATGGCCCATTCGGCCAGGGCGATCGCGGTGAATTCGATGCGTCGAGCGCCGAACGGTTGCCAGCGCGCGGCGCACTGGTAACAGTGAGGTAGAGGCCGCGGCGCTCGCCGCGGCCGTTTCGGGTACACACGAAGGAGATATTCGTGCGCTTCGGCATCTTCGTCCCGCAGGGTTGGCGGCTCGATCTGGTGGGCATCGATCCGGCGGACCAATGGGGGGTGATGCGAGACCTCGCCCAGCGCGCCGATGCGAACCCGGTGTGGGAATCGCTGTGGGTGTACGACCACTTCCACACCGTTCCGGTGCCCACCGAGGAGGCGACGCACGAAGCGTGGTCGCTGATGTCGGCGTTCGCCGCGACCACCTCGCGTATCCGCTTGGGCCAGATGTGTACCGCGATCAGCTACCGCAACCCGGCCTATCTGGCCAAGGTGGCCGCGACGGTCGACCTGATCTCCGGCGGACGCGTCGAGATGGGCATCGGCGGTGGCTGGTACGAGCACGAGTGGCGCGCCTACGGCTACGGATTCCCGTCCGCGGGCGAACGGCTGGGCCGCCTCGACGAAGGCGTGCAGATCTTCCGGCAGGCGTGGACCACCGGTTCGGCCACCCTCGACGGCAAGTACTACCAGGTGGACGGCGCGATCGTGCGCCCGCTTCCCCTCCAGCAGGGCGGGATTCCGCTGTGGATCGCTGGTGGAGGCGAGAAGAAGACGCTGCGCATCGCGGCGAAATACGCCCAGTACACCAACTTCAGCGGCAATCCCGACGAGTTCACCCACAAGTCCGAGGTGCTGCGCGCGCATTGCGCCGACGTCGGCACCGACTTCGACGCGATCGTCCGCAGTTCCAACTTCAATGTCGTCATCGGCTCCACGCAGGCCGAAGTAGAGGATCGCCAGGAGGCGCTGAAAGCCCGCCTGACGCCCGTCATCGGCGCCGACGCGGCCAAGTCCTACTTCGAGCAGCTGTACAACAGCGGCGCCGCCACCGGCACCCCCGAGCAGATCGCCGAGAACCTGCGCCGGGTCCGCGACCTCGGCCTCGGCTACGCCATCTTCAACTTCCCCGAAGCCGCCTACGACACCTCCGGCATCGAACTCTTCGAACGCGAAGTGCTCCCGGCCCTGAGCTGATCACGCGGGGCAGGACTCACGAGCACCGAGCCTCCGTGATTCCTGCCCCGGGAAGGTCCGCCTACCACACCTTACGGCCGACCGCGCTCCAGCAGTTCACTTGCGAGTCGAGCCAAGACGGCGACTCGCCCTGCGGACGCCATTGATTGGTGACGACGATTCCCGGGTCCAATAGTTCCAACCCGGTGAAGAAGCGGGCGAATTCGTCCCGCGTGCGCGTCTGGGCATAGACCCCGCTCTGCCGGTACACGTCGAGTGCGTCGGTCATCATCTCCGGTTCGAGGTCGGCGGTGATGTGCGAGACCACGAGGAACGATCCCGGCGCGAGAGCATCCATCAATGTCTCGACGATCCCGTAGGGGTCCTGCTCGTCGGCCAGGAAATGCAGCACGGCGACCAGGCTCAGCGCCACCGGGCGCTCCAGGTCCAGGGTCTCGCGGAGTTCGGGCGCGGACAAGATCGCCGCGGGGTCCTTCAGGTCGGCGTCGACGTACGCGGTGCGGCCCTCCGGCGTGCCGGTGAGCAGGGCGCGGGCATGGGTCAGCACGATCGGGTCGTTGTCCACGTAGACCACCCGCGCTTCGGGCGTCGGCGCCTGCGCCACCTGGTGCAGGTTCGGCTCGGTGGGGATGCCGGTGCCGACGTCGAGGAACTGCGTCACGCCCAACTCGGTCAGCGCGTTCACCGCACGGTGCATGAACGACCGGTTCTGCCGAGCCGCGACCCTGGTGGTGGGAAACGCCGCGATCACTTTCTCGGCCGCGTCCCGATCCACTTGATAGTGGTCTTTCCCACCCAGCACATAGTCGTATATTCGAGCGCTGCTCGGCACACTCGCGTCATGAATCGGCCTGAGCGGCTTCCCATTGCCGCCGAGATCGGTCATCGTCGTTCCCATCACTACCGGATCGCTTCTGCCCCAGCTTATTCCAGGCGCTGACGGCCTACCGCACGCGATGCGAGGAAGAGCGCAGGATGGGGTTGCGCTTCGAGCGTAGGCGAGTGCGCGATCTCAGCGGCCGCGGAATGCGAAAAGGGCCCCCTTCCGGAGGCCCTGTTCGCAACCCGAACTACAGCATGCAGGAGACGCAACCTTCGACTTCTGTTCCCTCCAAGGCCATCTGGCGCAGCCGGATGTAGTAGAGGGTCTTGATGCCCTTGCGCCAGGCGTAGATCTGGGCGCGGTTGAGATCGCGGGTGGTGGCGGAGTCCTTGAAGAACAACGTCAGCGACAGGCCCTGGTCCACGTGCTGGGTGGCCGCGGCGTAGGTGTCGATGATCTTCTCGTAGCCGATCTCGTAGGCATCCTCGTAGTACTCGAGGTTGTCGTTGGTCATGTAGGGCGCCGGATAGTAGACGCGCCCGATCTTGCCTTCCTTGCGGATCTCGATCTTCGACGCCACCGGGTGGATGGAGCTGGTGGAGTGGTTGATGTAGGAGATCGATCCGGTCGGCGGCACCGCCTGCAGGTTCTGGTTGTAGATGCCGTGCTCCATGACCGAGGCCTTCAGCTCGCGCCAGTCGTCCTGGGTCGGGATGTGCACGCCCGCGTCGGCGAACAGTCGCCGGACGCGCTCGGTCTTCGGCTCCCACACCTGATCGGTGTACTTGTCGAAGTACTCACCGCTGGCGTACTTCGATTCGGGGAAGCCGCCGAAGTACGTACCGCGCTCGATCGCGATCCGATTCGACGCCCGGATCGCGTGATAGACCACGGTGTAGAAGTAGATGTCGGTGAAGTCGATGCCCTCTTCGGACCCGTAGTGGACCCGTTCGCGCGCCAGGTAGCCGTGCAGATTCATCTGCCCGAGGCCGATGGCGTGGGAGAGGTTGTTGCCCTGCTCGATGGAGGGCACCGAGTAGATGTGGGTCTGGTCCGACACCGCCGTCAGCGCCCGGATGGCCACCTCGATGGTCTGCGCGAAATCGGGTGAGTCCATCGTCTTGGCGATGTTCAGCGACCCGAGGTTGCAGGAGATGTCCTTGCCCACCTTGGCATAGGACAGATCGTCGTTGAACTCCGACGGCGTGGAGACCTGCAGGATCTCCGAGCACAGGTTGGAGTGGGTGATCTTGCCCGCGATCGGGTTTGCCCGGTTCACCGTGTCCTCGAACATGATGTACGGATAACCCGACTCGAACTGCAACTCGGCGATGGTCTGGAAGAACTCGCGCGCCTTGATCTTCGACTTGCGGATGCGCTTGTCGTCGACCATCTCGTAGTACTTCTCGGTGACGTCGATGTCGGCGAACGGCTTGCCGTAGATGCGTTCCACGTCGTACGGCGAGAACAGGTACATGTCCTCGTTCTTCTTGGCCAGCTCGAAGGTGATGTCCGGGATGACCACGCCCAGCGAGAGCGTCTTGATGCGGATCTTCTCGTCCGCGTTCTCCCGCTTGGTGTCCAGGAACCGGTAGATGTCCGGGTGGTGCGCGTGCAGGTAGACCGCGCCCGCGCCCTGCCGCGCGCCGAGCTGGTTGGCGTAGGAGAACGAGTCCTCGAGCAGCTTCATGATCGGGATGACGCCCGAGCTCTGGTTCTCGATCTTCTTGATCGGCGCACCGTGCTCGCGAATGTTGCTCAGTAGCAGCGCCACTCCGCCGCCGCGCTTGGACAGCTGCAACGCGGAGTTGATCGAGCGCCCGATCGACTCCATGTTGTCCTCGATGCGCAGCAGGAAGCACGACACCGGCTCGCCACGCTGCTTCTTGCCCGAGTTCAGGAAGGTCGGGGTGGCCGGCTGGAAACGGCCTTCGATGATCTCGTCGACCAGTTGGCCCGCCAGCGCCTCGTCACCGGCGGCGAGCGTGAGCGCGACCATGCACACCCGGTCCTCGAACCGCTCCAGGTAGCGCTTGCCGTCGAAGGTCTTCAGCGTGTACGAGGTGTAGTACTTGAACGCGCCGAGGAAGGTGGGGAACCGGAACTTCTTGGCGTAGGCCTGCTTGAACAGCTTCTTGATGAACGCGCGGCTGTACTGCTCGAGAACCTCGGCCTCGTAGTAGTTCTCCTCGATCAGGTAGTCCAGCTTCTCGTCCAGGTTGTGGAAGAAGACGGTGTTCTGATTGACGTGCTGCAAGAAGTACTGGTGGGCGGCCTCACGGTCCTTGTCGAACTGGATCTCCCCGTCCGGGCCGTACAGGTTCAGCATCGCGTTGAGGGCGTGGTAGTCGAGGACCTCGCCCGCCTCGCCGCCGCGGACCGGGGGCTGCTCTAAGCGAGCTGTCTTTCCGGCCGGTGCTGTCGTTGCTGTTGCCAAAACAATCCCAATCCCTCTCGGACGCGCTCGACGTCCTCAGCGGTTCCCATGAGTTCGAAGCGATACAGGTACGGCACCCCGCACTTGCGTGCGATGAGCTCGCCCGCGTAGCAGAAGGTGTCGCCGAAGTTCGTGTTGCCCGCCGCGATCACCCCGCGCAGCAACGCGCGGTTGTGCGGGTCGTTGAGGAACTTGGCGACCTGCCTCGGCACGAAGTCCTTGTCGGAACGATCGCCCCCCAGTACGTGCCGACCGCCCCCGTAGGTGGGGACGATCAGCACGTACGGATGGTCTACGCGCAGTGAGTCGGCGGTGTGCAGTGGTATGCGAGTCGCCGGGAGACCCAGCTTCTCGACGAAGCGATGCGTGTTCTCCGAAGCGCTGGAGAAGTAGACCAGCGCCGTCGTCTCCGACATGGTCGCCTTCCTCTTCTCGGGAGCGCCGTAGCGCTCGCCCTCGGATGAACCGGAAGCGGTGGAAGCGTCAGGCCGCCACGGTCGCGAGCGACTTGATGCGGTCGGGACGGAAGCCCGACCAGTGATCGTCCCCCGCCACCACGACCGGCGCCTGCAGGTACCCGAGTGCCATGACGTAGTCACGCGCCTCGTCGTTCTCCGAGATGTCGATGACCTCGTAGTCCACCCCGGCCTTGTCGAGGGCCTTGTAGGTGGCGTTGCACTGGACGCAAGCGGGCTTGGTGTACACGGTGACGGTCATTGATGTCCCTCTCTCCTTGTGCCTGATCCACAGCCTGTGATCCGTTGCAATTCACGATCCGACGTATGCTGCGCAAACTCCTGGATCCGAGCTCGAATCCCCTGATCAGCCACCTGTGGCCGACTCGTGCCGAGTGAGGTCTCTCGCCGTCTTCCAGTACCGAAGACACTACACCTAGTGGCCGACAGATTCCTACAACACGACATGTAGCGAGTCACATTGATGAAATTCCATCCAGAGAAGTACCAGTACGCTCGATTCACCCCGACACAAAACAGTGGCGCAGATCACTCCACGGCGCGTCAGCTTACTTTCAGCAAACTTTCCGGCAAACGAAGAGGGCCACCGCTGCGCCCCGCAGCGATGGCCCTCGTTCAGACCGGAGAAGGAGCTTACACCGACGCCAATTCGCCGCGCGTGGCCTCCACCAAGTCGCGCACCGTACCGGCCAGCTGGGTCAGCGCCTCGGCATCGTCACGCGGATGCGTGGCGCCGAACCGCTCGCCGATGACCCCGAAGTGCAGGTGCGCGGACTCGACCACCCGCGCGCCCGCCACGCCCAGCGCCTTGACCGCGTCGCCGTGCGCCCACTGGGCGGCGTTCGGGCTGATCGATGCGCTCACCACGGCGGTGGGCTTGCTCTTGATCGCTCCCGCGCCGTAGGGACGGGAAGCCCAGTCGATCGCGTTCTTCAGCACCGCCGACAGCGTGCCGTTGTATTCCGGGGTCACCACCAGCAGGCCGTCCGCCTCGGCGACCGCGTCGCGCAGCGCCTGAGCGGCCGCGGGGACGGAGCCGGGGACATCGATGTCCTCGTTGTAGAACGGGATGTCGGCGAGCCCTTCGTAGAGAGTGACCTCGACACCCTCCGGCGCGCTGTGTGCCGCGGCCTCGGCGAGCCGCCGGTTGACCGACGCGGCGCGCAGGCTGCCGACGAGTGCGAGAATGCGGGTCTGGCTCATGACGACTCCTGGTGTACTGATGAGGTGGTGTCCGTACGTTCACCACACACTAACCGGACCATGGTCCGATTACTTCCCGCGGAGCCTGCGTGAGCGCTGTGAACTACCCCACACCGGACGCGTCGACCGATGGCGCACCTCGGCTGCTCGACGTCGGCACGCCATTGCCGGGCACCTCGGAGCCCGCCGAGCGCGCCGACGCGGCGCGCAACCGTCAACTGCTCCTGGACGCGGCGCAGCAACTGGTGCGAGAGCAAGGCGTCGACAGCCTCACCATGGACGCGCTGGCCAAACGCGCCGGGGTCGGCAAGGGCACGGTGTTCCGGCGGTTCGGAAGCAGATCCGGCCTGCTGCTCGCGCTGCTGGACCACTCGGAGCGGAAGTACCAGGAGTCGTTCATCTTCGGGCCGCCGCCGCTCGGACCGGGCGCGCCCCCGGTGGAACGACTGGTCGCCTTCGGGCGGGCCAGGCTCCTGGACATCGAGGTGGCAGGCGAGCTACACCGCGCCGCCGAGCTCGGCGAGGCGAGCGAACGCTATTCCGGTGGACCGTACGGACTACAGCGCGCGCACGTCGTGATGCTGTTGCGGCAGGCCGACGTGCCCGGGGAGGTCGCGCTGGTCGCCGACTGGCTGCTGGCGATGCTCGGCGCGGCGCTGGTCATGCACCAGATGCAAGTGCTCGGCTTCACCCGCGAGCAGATCGGCGACAACTGGGAGTTCGTCGTTCGGCGCGTCGTCGCCCGCTGAGCCGCCAGTAGACTCGGGCGCCATGGGGAACCTGCGTGCACAGATCATCAGTGAATTGGGCGTCCGGCCCACGATCGAACCGAAGGAAGAGATCCGCCGCCGGGTCGATTTCCTCAAGGACTATCTGAACGCGACTCCCGCACGAGGTTTCGTCCTCGGCATCAGCGGCGGACAGGACAGCGCTCTCGCGGGCCGGTTGTGCCAGCTCGCGGCCGAAGAACTGCGCGCGGACAGCGTGGACGCGACCTTCCTCGCCGTGCGGTTGCCCTACGGCGTCCAGGCCGACGAGGCCGACGCGCGCACCGCCCTGACGTTCATCCGGCCCGACCGGCAGGTCGTGGTCAACGTCCGGCCCAGCGCGAACGCCGCGGCCGCCGAGGCGGCGTCCGCCTTGCAGGTCCACCAGCTGCGTGACTTCGTGCGCGGCAATATCAAAGCGCGCGAACGCATGGTGATCCAGTACGCGCTGGCCGGGCAGGAGAATCTGCTCGTGGTCGGCACCGACCACGCGGCCGAGGCGGTCACCGGATTCTTCACCAAGTACGGCGACGGCGGCGTCGACCTGACCCCGCTCACCGGTCTGACCAAGCGCCAGGGCGCCGCCCTGCTCCAGGAACTCGGCGCGCCCCCGAGCATCTGGTCCAAGGTGCCCACCGCCGATCTGGAGGACGACCGGCCCGCCCTGCCCGACGAGGAAGCGCTCGGTCTGCGCTACAGCGAGATCGACGACTACCTGGAGGGCAAGGAGGTGACCCCCAAGGTCGCCGAACGGCTGGAGAGCATCTTCCACAACACCCGTCACAAGCGCACCGTCCCGGTGACGCCGCTGGACACCTGGTGGCGCTAGCCCTTCGGGGGGACCTCGGCGTCCGGCGAGGAGCGCCGCCGTGCAGCGTCGTCGCTCACGAAAACCGCGCACCTCATCGACACCTGGCACAGCTGGTCGTGGCGGCGCTGGATGTGAACGCGCCGCCTAGCCGCCCGCGAAGGGTGGCAGGACGTCGACGCGCGGGCTCAGCGCGACCGCGGGATCTCGGGTGAGTTCGTCACCGACCAGGTAGGCGCACACCGACAACATCTTGTCCAGGTCCGGGCCGTAGGCCGCCGCCAGGGTCGCGCGCAGGTCGGCCACCGTCGCTCCGGCCGGGAGGTCGAGCGTCTCGCCGTCCTTGCCGACGGCGTCGGCGATCGCGGCGAAGTAGCGGATCTCAACCACCGATGGCTCCCATCGTCCGCTCCGGCGGGACGAAGCCCTCGGCGTCGATGCCGTGACCGGCCCACTTGTTCCACATCGCACCGCGCCAGAGCGTCGCGAGTTCCTCGTCGTCGGCGCCGGAGCGCAGTGCCTGGCGCAGGTCGAATTCCTGGTCGCTGAACAGGCAGGAGCGCAGCATGCCGTCCGCGGTGAGCCGGGTGCGGTCGCAGGTGTCGCAAAACTTCCTGGTCACCGTGGCGATGATGCCCACGGTGCCGGGCCCGCCGTCGACCAGCCACTTCTCCGCGGGCGCCGACGGATCGGAGCGGCCCACCTCGTCGAGGGAGAACCGGGCGCCGAGCACGTCGAGCAGTTCGGCGGCGGTGACCATGTTGGCGCGGGCCCACTCGTGGTCGGCGTCCAGCGGCATCTCCTCGATGAAACGCAGCTCACAGCCCTCGTCCAGGCACCAGCGCAGCAGATCGGGCGCGCCGGAGAGGGTCTCCCGCATCAAGACGGCGTTGACCTTCACCGGGGCCAGCCCGGCGGCGCGGGCGGCGCGGATGCCCGCGAACACCGATTCGAGGCGGTCGCGGCGCGTCAACCGCGCGAAACCGGCCCGATCCACGGTGTCCAGCGAGACGTTCACCCGGTGCAGACCGGCGGCGGCGAGGCCGATCGCGCGGTGCTCTAGCCCGATGCCGTTGGTCGTCATGGCCAGCGGGATGTGCGGCACCTCGGCATGACAGCCCGAGATGATCTGTTCCAGGTCGCGGCGCATCAGCGGCTCGCCCCCGGTGAAGCGGACCTCGCGCACCCCCAGCTCCAGCACCGCGAGGCGCACCAGCCGGACGATCTCGTCCACCGTGAGCAGTTCGTGCCGGGGAATCTCCGGCAGCCCCTCCTCCGGCATGCAATAGGTACAGCGCAGCGAACACTTCTCGGTGATGGACACACGTAGGTCGCGGGCGACGCGTCCGAAACGATCCAGCAAATAGGGGGTGTCGGGACGGCCGGCGAGCGAGGGACGCCCGGAACGCACGGCCGGAATCCCGATCTCGACCAGAGTCACACGTCCATTATGACCGCCTGCCCCAATTCGTTCGCGGGCGGAATGCTCGATTTCGGCTCACTTCGGCCGCGGACAGGCGGTGAGGCCTTGCCACGGCGTCCGGCGACCTGCGCATGGCGGCAGAGGCGGAGAACCGCCCGGACCGGGCGTTAGGCGTACCTCCGCCTTCGCTCCGGCCATGCGCAGGCTGAGGACGGACTACGTCCGACCGCACCCATTAGGCT
This sequence comes from Nocardia sichangensis, assembly GCF_047200615.1. Taxonomy (NCBI): domain Bacteria; kingdom Bacillati; phylum Actinomycetota; class Actinomycetes; order Mycobacteriales; family Nocardiaceae; genus Nocardia; species Nocardia sichangensis. The sequence goes on from NZ_JBJZOK010000006.1 coordinate 155,629, forward strand.
GACTCGCATGAACCCTCGGCCCGCCGGCGTCTCGGCCAGGCCCGTCGACGACTATCGCGACAGCATCGAACAGCTGCTGCGGCCACTGGCCGCGCGCGCGGTCGAGTCCGTCGCGGTGCCGCGGGCGCTGGGCAGGCAGCTGGCCGAAGACGTCCGTTCGCCGATCGATCTGCCGGTGTTCCGCAACTCCGCGATGGACGGGTACGCGGTGCGTGCCGAATCGGTGCTGGTCGCGCCGGTCACCCTGCCTTTGGCAGGCGTCGTCGCGGCGGGAGCCGCCGGCCGCGCGCCGCTGCCGCCCGGTGCGGCGATGAAGGTGATGACCGGTGCGCCGATCCCGCCCGGCGCGGACTGCGTGGTTCCGGTGGAGGACACCCGCGTCGGCGACGGCACGGTGACCATCGAGCGCGGCCGCAGCGCGGGGGAATTCGTGCGGGAACCGGGCACGGACGTCCGGACCGGTGACCTGCTCGCACGGGCGGGCATCACGCTCGCGCCCCGGCATGTCGCCGCCCTGGCCGCGGTCGGGTTGTCCGCGGTGGCGGTCTTCCGCGCGGTGCGCGGCGCGGTGATCACCACCGGCGACGAGCTGGTCGCGGCCGGAAAGCCGCTGCGCCCCGGCCAGATCTACAACTCCAACGGCGTCGCCCTCGCCGCGGCGCTCACCGCGAACGGCGTCGAGGTCGTCTCGGTGGCGCACAGTACCGACGATCCGGCGCGTTTCCGCGGGCTGCTGTCGGACGCGATGGAGCGCGCCGATGTGGTGTTCACCTCCGGTGGTGTGTCCAAGGGCGACTTCGAGGTGGTCAAGGACGTGCTCGAACCGATGGGCGGACGGTTCGGCTCGGTCGCGATGCAACCGGGCGGCCCGCAAGGGCTGACCGTCGTCGACGGTGTGCCGGTGCTCAGTTTCCCCGGCAACCCCGTCAGCACGATGGTGTCGTTCGAGGTGTTCGCCCGCCCGATCCTGCGGCGCCTCGCCGGTCTGCCCGAGGTGGACACCTACGAGCTCCCCCTGTTCAACGCCGTGCCGCGCTCGCCGGAGGGCAAGCGTCAGTTCCTGCGGGGGAGGCTGATCCGTGGGCACTCGAGTGAGTCGTCCGCGTCCGGACGGCCGCGTGCGGTCGAGGTGGTGTCCGGTCCGGGCTCGCATCTCGTGGCGGCCATGGCGAAAGCCGACGTGCTGATCGATGTACCCGCCGAGGTCACCGCTCTGCCCGCGGGCGCGGTTGTGCGAGTGTGGACCTTATGAGCGAGTTGTCCCATGTCGACCACGAAGGTCGCGCCCGCATGGTCGATGTGAGCGCGAAGAGCGAGACCACCCGGATCGCCGTCGCGGCAGGCGAGTTGCGCACCACGGCCGAGGTGGTCGCGCTGGTACGGGCCGACGACATGCCGAAGGCGGACGTGCTGTCCACCGCCCGCATCGCGGGCATCGCGGGGGCGAAGAAGACCTCCGAGTTGATCCCGCTGTGCCATCAGCTGGCGCTGTCGTCGGTGCGGGTGGAGTTCGGTTTCACCGACACCGCCATCACCATCGAGGCCACCGCGAAGACCAAGGGTCCGACGGGTGTCGAGATGGAGGCGCTCACCGCGGTCGCGGTCGCGGGTCTCACCCTGCACGACATGGTGAAGGCGGTCGACCCCGCGGCAGTACTCACCGGCGTGCGCCTGCTGACCAAAGAAGGCGGCAAACACGGTCATTGGGAGCGCCCCGACGACGCGGCCTCGGACGAGAGCGAGGACGAGCCGGTCACCGCCGACTACGCCGAGCCCGAATTCGACGAGGAGGAACGCTCGGCCGTGGTGCTGGTCGCGTCGACCGGGGTCGCGGCGGGCACCCGCGTCGACACCACCGGTCCGGTGCTCGTGGACTGGCTGTCCGGCCTCGGCTTCTCGGTGCGGGGCCCGCTGGTCTACGCCGACGCCGAGATCGAATTCGGACTCGCCGACGCGCTGCGCTTCGAACCCGCACTCGTCATCAGCACCGGTGGGACCGGAGCCTCCCCCACCGACGCCACCCCGGAGGCCACCCTCGCCTTGCTCGATCGCGAACTACCCGGTGTGGCGGAGGCGATCCGGCAGCGCGGCACCGCGAAGTTCCCGCTGGCGGCGCTGAGCCGCGGCGTGGCGGGACTCGCGGGACGCTCGGTGATCGTGAATCTGCCCGGGTCGCCGGGCGGCGTGAAAGACGGCATCGCGGTGCTGGAACCGCTGCTGGATCATCTGCTCGCACAAGTCGCCGGAGGTGGAAGTCATGACAACGGCTGAGGCTACGGTCCGGCTCGCCCGGATCAGCGACCAGCCGCTGGACCCAGCGGAGGTCGAGGAGGCGGTGTCCGGATCGCATTACGGCGCTGTCGTGGTGTTCACCGGGAAAGTCCGCGACCACGATGGCGGACAAGCCGTTTCGGCCCTGGAATACTCCGCGCACCCGCAGGCGGAGCGGTTCCTGCACACCGTCTGCGCCGAACTCGCCGCCACGCACGGCCTGCCGGTCGCGGCCGTGCACCGCGTCGGCTCGCTCGACATCGGTGACCGCGCGATCGTCGTCGCGGTGGCGGCGGCGCATCGCGGCGCGGCGTTCGCGGCGTGCGCGGAACTGGTGGACCGGATCAAACACGAAGTCCCGATCTGGAAGCGCCAGCTGTTCGCCGACGGACTGTCGGAATGGGTGAACGCCTGCGGGTGATCTGACCGTGACGTGAATCTCATGACGAATCAACACGTCCGGTATAGCGTGTGCGCGCGGTATCGCTTCACTCGGAGACCGACGGTGCGCCGATCGGTCGCGTGGCAGAAGGGAGCACGCGATGGGAACCGATCAGGTTCTGCTCCACCGGTTCGTCATCTCGCAACTCATCGCGGCCGGGGTGGACCGCGACCGGCTGCTCCGGGAAACCGGATTGCCGGAGTGGACCATGGCGGGCGACGACCTGCACCTGCCCAGCCAGATGTTCTCCCGGCTGTGGGAGATCGGTGAACTCGAACTCGGCGATCCGGACGTCGCCCTGAACGTGGCGAGCCGCTACGAACTGACCTGCCTGGGGCTCTACGACTATCTGTTCTCCTCGGCGCCGACACTGGGGGCCGGACTGGCGACCTGCGGTCCGTACGTCACCGCGGTGACTACCAACCACCGGTTCGACCTGGTCGCGGAGAACGACGACGAAGTCACCTTGTATCTGGACATAATCGACGGGGAAGGCCGCGGCCGCGATCTCACCCAACTCTGGGGGCTGAGCGCGGTGCTCAGCCGGGCGCGGCGCGTGGTGCGTGAACCGCTGGCCCCGGTGCGGGTCGCGCTGCGCCAGCACGCGCCCACCAAGATCGACACCTTCATCGAGGTGTTCGGCACCCCCGCGATCGAGTTCGACGCGCCGGTGGACGCTATGACCTTCCGCGCCTCGGACATGGATCTGCCGCTGACCACCAGCGATCCGGTCCTGGCCGGCATCCTGCAACCCTTGGCCGCCGCGCTTCCGCCACCGCCGCCGCTGGCCACCGCATGGCCCGAACGCGTCGCGGCCGCCCTGGCGGACTGCCTGGAGGACGGCGACGCGTCCCTGGAGCGGGTGGCGCGGAGGCTGGCCACCAGCCCGCGCACGCTCCAGCGGCGGTTGCGCGAGGCGGGTACCACGTGGCGCGCCGAGCTGGACCGGGCGCGCGGCGCGCGGCTGGTCGCCGCGACCGCCACGGGGCCGCTGAGCCCCTCGCGCCAAGCCGAGATCCTCGGCTACTCCGACCCGGGATCGCTGCGGCGCGCGGCTCGGCGCTGGTCGCTGGCCACCCACGCGCCGCGCACCGAGCGGAGCTTCACGGCCTGAGGAAACGCGCGGCGATCGACCAGAAGGTCGCGTCCTCGATCGCCCGGAAATCCCAGCTGTTGGTGAGTGCGTGGGTCTCGGCGACGATCGCGGGAACGTCGAAGTCGTCGCGGGTGGCGGTGCCCTTGGCCTCCAGCACCTCGATGACGTACGCGGTGGCGCTCTCCATGGAATCTGACACGGGAAACTCCCATCGGTCGCAGGACGATTCGGTCGGTAACGGATCGGCTGCCGAGCGGCGCCGCGCGCGGCAATACGCTCCCGGTGCCCACCGACCGGCGGACACGCATCCAGTCTCATGAAAAGACCGCTCTGTCACCAGCACCGAACACGACATGTCGCGACCGAACGCGCCAATCTGCGCGCTCAGTGCGGCGTATAACGCCATACCCCGAGCATGCTCTGCGAATCGAGCGGTTCGGCGTCGTCGTGCACCGTGTCACGAAGCCGCGCCATGGCCTTGTCGGTGTGCAGACCGGCACCGATGAGCACCAGCTGCGCCCCCCGCGATTCGCCGCGCGACCAGCCACCCGGCTCGAAGACGATGTGGCGGCCGACCATGTGCAGGACGAATTTCCTGCGTTCGCCCGCCACCCCGAAGGCGGCGAAGCCCTTGGCCCGGAACAATCCCGGTGGCGGGTCCTCCAGGAAGCCGATCAGTTTGCGCGGGTCCAGCTCCCGGTCGCTGGCGAAGGAGACGCTGGTGTAGTCGTCGTGCAGATGGCGGTGCCCGGCGTGGTCGTGGTGCTCGTGCTCGACCAGCAGTTCGTCGAAGCTCAGTTGCTCGGCCACCAGCTGGCGTTCGCGTCGCGGTCGGTCGAACAGCAGTCCGGGATCGATCCGGCCGTGGGTGGTCGCGTACACCGGCACCGAGCCGACCAGCGCCGCGATGTCCGCACGCAGCCGTGCGAGCTGCTCGGGCGCCACCCGATCGGCCTTGTTCACCACCACCAGGTCGGCCAGCCGCACATGAGTGCGCAGCTCCGGATGCCGGGCACTGCTGTCCGGGAACTGTTCGGCGTCGACCACCTCGACCAGGCCGCCGTAGCGCAGGCGCGGATTGTCGCTGCCGACCACCATCCGGATGAGATTGCGCGGCTCGGCCAAGCCGCTGGCCTCCACCACGATCACGTCGATTCCGGCGCGCGGCTGCGTGAGCCGGGTGAACAGCTCGTCCAGTTCGGTGACGTCGACGGCGCAGCACACGCAGCCGTTGCCGAGCGAGACCATCGCGTCGACCTGCCCGGCGACCAGCATCGAATCGACGTTGATCGCCCCGAAGTCATTGACCACCACGCCGATCCGGGTCCCCCGGTTGTTTCGCAGCAAATGATTGAGCAGCGTGGTCTTCCCCGAACCGAGAAACCCCGCGACGAGCACAACAGGAATCCGGTCAGCCATTCCGCTCACCCTAGTGCGCCGCGAGACCCGCGGGAAAAGCCGGACGCCACCCTCGCCGTGGTGAGGGTGGCGTCCGGTGGGTTCGGTGCGCGGACTATTTCGCGGGGCCCAGCAGCATGCCCGCCAGGCTGTAACCGAGATTGATCAACTCCGTGCTGATGGCGTTGTTGTCCAGCCCGAGCATCTTCGCCAACGGCATCAGCAACTCCATGATCGAAGCGTTGCCCCCGGCGGCCCCGGGGGACTGCTGTGCGTTCGGCGTGCCCGGCGACTGGGTTCCGGAAGCACCCGGCGATTTCGGCGCCGCCGACGCACCGGGTGACTGCGGTGTCGCCGTTCCTGGAGCCGGTTTCGGCGTCGTGGTGCTGGGAACCGACTGCGCCTGCGGCACCGCCGGTGCCGCAGGGCTCTGCGGCACACCGGGAGTCGTGTAACTCTGCGGCACCGCGGGAATCACCTGGGCCTGCGGTACCGCCGGGTTCGTCTGAGCCTGGGGAGCGAACGGGTTCGTCTGGGCTTGGGGGGCGAACGGGTTCGTCTGGGCCTGCGGCGTTCCCGGCGTCGGAGCCTGCGGCGTTTCCGGGGCGGCCGCGGGATGGTCGAACGACGCACCCTGCGGCGTGCTCTGGCCGCCCTGCTGATCCGGCGCGGCACTCGGCTGCGGTGTGCCGAGCAGGTAACCGACCACGCCGGTGGTCAGCGCGATCGCGTGCTTGAGCTGCCCGTCCGGTGTCTCCAGCGACGCCGCGTCCTCGGGATTGGCGCCATTGCCCATCTCGAGGAAGACGAGCGGAACGGTGGTCAACGCGGGCCCGGCGATGTCCGTGCGGGTCTGCAGACCGTCCACCACCCCGCCGTAGTTTGCGGGCGGGAATCCCGCATCGCGATACGCGTCGCGCACCGACTTGGACGCGGCGAGTCCCGCTCCCGCCTGGACCTGATCGACGATCAGATTCGGGATGGGCAGCTCCGGGATGATCAGGTGGAATCCGCGATCCTGCGCGGGCGCGCTGTCGGCATGGATGCTCACGGCGACGTCGGCGCCGGACTGGCTCGCCGCGCGGGCCCGTTCGTCGACGCAGCCGCCCCAGTTCATATCGTCCTGGCGGCTCAGCACGACGTGCGCGCCGAGCGTCTCCAGCGATGTCTTGACGACCTGCGCGACGTTCCAGGTGATGGTGTGCTCGGGAACGCCGTTCATCGTGGTCATGCCGGTGGTCTGGCAGTCCTTGGTGCCGCCGCGACCATCGCTGACCTGTCTGGCCAAGTCCTGGGAGTGGTTGGACCCCTGGTGGCCGGGGTCCAGGAATACGGTCTTGCCTGCGAGCTTCTTCGACATGTCCAGCGGCGACGGCGCCGCCTGCGCGCTGGCCGGAAACAATCCGGACAACGTCACCGTTACCGCGGCCGTGACCGCGGTGCAGATACCGGCTTTGACGATGCTTGGCTTCATAGTGCGGTCGGTGCCCCGGGACGGAGCACCCCTCCCTTCCCACTTGTAACACCAAACCCAATGGTCACTCTGGCAACGCATGTATCAGCAAAGCAAGGTGCGTGATCGAAGTGTTACAGCATGCGCGACGCCCGGCGGTCAGATCCGCCCCGGCGGTTTGCGCAGAGATAGCAGAGCGTAATGCACGTGGGTCGGCACTGTCTCGATCGGCACGCCGAAATCCGTGGCGACTTCCCGATACGTCGGGATTGCCCGGCATTTTCTCGGCGATAGCGATGTCCGTGTGGTCCGGTCCGGAAACGCGGATTCCGGCACACCACCTGGTCGGTTCTGGTAATGCTTGCCGCGGAGATGCGGGGGATCTCTCGAGTCGGCCGCGACGGCGGGAGCACGACGACCCGTGGACGCGGCGGGAGTACAAGTCAAGGAGAACCGGTATGCGTGCTAGCGCGCTCCTCCTCACGGGAGCCATGAGTTCCGCGGTGACCCTGCTCGCGGCGGCGACGGCGACGGCCGAACCCGCGAACACCATCTCGCAGGATGGCGTCTATTCGGTCGGCGTCGATATCGTCCCCGGTCTCTGGGAGGCGCCCGGCACGAGCGACCCCGCCTACGCGTGTGATTGGCGCAGGTTGTGGAAGGTCGAGGGCGACAACACGAACATGCGGTACATCATCGCGAACAACTACACCCGGCTCGGCCCGGTCCGGGTGCGGATCAAGCCGACCGACGTCGGGTTCAAGACCGAGAACTGCGGGCCGTGGCGGTTGCTGTCGACAGCGCCGCCGACCGGCTCCTCCGGCGACTGAAACGACGGAGGCGCACTCGACGGACGACGCCCGACTGTGCCTTATAAGGTCAGCCGCATGTCGCGAAAAAGGATTCTGATCACCGGCGCGAGCGCGGGCCTCGGGGCCGCCATGGCGCGCGATTTCGCCGCCGACGGCCGCGACCTCGCGCTGTGCGCCCGCAGGCTGGACGCGCTCACACAGTTGCGCGACGAGCTGGTGGCGAGTCATCCCGGAATCACCGTCGCGGTGCGCGCGCTCGACGTGGACGACCACGCGGCGGTGCCGGCCGTCTTCGGCGAACTGCGCGACGAACTCGGCGGCTTGGACCGGGTGATCGTCAACGCCGGGATCGGCAAGGGAGCACCGATCGGCACCGGACGGGCCGACGCGAATCTCGCGACGGCCACCACGAACTTCGTCAGCGCGCTCGCGCAGGCGGAAGCGGCGCTGGAGATCTTCCGCGCGCAGCGGGCGGGGCACCTGGTACTCGTCGCGTCGATGAGCGCGGTGCGCGGGCTGCCCGGCAAGAAGGCGGCCTATTCGGCGAGCAAGGCGGGGCTCGCCGCGCTCGGCGAGGCACTGTCCACCGAATTGGCACGCTCGCCGATCCGGGTGACCACCCTGCTGCCGGGTTTCATCGCCACCGATATGGCGGCCAAGGCGGGCGACGCGCGGATGGTCGCGCCCCTGGACAAGGGCGTGGCGGCGATGGTGGCCGCCATCGAGCAGGAGCGACGCCGGGCCTGCGTCCCCGGGTGGCCGTGGCGGCTGATCGACCTCGCGCTCCCCCATCTCCCCGACGCCGTGGTGGCGCGGATGAGCTGAACCGGCCCCCGCCGGGGCGGCGCTGAATGAGCGTCACTTGACCAGCGTGAACTGCACGATATCGATGCGACCGGCGCGGAATTGCGCCGCGCACCCGGTCAGATACTTCATGTACCGCTGGTAGACCTCCTCGGATGCCAGGGCGACCGCCTCCTCCCGATGCGCCCGCAGCGCCTCGGCCCAGCAGTCGAGGGTGCGCGCGTAGTGCGGCCGCAATTCCTGCATCTTCTCCGTGCCCAACCCGGCGCGCCCGGCCAGGCGCGTGACCTCGGCAGGATGCGGCAGCTGCCCGCCGGGGAAGATCTCTCGTTTGATGAAGATCTGGAACAGCGCGTCGTCCCGGGTCACCGGGATGCCCATGCGCCGCAAGTCTTTCAACGTCCACCCCACGATCGTGTGCAGCAGCATCCTGCCGTCCGGCGGCAGCATCCGGTGACACCGCTGGAAGAACGTCTCGTAGCGCGACCGCCGGAAGTGCTCGAACGCGCCGATGCTGACGATCCGGTCGACTTCGCCCTCGTATTCCTCCCAACCCTGCAGCCGGACCTGCACACCGGGGATGCGCTCGCGCTCGATCTTGTCCCTGACGTAGTCGTACTGGTTGCGACTGAGCGTCAGACCCACGACCGTGGCGCCGTAGGCCGTGGCGGCGCGCAGCATCGTCGACCCCCACCCGCAGCCGACGTCCAGCAGGGTCATCCCCGGCCGCAGGTCGAGCTTGCCCAGGGCCAAGTCGATCTTCGCGCGCTGCGCTTGCTCCAACGTCATGTCCGGTCGCTCGAACCAGGCGCAGCTGTAGGTCATCGTCGGGTCGAGGAAGAGTGCGTAGAACTCGTCGGAGAGGTCGTAGTGGGCCTGCACCTGCCGATAGAACGGTTGGAGGTTGGTCATCGCGTTTCTCCTGTTCATCGGGTTCATCAGCTGATACCCGCGCGCCGCCGCCGCGTTTCGCCGCACGCGGACCGATACGCAACCGATGTGCGGGTCACCGTTCGGCAACGGCGGCGGAAGAAGGTCGATTACCCGCGAGGTAATCGACTCCGTGACCCGCGGCAGGCAGGATCGCGGACATGATCGATGAGACGGGCACGAAGTTGTTCCACCAGACCATGCCGTTCACCGAACGCCTCGGCGTCGAGGTGCTCGCGCACGGGCCCGAGCTGGTGCGCAGCCGCCTGGCCTGGGACGAATCGCTGTGCACGCTGGGCGGCGTGCTGCACGGCGGGGTGCTGATGTCGCTGGCCGACGCCACCGGCGCGGTCTGCGCGTTCCTCAACCTGCCGGAGGGCAAGCAGGGCACCACCACGGTGGAGTCGAAGACGAACTTCCTGCGCGCGGTCCGTTCCGGGTACGCCGTCGCGTCGGCCACGCCGCTGCACGCCGGACGCTCGTTCGTCGTGGTCGAGACGATGATCCGGGACGACGCGGACAAGCTGGTCGCGAAGGTCACCCAGACCCAAGCGGTGCTCTAGCCGACGCCGACGGCCGAGGGGACTCGCTCGCCCGCCGCCGCGCGGGCCACGGGCCACACCCGGGCGAGATCGAGCAGTTGCCGCAGCCCGGCGTCGAAATCCGGCGCCGGGACCGGCAACCGGGCCGGGGACGATCCGATCGGGGCCGCTCCCGCCTCGCGCGCGAGCGCCGCGCACGCCACTTGGTGCGCATAGTCGGTCAGCGGACATCCCGAGCCTGCCATCGCCGACGTCGGGGCGTAGCGGCCGAGTTGCAGCAGCGCGTCCTGGATCTCCACGGTCATGCGCATCAGCCGGGTCTCCGGGTCGGCCTGCTCACCGGCCGCGGGCCGCAGCACGATCTCGGGCACCGCGGTGGTGAGATCCCGCCACAGCGGGCGCAGCCTGCGACCGGCGCGTCCGGCCCGATCCAGTTCCGCCATCGCCAGCAATGTCTGGACCAGCGGAATCGCGACCAACGTCGCGTCGACCAACAGGCACAGGGTGACCGTCGTTTCGACCCTGACCATCTGCGCGCCCAAGCCTTGCCATCCGGTGACGACCCACACCGTCGACAGCACCAGATTCGCCCCGAAGAGGGTCGCCGCCCAGATCAGCGTGCCACACACCAGCTTTCCCGCCAATCCGATGCCACCGGCCCGCAGTTCATGCGCGCACATGCGCGCCAGCAGCCAGACGTTCAGCAGCAGCGGGAGGCCGAACGCGGTCCACACCACCACGCCCTCGGTGTCGAGGGTCAGCTCGACCAGCCTGCCGTCCTGTCGCGCCGACGTGCCCGCCAGCAGGATCGCGGCGGTGGACGCGGCCGCCAGCGTGCAGCAGACGCGGTGCCTGCGCCGGATCGCGGCCGGTTCCGCGCCCAACGCCCAGATACGGACGATCCCTTGCAAGCACATCGATGACATCACCGTGCAACCCAGCGCGAGCTGATGGGCGAGACTCGCGATGCCGGGCGTCATGCCGCAGCGATACAGCAGCAGACTCAGCAACCCCCACCCGAACAGCTTGTTCAGCAGCCGGTCGACGATCGTGTCGCGTACCAGCAACCACCGGCCCGCGAAGACGGCCGCGACGAAGCCGACGACCGGCCACGCGATGATTCCCGGAATCGATGCCGCCATCGGCCGACCTCCCCACCCACGAAACTGTCCTTTGCGAACGATAACGTTGTCGCGTGTTCGTGACCACGCGGAACAAGAATCGGCGGCAACCGATAGCCGAGGCATGCACCGAACCGATGTCTTATTTGTCCAATTATCGACATCGCGTGCCGAGCGCGGGGCGGACATCGTTTGTCACCGGCCCCAGAACTTCCGCCGCGCCGTCGGCGACTGTCACAACAGCGTGCCGAATAGCCAATTCCATAAGGACACAAAACATTCGGCGGAATCGCTGTGGATGTTACGCTGTATCACATAGAGTTTCAGTGACGACACTCACCTCCGACACGCACCTCCCGGCGGGTGCGCCTGCTCTTCGTAGCCCGCGAACGCGGCTCTACCTCATGCTCTGCCCGCCCGTTCGTGCGGCAAGAACGGAGATATCTGTGCGCGATGAACCACGATCAGCTTTCCGGCCCGAGCGAATCGATGGTGCATCGATCGAAATCGACTTCGTTCCCCCGGCGCCGAGCCCGGTGGCCCGCGCGGTGATCAGGATCGGGGCGCCCGCGGTCGAGCGGCGATACCGCCTTCCGGAAGACAGCGCACCAGTGCATCTATGCGTCACGGCGTGATGGCGCCGGGGGAAACGGAAGCGATGAGCAAGCAGACTGCCGGAACAACCGAACTAGCCGTGCGCCCGGCCGCCGGGACGGACACGATGAACACCGCGCTGCGCGATCGCCTGATCGACGCGACCGTCGAGGTGGTGTCGACCGAGGGTTTGCACGCGCTCACCGTCCGCCGCGTTTCCCGTATGTGCGGGGTCTCCACGATGGCGGTGTACTCCAACTTCGGCGGGATGCCCGGCCTGATCCGGGCGGCGGGTTCCGCGGGCTTCGCGCAACTGGCCGAGCGTATGACCGCGGCCGGGGTGAGCGACGAGCCGATCACCGACCTGCTCGTGCTCGGCCTGGTGTTCCGCGACGAGGCCCAGCGGCGGCCGGAACTCTTCCAGCTGATGTTCGGCACCGGGACACGCATCGACCTGAAGATCAATCGCGGCAATGTGCTGGTGGCCGGGCACGATTCGGAGTTCGAGCACTACGCGGAAACCTTCGACCACGTGGTTGGGGCGGTGCAGCGCGCGCAGGACGCCGGGCTGATCAACACCCCGGACGTGCGGTCCGCCGCGGCGCAGCTGTGGATGGGACTGTTCGGCTTCGTCCAACTGGAGATGGCCGGTCATCTGGGCGACGACGGTCTGCTCGAAGTGCTGGTGCCCGCGATCGTGAATCTGCTCGTAGGCATGGGCGCCGAGCTGGAATCCGTCGGCGCTTCGGTCCTGCTCGCGGTGGAGCGGTTCGCCACGCTGTTCGGCGAGTGAGCCCCCGCCCGGATCAGAAGGGCAGCTTGGACCGGAATCGCTGGGCGCGCGCCATCGCGCGCTCGGCGGCGCTTCCGCGCGGCGGCATCAGACCCAATTGCAGCAGCATCTCCGTGAGATCCCAGGTGGCCTGGCTGCGCCAGATCAGCCCGGAACGGAACTGCCACGCGTCGATGACAAGCAGATCGAGCTTCTTGCCGGTCGGGCCGAAACCGGGCGGGTCGATGGGGCCGAGATGGGTGCCGGTCATCCGCCACGGCACCAAGGCCAGCCGGCCGTCCGCGGCGAGTACCGGCGGAAACGGGTTGGCGTAGGCGACATCCGGGAACGAGCGCACCGTGTCGGCGACGAACTTCTCCACACCCGCCCGGCCGCGCGCGGGCGCGTCCAGCGAAGGGTCGTGCCAGATCGTGTCCTCGGTGACGCATTTCGCGACCGCCGCGCCGTCACCGCTGTTCCACCCCGCGATGTATTGCTCGGTGAACGCCAGCAGCCACTCCAGGCTTTCGATGGGTTCGGCCTCCGCCTCGATACGGAACTGCCCGGTGTTGTACGAATCCACGCCCATCGCCTTTCAGCCAGTGCTTTTCGACGAGCCATCGTAGCCACGAATGGACCGCGTACTCAACACCTTCCGGCGCTCCGGAGCCGGACGGTACGGAATAACATCGGAATAACGATGTAATTCACACCGGTTCCACCGCTCGATAACTCTGTAATAACGCCGGAATAATCCCGTCATACCCCCTCTGAACTGCGTTGATGATGAATTCGGCATTACTTGCCCAGCAATGGTTTTCGGTAACCGCCCGCACGATTCCGTATTGACCTTCGCGAATCGCCGCTCCTACCATGGGTGGACACTGACCTCCTACCGCGGAACCACTTCACCGCCGGACGACGCCCACGGCCGAACAGGTTTACCGGCGCCGCGATTCCGGCTGTCTCCACGCTGATTCGACGACGCCGATGTGAAACCGTCTGCGTTTCCGAATGCCCGAGCATCAGGGGATTTTTCATGCCCAATGTAGCAATTGTCGGTATCGGCTGCCGTTTTCCGGGCGGCATCGACGGACCGGACACTTTCTGGGATCTCGTCGTGCACAAGGGCGACGGGATCGTGGAAGTACCGGCGGACCGCTGGAACCTCGCGAAGTTCTACGACCCGGACCCGGACGCCCCGGGGCGGATGTACACCAGGCATGGTGGATTCCTGACCCAGTCGCTGTGGGACTTCGACGCCGAGTTCTTCGGCATCTCCCAGCGTGAGGCGTCGATCATGGATCCGCAGCAGCGGCTGCTGCTCGAGGTCGCCTGGGAGGCGCTCGACGACGCGGGGATGGCGGGCCGGGTCGGCGGCCGCGAGGTCGGCGTGTTCGTCGGCGGCTTCATGAACGACAACGCGCTGGTGCGCAGCGGTTCGGTGGCCAGGGCCTCGATCAACAGCCACAGCCCGACCAGCTCGTCGCACACGCTGCTGTCGGCCCGCATCGCGTTCCTGCTGGATCTGCTCGGGCCCACCATGACCATCGACACCGCCTGCTCCTCCTCCCTGGTCGCGCTGCACCAGGCGGTGCTGGCGCTGGAGTCGGGCGAGTGCGAGACGGCGATCGTCGGCGGCGCCAACGCGATGCTGCGACCCGAGGCGTTCATCTCCATGTGCAAGGGCCGGTTCCTCGCGGTCGACGGCCGGTGCAAGTCCTTCGACGCGGCCGCCGACGGCTACGGGCGCGGTGAGGGCGCGGGCGCCGTGGTGCTGAAGACGCTGGACGCGGCGGTCCGCGACCGCGACCGGATCTACGCGGTGGTGCGCGGCAGCGGCGTGAACCAGGACGGCCGTACGCTGGCCATCCCGGTGCCCAACCCGGCCGCGCAGGAGGCGCTGGCCCGGCGGGTGCACCGGCTGGCGGGCATCGACGCGCACGACGTCCGCTATGTGGAGGCGCACGGCACCGGCACGCCCGTCGGCGACCCGCTCGAATTGGCCGCGCTCGGCGCGGTGTACGGAGCGGTCGAGGGCCGCGACGAACCGCTGCCGGTCGGCTCGGTGAAGAACAACATCGGCCACACCGAGGCCGCCGCGGGCGTAGCGGGTCTCATCAAGGCCGCGCTGACGCTGCACCACAGCGTCATCGCACCGCAACTGCGGCTGGACAACCCGAACCCGGAGATCCGGTTCGACGAACTGCGAGTGCGCATTCCGCTGGAGACCGAACCGCTGCCCAACGACGACGGCCGGGCCGCGGTGGCGGTCAACAGCTTCGGCTACGGCGGCACCAACGCCCATGCGGTCCTCACCCGTGCGCCGGAAGCGCCCGCGCAGGAGCGGACGCGCGGGCCGATCACGGTGCTGCCGCTGTCGGCCCGCAACGAGACCGCGTTGCGCACGATGGCCACCCAGGTGCACGACCTGACCGAGACCATCCCCGCGGACGCGGTGACCGAGGCGGCGTGGACGCAGCGGGCGCACCATCCGATCCGCGCGGCGTTCGCCTACCGCGACACCGACGATCTCCGCGCGCAGCTGGCCGATTTCGCCGCGGGCGCGAGCAAGTCACCCGCCCGCGCGCTCACCGACGGCTCCACCCGGCCGGTGTTCGTGTTCAGCGGCATGGGCCCGCAGTGGTGGGGCATGGCCCGTGGCCTGCTCGAGGCCGACGGGCATTTCGCCGCCGCCGCGCGATCGATCGACGAAATCTTCCAGGACATCGCGGGCTGGTCGATCGTCGAGGAACTGCTGCGCCCGGAGGCGGAGTCGCAGATCACCAGAACCGCGTACGCGCAGCCGGCGAACTTCCTGGTCCAGGCCGCGCTCCTGGCCGAATTCGCCGAACTCGGCATCCACCCCGCCGCGGTAGTCGGCCACAGCGTCGGCGAAGTGGCCTCGGCCTACGCCTCGGGCTCGCTGTCGCTGCACGACGCGCTGCTGGTGAGCTATCACCGCGCCCGGTTGCAGGCCACCACCGCGGGCACCGGCGGCATGCTCGCAGTCGGCCTGTCGGAAGACCAACTGCGCGAGCGTCTCGCGGGCGTTGCGGGCGTCTGCGTCGCGGCGATCAACAGCCACTCCGCGGCGACGCTGTCCGGCGACTCGGCCGAATTGGACCGTATTCGGGAGGAACTCACCGCCGAAGGCGTCTTCGCCAGGGCGCTGCGCGTCGAGGTGCCCTACCACAGCCACCTGATGGACCCCATCCTCGGCGAACTCACCACCGTGCTCGCCGGACTCGCGCCACGACCCGCGCGGGTGCCGATCTGGTCCACCGTCACCGGCGGGGAACTGTCCGGCCCCGACTGGGACGCCGAGTACTGGTGCCGCAACGTACGCGAGCCGGTGCGGTTCGGCGCGGCCGTGGACAGCCTGCTCGACGCAGGCCACCGGGTCTTCCTCGAGGTGGGACCGCACCCGGTGCTCAGCGGCAACATCAAGGAGGCGTTCGTGCGCCGCGGCCTGGACGGCGCGGCGATCAGCACGCTGTCCCGCAACGCCGACGACCGCGACAACCTGCTGCGCGCGGTCGGCGAGCTGTACCAGACGGGCGGCTTGGACACGGCGCACGCACCGGGCGCGACGGAAACGCCTGTGGCGCATCTGGATCTGCCTCGCTACCCGTGGCAACGCCGCACGCTGTGGACCGAGGACCCGGCGATCGAGGCGGACCGCGTCGGCGCGGTCGACGGCTACGTCATGCTCGGCCAGCGCACCGCGGCGTCCGCGCCGGAGTGGGAAGTCGAGTTGTCGGTGGCCGCGCTGCCGTGGCTGCCCGATCACGTGGTGGACGGTTCCGTCGTGCTGCCGGGCGCGGCCTATCTGGACGCCGCGCTCAGCGCCGTCGCGGTGCGGACCGGTCGCGCCTGCTTCGGGCTGGAGTCGGTCCAGTTCGTCGCGCCGCTGGTGATCGGCAGGCACGACGTGCCGGTATTGCGTCTCACCGTCGAGGAGACCACCCACAGGTTCACCCTGCGTTCGCGCGCCGCCACCGCGACCACCTGGACCGTCAACGCGTACGGCAGGCTGATCGAGGCGGACGTCGACGCGCGCTCCGTCGACCTCACCCCGGCGGCCGACGCGGTGGAGGTGTCCGCGGCGACGCTCTACGACGGCCTGGCCGCGCACGGCCTCGCCTACGGACCGAGCTTCCGGCTGATCACCGCCGCCAGCGTGGGTTCCGACTCCGTGCTGGCCCGGCTGGATCTCACGCCGCTGGCCGGGAGCGCGCCGAGCCTGCCGCATCTGGCCCATCCCGCGGCGGTCGACGCCGCGCTGCAATGTTTCGCGGCGCTGTACGCGCAGACCGCGCACGGCGCGAGCGTCGTGGTGCCGTCCTCGGTCGCCGGGGTCCGCTGGACCGGCCCGCTGCCCGAGCAGGCCGTCGTGCTCGTCCGCCGCGTCGACGGCGACCCGCTGTGCGCGGACATCACCGTCGCTTCGCCGGAAGGTGCCGTGGCACTGCATCTTTCAGGTGTACGATTTGCCGCCCTCGGGGGCGATCCGGATCTGCACGAGCAGCTCGACGGGCTGTTCTACGAGCCGGTGTGGTCCATCGTCGACGACACCGCGACCGCCGACGAACCCGCGGACGGGGAGGAGTTCCTGCTCGTGGTCAGCCTGGGCAGCACCGTCTCCCAGCGCGCGAAGGAAATCGGCAGCGCGCGAGCGTCGGCGGAGATCCTGACCCTGGAACCGGAGGAGGCCGACGCCTCCGATCGTGTCCTCGCCGCCCTGCGCGCCGCGCAGGAGCGGCCCGGCGTGACGCGCGGTCGCCTCGTCGTGGTGTCCGGCGCCGAACTGGACGCGGTGCCCAACGCCTACGGGCTCGCCCAGGTCGCCAAAGCGGTCGGCGAACTGGTGGTCGGCGAGGAGGACGACGACGCCCCGGCGACCGAGGTGCGCGCGGTGGTGGTCACCGAGCAGGCGTTCTGCCTGCCGGTCGACGCCTTCGCCCATCCCGCGCAGGCCGCGCTCACCGGCGCCCGGCGCACGCTGCGCAACGAGCAGCCCGCGGTGCAGTGGCGACTGGTCGACACCGAATCCACTACGCGCGCCGCGGACATCGTGGAGCAGGTGTTCGGCGACGGACGAGCCGACGAGGTCGCCTTGCGGGCGGGCGCGTGCTGGGCGCTGCATCTGCGCAAGTCCCTGCGCGACCATCTGGCGGTCTGGGACGAGGCCGCGCCGCTGACCGACCCGGAAACCTCTTTCCGCCTGGAGGTTCCGCGCTCCCGATTGCTGTCGGACCTGGCGTGGCGCGCGGTCGATCGCGTGCCGCCGGGGCCGGGCGAGGTCGAGATCCGGATGGACGCGGTGGGCCTGAACTACAAGGACGCGCTCAAGGTGCTCGGTGTGCTCACCGAAAAGGAGCTGGCCGGCACGTATTTCGGCACCGACCTGGGTATGGACGGTTTCGGCGTAGTCGAGCGCGTCGGCCCGGGAGTGACCGAGGTCGCCGTCGGGGACGAGATGTCGGTGTGTGCCAGGGACCTGGTTCGCAGGTACGTCACCCTCCGGCCCGACGAGGGCGCCACGATGCCACTCGACTACCCGGACACCGAGCTCGACCCGTGCCATTCCAGCTCGGTACTGCCCTTCCTCACCGCCGAATTCGCCTTCGGCGAGCTCGCGCACCTGCGACCGGGTGAGACGGTGCTGATCCACGGCGCGGCGGGCGGCATGGGCATGGCCGCGGTCCAAGTGGCGGTGCGCCTCGGTGCGCGGGTGATCGCGACGGCGGGCTCGGAAGAGCGCCGAGCGGTGGCCGCGGCGGCGGGGGCGCACGAGGTGGTCAACTCGCGTTCGATCAGCTTCGTCGACGACGTACTCGGCCTGACCGCGGGACGTGGCGTCGACGTGGTCTACAACTCCTCCCCCGGCGAGATCCTTCAGCAGAACCTGCGGGCGGCCGCCGAGTTCGGGCGGATCATCGAGATCGGCAAGGCCGACATCTACGGCGGCGGCGCGATCGACCTGCGCCCCTTCGACCGGAACCTGTCGTTCTTCGCCGTGGACATGGACCGCGCCCTGGCCGTGCGCCCCGAACTGGTCCGCCGCGCGGCGCGCCGGGCGATGGACGCGCTGAACGACGGCACCTACGAGTACCTGCCGTACACCGCGTTCCCGCTCACGTCGACCGCCGAGGCGTTCGAGACCGTGGTGCGGTCCAAGCAGATCGGCCGGGTCGTGCTCGATCTGCGGGAGCCGGAACCGACCGTGCTGGCCAAGCGGCCGAGTCTGCCGATCGACCCCGCGGCCAGCTACCTGGTGACCGGCGGCTTCGGCGCGTTCGGTCTGGCCACCGCGCGCTGGCTGGTGCGGATCGGCGCGCGGCGCGTGGTGCTGGCCGGACGCAGCGGCGCGACCGGTGACGCGGCCCGCGCCGCGGTCGCCGAGCTCACCGCCACGGGCGTGGAGGTCGTCGAGGAGCGTCTCGACATGGCCGACTACGACGCCGTCGCCGCGCTGGTCGAACGCATTCAGGCCAGCGGACATCCCCTGCGCGGGGTGTTCCACGCGGCCGGCGTGGTGAACAACCTCGAGGTCCCGCAGATCACCGCCGAGTCGCTGGCGGAGATCTTCGGGCCCAAGGTCGCCGGTGCGGTCAACCTGGACACCGCCGTCACCGCCGCCGATATCGACCTCGACATGTTCGTGCTGTTCTCCTCGGCGAGCAGCATCGTCGGCATCTCGCCCCAATTCGGCTACGCGGCAGCGAATTCCGTGTTGGACATGATCGCGTCCGCCCGCCGGGCCCGCGGCGCTGCCGCACTCGCGGTGAACTGGGGCTTCATGAGCGGTGGTGGCGGCATGGCCGATTACGAGGCGGTCAGCCGATATGCGGAGATGACCGGTTACCGCTCGGTGGACATGGACGTGGCCACCGATCTGCTGGGCGAGTGCTTGCGGCTGAACCTGCCGCAGATCGTGCTGTTCGACGTGGACTGGAGTCAGTGGGCGCTGGCGCATCGCCCGTCCACCCGCACACCGCGTTTCGCCGACCAGGTGGCGGCCGCGGGCGGCGGGGCGTCGGGCGCGGGCGCGCTGCGGGCGGAGATCCTTCAACTGGGGGTGGAGCAGCGCGGCGAGGTGGTGGCCTACCTGCTCGCCGAGCAGCTGGCCGCGGTGCTCGGCGTCGACGCCGAGACGATCGATCTGAACACCCCGCTGCCCGAGCTCGGCATGGATTCGCTGATGGGCATGGAGTTCGGCGCCCGCGTGGTGCAAGTGCTCGGCACCCAGCTGTCGGTGCTCGCCGTGATCGGACTGACGTTGCGCGGGCTCGGCGCGCGAATTGCCGAGCAGATTGTCCAGGAAGAAGAGCGCGCGGCGAGGAGCGAGGACGAATGACCGGCAACAACAGGGAACTGGCCCGCGCACTGCTGGCCAGGCACGCCAACGGCGAGAACACCGCCCCGGCGACCGGCAACGGCGCGCGTGCCGCGGACGGCCCCGCCGTCCCTACCGCGGCGACCGGCAACAGCGCGTCGCGCGGAGTCGCGCACACGTCGTTCCGTGACCACCCCGGCGTGCTCGAGGCCGCGCAGCGGTTCGGGCGGTTCGACGCCTGGGTCAACGAGGTCGGTCTGGTCAACCCGTACTACCTGCCGCACGAGGGCATCAGCGGCGCGGTGACCCGGATGGCCGATCGGGACGTGGTGAACTTCAGCAGCTTCGGCTACCTGGACCTGGCCGCCGACCCCCGGGTACGACAGGCCGCCAAGGACGCGATCGATCAGTACGGCACCTCCGCCGCCGCGGTCCGGATCGTGGCGGGCGAGCTGCCGATCTATCGCGAACTGGAAGCCGAGATCGCGCGCATCTACGACACCGAGGCGGCGCTGGTGACCGCGAGCGGCTACCTCACCAACGCCGCCGCGGTCGGATTCCTGCTCGGCAAGCGTGATCTCGCGGTCTGTGACGCGCTGATCCACCACAGCGTGGTCTCCGGCACGGAGTGGTCGCGCTGCAAGCGAGTTTCCTTCCGGCACAACGATCCGGAGTCGCTCGAGACGATCCTCAAGATGTCGCGGCGCAGCTTCGACCGGGCCATGGTGATCATCGAGGGCCTCTACAGCATGGACGGCGACGTGGTGCGGTTGCCCGAGATCATCGAGGTGGCCCGGCGCTACGACTGCTCGATCATGATCGACGAGGCGCATTCGTTCGGCACCCTCGGCGCCACCGGGCACGGTGTGCGCGAGCTGTTCGACCTGCCCGGTGACGCCGTGGACGTCTGGATGGGCACGCTGTCCAAAGCGCTCGGCAGCGTCGGCGGCTACCTCGCGGGCAACCGGGAACTGGTCGACGGATTCAAGTACGTCGCGGGCGGTTTGAGCATGTACACCGCCGCCCCGGCCCCGTCGGCGATCGGCGCCGCCCTGGCCGGGCTCGGGGTCCTGCGCGACGAGCCGGAACGCGTGACGCGGCTGCGGCACAACAGCGAGTACTTCCACCGCCGCGCCAAGGACTACGGCTTCGACATCGGCACGTCGGAGGGTTCGCCGATCATCCCCGTGATGACCGGCGCCGACGAACCGGCCGTGCTGGCGGCATTGGCCATGCTGCAACGCGACTTCAGCGTGAACGCCATCACCCACCCGGTCGTCCCGGCGGGAGAGGCCAGGCTGCGGTTCTTCATCAACTGCAGGCACACCGAGCAGCAAATGGACCAGGCGCTGGCCACGCTGCGCGAGGTGCTCGACGGACTCGCGGACACCGCGGGACAGCAATTCACACTCGCCCATGAGGAGCAGCACTCGTGAAAATTCCCATCAATCGATCCCTCCTCCGAAAGGCGGTGGTGCCCGGGGTGGCGCTGCTGCTGATGGGCTCGCTGTTCATTCCCGCACGGTCGGCGCTGCTGCCCACCTACGACGAGGCGGGCGGCCCCATCGCGAGCAAGTTCGACTTCACCGCGATGCCGATCGCGCTGCCCAAGGGCCTGCCGACCGACCGCAAGATCCGCGAGCTGCGCGAGCCGTACAAGCACCTGTCGGCCTGGATCTCCTCGGTCGGCGCGGCCATCGCGATGAACGACTTCGACGGCAACCGGCTTGCCGACGACCTGTGCGTGGTCGACCCCCGCTCCGACACGGCCTTCATCACGCCGACGCCGGACAGCAACACCGCCCGGTACGAGCCCTTCGTGCTCGATCCGCGGCCGCTGCCCGCCGACTCCTCCACGGTTCCGTCCGGCTGCATCCCGGGCGACTTCAACGGTGACGGCCGCATGGACGCGCTGGTGTCGTACTACGGCCGCACGCCGATCCTGTACCTGCAGCGCGCCAACGCGACCCACCTGGACGCCAAGGCGTTCCGCCCGGTCGACATCGTGCCGTCCCCGAACACCCCGGACGGGCACTACGAGGGCCAGCGCTGGATCACCGCGGCGGTCTCGGTGTCCGACTTCGACGGTGACGGCAAGCCGGACATCTACCTGGGCCAGTACTTCAACGACATGGACGTGCTCTCCAAGGACGGCCAGCTCGCGCTGTGGATGACCGACTCGCTGTCCAACGCGCGCAACGGCGGCAAGGATCGCATCTTCACCCTCGCCTCCGCCAAATCGGGTGACGAGCCGACCGCCGAGTACCGCGAGGTGGCCAACCCGTTCCCGATCGGCATGGACACCGGATGGGCGCTGGCCGCCGCCGCGGCCGACCTGAACGGCGATCAGCTTCCCGAGCTGTACGTGGCCAACGACTTCGGGCGCGACCGCCTGTTCGTCAACAAGTCCACACCGGGCCAGATCCGCTTCGGCTACGCCGAGGGTGAACGCGGCATCACCGAGCCAAAGTCCTATGTGATGGGCCATGATTCGGACAAGGGCATGGCGGCCGACTTCGGCGACCTGAACGGCGACGGCATGCCCGACCTGTTCGTCAGCAACATCGCCGTGCGCTTCGCGCTCATGGAAGGCCACTTCGCGTTCTACAACACGGCCAAAGACACCGCCGACGCGGCACGTCAACTGGCCGATGGCGTCGCGCCGTTCAAGAACCGCGCCACGGACGTCGGGCTGGCCTGGGAGACCTGGGGCTGGGACGCCAAGATCGATGACTTCGACAACGACGGCCGCAACGAACTGATCCAGGCGACCGGCATGATCAAGGGTGAGACCAACCGGTGGCCGCAGATCCAGGAACTCGGCACCATGAACGACGACCTGACCAGGTACCCCTGGGCCTGGCCGATCATCAGCTCGGACGCCGATCTGGCGGGCAGCGATCCGGTCGGCTTCTTCAGCCGCGGTGACGACGGCAAGTTCGCCAACCTCACCCACGCGCTCGGCATGGACACCCCGGTGCCCTCGCGCGGCATCGCGGTCGGCGACACATCCGGCAACGGCGCGCTCAGCTTCGCCGTCGCCCGCCAGTGGGGCGACCCGACCTTCTACCACAACAACAAGGCGAAGGGCGGCCAGTTCCTGGGCCTGAAGCTGTTCAAGCAGGCTTGGGAGGGCAACGCGGCCACGACCACCGTCGCCGGTCTGCCCCCGCAGGGCGTTCCGGCGGTGGACGCCCAGGTCGAGGTCCGCACCCCGGACGGCCGGTTGCTCACCAGCCACCTCGACGGCGGCAGCGGGCACACCGGCAAGCGGGCCACCGAGGTGCACATCGGCCTCGGCGAGGTCGATCCGGCCGCCCCGTTGAACGTCACGCTCCGCTGGCGGGAGACCAACGGCACCCCGCACGATCAATCCCTCCAGCTCGCGCCGGGCTGGCACACCGTGAACCTCGCCTCGGACGCGCAGGAGGTCAAGCAGCGATGAGCGACAACGACAACAAGGATCCGGGCGAGGCGAAAGCCGCCTCGAACGGTCATCACGACACATCGGCGGCCAACGGCAACGGCGCGGCCAACGGCAACGGTGCCGCTCCCGAAAGCAACGGCACGGCCGCACCGACGACCACCGCCGAACGCATCTCGTCGATGCAGCGCTCGGGCACCGAATTCGCCAAGGAATGGATGGAAAAGCCCGCGGCGACGAAGGATCCGCGCTACCTGGCGCTGCGCAACTTCGCCATCTCGATCACGATCTTCAACCTGATCGGGTTCCCGCTGCTCGGCTTCGAGCAGCCGTTCCTCTGGCCGTTCATCGCACTGGCCACCGCCTACACCACCGAAATCGGGCTGGAGGTCCTGGCGGCCTGGGCGTACAAGCGCGCGCCCGCCTTCCGCGGCCGCGGACCGCGTGGGTTGTTCGAATTCCTGTTGCCCGCGCACATCACCGGCTTGGCGTTCAACTTCCTGACCTTCGCGCACGACAAGCTGTGGCCGGTGATCTTCGGCATCGTGGTCGCGGTCGGCACGAAGTGGGTGCTGCGCGCCAAGATCAACGGCAAGATGCGCCACTTCATGAACCCGTCGAACTTCGGTGTCGTGGTGTGCTTCCTGGTGTTCCCGATGATCGCGGTGGCACCGCCGTACCACTTCACCGAATACATCACCGGACCGGCGGACGCGCTCATCGTGCTCGGCCTGCTCACGACCGGCACCATGCTCAACGCCAAGCTGACGCTGAAGATGCCGCTGATCATGGCGTGGGTGGGCGCGTTCGCGCTGCAGGCCATCGTGCGTGGGCTCATCGAACCGAACATCTCGATCCTGGCCGGCCTGAGCATGATGACCGGTCTGGCGTTCGTCTTGTTCACCAACTACATGGTCACCGACCCGGGCACCACCCCGTCGGGCAAGAAGCAGCAGATCATGTTCGGCGCCTCGGTCGGCATCATGTACGGCGTGGTCACCGCGCTGCACATCTCCTACGGGTTGTTCATCGCGCTGGTCATCGTCTGCGGCGCGCGCGGCGTCTACTGGTGGGTGCGCGGCATCGCCGAATGGTGGCGGCAACGGGGCGCCGCGCCGGAAGCGGCGGAGCAGCCCGTGGTGGCCGACGACCTGGAGGCCGACATCGCGGGTGAACCCGAACCGGAGAAGGAGGCCGCCCGCTCATGACCGACCGCGCCGAGCTGCGCCGCGTGCTCGGCGCGTTCACCACCGGTGTCACCGTGGTCACCACCGGGTGGCCACGGCCGCACGGCATGACCGCCAACGCGTTCACGTCCGTCTCGCTGGATCCCCCGCTGATCCTGGTGTGCGTCGCCCATACGGCGCGCCTGCACCGGGCGATCCACGAGGCGGGCGCGTTCGCCGTTTCGGTGCTTTCGGCGGACCAGGAGCCGGTGGCCCGGTATTTCGCCGACTCGGCGCGCCCCGACGGCAGCGCGCAATTCGACCAGGTCGAGTGGTTCCCCGGACCGCACACCGCGGCGCCGATGCTGGCGCACGCGGCCGCGGGCTTGGAGTGCAAGCTCGACGCCGTATTCGACAGCGGCGACCACAGCATCGTCGTCGGCGAGGTCGTACACGCCCAACGCGACGCCGAACCGGCCGCCACGGGAGCGCTGACCTTCTTCGACGGCGGCTTCCGTCGCTTGATCCTGTGACGATCCCCCACTCCTCCGACGATTGGAGAACCCCATGCCCTCGCCGTTGGGTCCGCTGCGCGCGGCCCTGTTCGTCCCCAGTCCGGCCAGTGTCCGCCAGGTGCTCAGCGGGTTCGAGCAGCCCGACCAGCACACCGCGCTCGAACTCGAGCAGGTGACGATGCATTTGGTCGGCGGCATCGACTCCGCGGTCCGCAGCTCCGACAACGACGAGCTGATCGCCACCCTCTTGCGGGTGCCGCCGAAGTACCGCGGGTTCGCCTACGAGGGCGCGGCAGTCGGCCTCACCGCTGTCGACTCGCTCTCGCCCGGCCGGCGCGCCGCCGACCTGATCGACGGCCCGGCCAGCGAATACGCGCTGACCATGTACGTCGGCGTCGGCCTCGCCATGGCGAAGATCCCGAAGTTCCGGTGGAAGAAGCTGTTCCCGCAGCACCCGCTGTTCCGCTGGCTCGCCATCGACGGCTACGGCTTCTACAAGGCGTTCTTCCAGATGCAGCGCTACGTGCGGGACAAGCACGTCGAGACCCGCTACCCCGGCTGGCTCGGCGACCGCGACAACCTGAAGCGCATCGCGGACCAGGGCATGGGCCGCGCGCTGTGGTTCATCGGCGGCGGCAGCCCGGCCGGTGTCGTGCGGCTGATCGGCGAGTTCGAGCCGAAACGGCACGCCGATCTGTGGAGCGGCGTCGGCATCGCCGTCACCTTCGCGGGCGGCGTGGAATCGGCTGCGATGGAGGAACTCTGGGACGTGGCCGGCGAGTTCCGGCCGCAGCTGTCGCTGGGCTCGGCCATGGTCGCCCGCATCCGGCAGCAGACCAACAGCGTCAACGAGCACAGCGAAGCGGCGGCGCAGGTCTTCTGCGGGACCACCGTGGCGAAGACCGACGCGCTGATCGAGAGTTCGCTCGATGATCTGCCCGACGACGGCAGCTCCGCCACCTATCTGCTGTGGCGGGACCGGATCGCCGACATCGTCACCGCCAGTCGAGCCTGAGTCGCCGCGATGGCACGGGTCAAGGACTGGGTCGGCAAGCACGTCATCGTCACCGGAGGATCGGAAGGGATCGGCGCCGCGGTGGCGGAGGCCTTCGCGGGGCGTGGGGCGCAGGTCTCGCTCATCGCGCGGCGGAAGCTTCCGCTGCGCGACACCGCGAAACGACTGGGCGCGGACTGGGCCGCCGCGGACGTCACGAGCGCGGACCAACTCGCCTCGGCCATCACGGAACTGGAGCAGCGCAACGGACCGTGCGAGGTCATCGCCTGCTGCGCCGGTCTCGCGCTGCCCGGGCGGTTCCTCGAAGTGCGGCCCGACGAGTTCGAGGCGCAGATGTCGGCGAACTATCTCGGCGCGGTGCACGCGGTGCGGCGGGTGCTGCCCGGCATGGTGGAGCGGTCCAGGGGAAAGATCCTGTTGGTCAGCTCCACGTCGGCGTTTCTCGGCATCACCGGGTATACCGCCTACGGACCGACCAAGGCGAGCATCCGGCAGCTGGCGTTGTGCCTGCGCTACGAAGTGGAGCCGAAAGGCGTGGACGTCACGGTGATCTATCCGGCCGACACCGACACACCGGGGCTGGCCATGGAGAACACCCGTAAGCCGGTCGAGACCAAGGCGATCACCGGGTCGATCGAGCCGATGCCTGCCGAGCGCGTCGCCGAGGCCGCCGTGCGCGGCCTGGAACGCGGCCGCCACCACATCGCGCTCGACCCGCTCACGCGGTTCTTCCTGGCCTGGGCGAACCTGCCCGAGGACATCGCGCGGCCGTTCATGCGCCGCACCATAGCCAAGGCATTGCGGGGCAGCTGAACGCCGACCCGGCAAAGGCCCGCTCACCCATCGATTGCGATGCGTGAGCGGGCCTTTCGCCGTTCTCAGCCGACGATTATGACCACGCAGGCCGCGATGAACAGGACCTGAACCAGCGCCCGCAGCGGCAGCGGCATGGTCTTGATGCCCAGTTCGGCGCGGGCGGCGCGGACGTTCGCCGGGAACAGCGCCACCAGCAGCGCGATCAGGCAGGCCGCGGCCAGGTCGGCGGTCGCGGGAATGAGGACGCCGACCGCACCCGCCAGTTCCAGCACACCGGTCAACGTCACCAGCGCCGGGGCGTTCGGCAGCCGGGGCGGCACCATGGCGACCAGAGCGTCGCGGCGCGGCTGGAGGAAGTGCGCGCTCGACGTGAGCGCGAGCATCGCGGCCAGCCCGAGCGCGGTCGCGTGCGCCCACGAATCGAGCCAGCCGTTGCCGGTGAGCCAGCCGATGAGCCGGGCGAGTGCGGTGACGGCGACGAGGACGACCAGCGGTGCCATCGGGATCTCCTGTGGATCGAAGAGCAAATCTTGACAGTGGAAAGATACGGCCGCGGTCATGAACTTGTCAATGTCTAGATGATGGGTCACCATCGAGGTATGGCGAAGGACGGTTATCACCACGGAGATCTCCGCGCGGCACTGCTCACCGCCGCCGCCGAACGGATCGCCGCCGACGGCGTCGACGCGCTCTCCCTGCGCAACCTGGCCCGGCACGCGGGCGTCTCGCACGCCGCACCCGCCCACCACTTCGGTGATCGAGCAGGACTGCTCACCGCGTTGGCCACCGAGGGATTCGAACTGCTGGCCGAACAGCTCGCGCAGGCCGGTTCGGACTTTCGCGAGGTCGCGGTGGCCTACATTCGCTTCGCGCGCGAGCATCCGGGACACTTCGACGTGATGTTCCGGCACAGCCTTCTCCACGCGGAGAACGAGACTCTGCGCGCCGCGCGAGAACGATCCGGGTCGGCGCTGCGCTCCGGCGTTTCGAGCATCCAGCCGAGCCACAGTCAAGACCGTCAGTTGTCGACCCGACTCGCCGCGTGGTCGCTGGTGCACGGCTTCGCTTCGCTGTGGCGCGAAGGCGCACTGCATAATTCAGCACTGGCCACCGACTCCGATCCGGAGATCCTGGCCCGCAAGATGCTGTCCACCATCCATTTCGACTGACCGCAAACCGGCTTGCGCCGAGCCGCCATCGTGCTATCCAGAGACCCGGAAGGAGCAGGCGGCCACACCCCCGCTGCCATCGACACATGGACATCCACGCCTACCCCACCGACGCGACCACACCGGTGGACCCGACCGAGGCACACCGGATCGCCGAGCGGCATCTCACCAACGGCGATTACGCCGATCGAGGCATCACCTATCAGCTAGCGGAGTTCGACACCTGCTTCGTCGCCGTCGCCACCTTCCCCCGCTCGCCGCACGTCGACCCGGACAGTCCGCCGGTGATCGTCGGCGGCTCCGTCTGCGTCATCGACAAGCCCACCGGCGCGGTCTCCTATTGGCCGACCTACCCGGCCGACCTGGTCGCCGACCAGTACGCGACCGCGCTGCGCGACGGGACGCTGGTCATCGAGGACGATTGGCCGGAGGACGACGAGTCACCCTCCTCGGCGTGACCGAGTCCCACATCCACGACGCGATCCCATACAACGACGAGCCCGAACCTGTCGGACCCCGCTGTTAGCCTGAGCACCAGGATCGGCGCTCTTTCGCTCACGAAATCCATTGGGGGATCGCATGTTCGAAGATCAAACGCTCGAAGGCGCCGAACCGGCTCCGACGCCCCGCCCGCAGAGCTCCGCGGAAGCGATCGATCCGTTTCGCGAGTGGCAGGAGACCGCTCCGGACGGAGTTCCCGAAGCCGACCTGCGCCGTGCCGTCGCGGTGGCGACCTTGTTCGGCGCGGATGATTCCGCCGAGGCGGAACAGCTGATGACAGTCGTCTTCGGGAATGGACCCGATACCGCCGCCGACCGGGTGGCGCTCGTCCAGTGGCTGCGGTCCCAGTTCCCGAGCGAGCGGTATCTCGATCCCTCGCCCGGCCCGCTCGGCGACGCGCTCGTCGGTCAGGCGCTGCGCGCGGAAACAGACGCCGGGGTACGGCTGCTGGCCGACGGCGTGCACAGCGCTTCTCTCCGCCAGCGCGAGCGATGCTTCGAAATCCTCTCCCGGCTCCGCACGACAGACGAATACATCGCCTCCACCTGCGCGAAGTATGTCGCCGCTCATCATCGCCGGTTGGCCGAATACATCGCGGATTCCTCCAAGGGCGACCCGGAAGTCCGGCTTCCCGGCTCGATCACCCATCTCCTCCTCAGCTCGATACCGAATAGGCCGGCCGACGGGTCGAACTCCGGGAGCACGCGACAGCTGACGCTCTCCTTGATCGAGATCGGCGATCGTCTCCGCGCCGCAGGCGACACGCGGGCAGCCGGGCGACTGTACCGCCGCGCGTTCCTCCTCGGTCTCGATGACGACCTCGACAGCCCCCTCGCCGAGGAGCGCGATTCCGACGGTGAACTCACCCCGCTCGCGAGCAGGGCGGCCGAAGCCGGACGCCTGTACCGACGCTCCGTCGCCATCGGGGAACGTGTCGCCACCGCGCAACCGGCCGACTCCGGTTACCGCCGCGATCTGTCGGTGTCGTACGGCAAACTGGCCGATCTGGAACGGAAAGCGGGCGCGGTCGACACGGCGACCAGACTGCACTACTGCGCGCTCGCCATCGTCGAAGAACTCGCGGAGGCCGAACCCGCGAACCGCGTGTATCGCCGCGATCTCGCTGTCGTCAACGAGAAGATCGGCGACATCGCCCACGCCGCGGGCGATGCCGACAAAGCCGCGCGCCACTACGGGGTCACGCTCCTCCTCACCGAAGAACTCGCCGCGGCCGACCCGGGGAATACGCTCTATCGACGCGATCTCTCGGTGTCCTACAACAAGCTGGGCGATCTGGCGTCGGCCACCGGCGACCTCGATGAGGCCGCTCGGCGCTACCAGCTCGCGATCAGCATGGCGCGAGAACTGGTCGATGCCGATCCGGACAACCTCCAGTACCAGCGGGATCTTTCGATCGGCTACGACAAGCTCGCCGAAATGGCCCGGACTCGAGGAGATCTGGACGAAGCGATCCGCCTGTACCGGCGCTCGATGGAGATCGCCGAAGCGCTCGTCGCTGCCGAACCCTCGAACCTCGGATACCGACGCGACCTCTCGATCACCGTAGACCGGCTCGGCGGGGCGATCCGCGCGAACGGCGATCCGCACGAGGCCATCCGGCACTACCATCGCGCCCTCGCTCTCACACAGGAACTCCTCGCCGCCGACCCCACCAATCCGCAGTACCGCCGCGACCTCGTCGTCACGTGCAATGTGCTCGGCGACATCGCCAGAGAATGGCGCGATTTCGGCGAAGCCGCCCGGTTCTACCGACGTGCGCTGGAGGGCACGGAGGATCTGGCCGCGAGCGCACCTGGCAATCTCCAATATCGTCGCGACCTCTTGGTCGTCCACGATGCGCTGGGCTCGTTGGCGATGGATCAGGGCGACTACGACGGCGCGGCGACCCACTGCAGGCCTGCCCTGATTCATGCGGAGAAACTGTCGGCCGCCGACCCGGTGAACCTTCGGTATCGGCGTGATCTGCTGCTGGCCTACAACGCGCTCGGCAGAGTCGTAGCCGCCCAGGGAGATCACGGAGAGGCGACGCGACTGTACGAGCACGCCATCGCGGTCGCCGCGAGCCTGGTCGAATCCGCGCCGGACAACAGCACCTACCGCAGAGATCTCTCGTTCTGCTACCACCGGTTCGGCGACCATGCCCGTGCACGGAACGACCTCGCCGAAGCCGATCGCGCGTACCGGAACGCCATGACCATCGATCTCGCTCTGGTGGACTCTCAGCCGTCCAACCCCTCTTACCGCCGCGACCTCTCGGTCACTTACGACCGCCTCGGCACTCTCTCGCGAGCGAGCGGCGACCACCATGCCGCGCGGGACTGGTACAACCGCTCGGCCGAGATCGCCGAGGAACTGTCGGCCGCCGACCCGGGCAACCTCGGCTATCGCCGCGATCTGCTGTCCTGCTGCGACAAACTGGGCAGCCTCGCTCGCGACACCGGCGATATCGCCGGCGCGGCCCAGCATTTCCGCCGCGGACTCGCTGTCGCCGACCATCTGGTGCGCTCGGCGCCATCCGATTTCGGCTACCAGCGCGATCTGGCCCTGATGTACGAACGTCTCGCCGACTTGGCGGGCGGTGTCCGCTGAGATCAACGATGTTCCGTCATCGATCGACGCACAGGCTCGTGGCGGCTCGGCATTCAGGTGGCCGATACGACCGCGCACACTCCCACCGGATGTTTCGACGCCGTGATTCAGAACGCGGGCTGGGCGGGGAGGTCAGGATTCGGGTCCGGAGTCGACTCACCCGCGTCGGGGACTTCGGTGCCGCGCAGCGAGGTTCCGGCGGTTTCGCGCAGGTAGTTCCAGGCGACCAGGCCGATCAGGGAAGCGCCGACCATGTAGACGGCGGGGAACAGCGACCAGCCGGTTGCCTCGATGACGGCCTCGTTGATCAGCGGGGCGGTGCCGCCGAAGATCGCGGTGGAGACGTTGTAGGCCAGCGCGAAGCCCGCGTACCGGACATGGGTCGGGAAGATCGCGGGGAAGGTGGAGCTGATGGTGGACAACTGCGGCAGGTACAACAGTCCGAGCACGATGAAGCCGAAGATCGCCCATGCCGTGCCCTGGCCCATCAGCCAGTACATCGGCACCGCGAGCACGCTCAGGCCGGTCAGCGAGAACAACCACATCGGGCGGCGGCCGACGTTGTCGGACAGCCGGCCGAAGAAGGGCAGCACCAGCATCATCACCAACTGACCGAGCAGCATCATCGCGGTGGTGGCCGATTCGCCCAAGCCGATCGTTTTCTGTAGATAGGTGGGCTGATAGGTCAGCAGCGTGTAGTTGACCACGTTGAGCGCGACCACCAGTCCGGCCAGCGTCAGCGTCTCGCGCCGGTAGGTGGTCACCACCTCACGCAGACCGCCTGGCGGGCGCTTGTGCTCGGCGACCTCGGTGAACACCGGGCTCTCGTCGAGCCGGGCCCGCAGGTACCAGCCGGTCAGGCCGAGCGGGATGGCGATCAGGAACGGGATGCGCCAGCCCCAGTCGTGCATGGTGTCCGAACCGAGCGCGAGCTGGCAGGCCAGCACCGTCGCGGAGCCGCCGACGAAGCCCGCGAGCGTGCCGAATTCGAGGAAACTGCCGAGGAATCCGCGTTTGCGGTCGGACGCGCACTCGGCGAGATACGTTGCCGCGCCGCCGTATTCGCCGCCGGTCGAGAAGCCTTGCACCACGCGGAGCAGAATCAGCAGGATGGGCGCCAGCACGCCGACGGACGCGTGGGTGGGCAACACGCCGATGGCGCCGGTGGCGGCGGCCATGAGCAGGATCGTGGTGGCCAGCACGGCTTTACGGCCGATGCGGTCACCGAGCGGGCCCCACACCATGCCGCCGAGCGGCCGGAGCACGAACGAGATGGCGAAGCCGAGCATGGTGCCGAGCGTGCCCAGTTCCCCGGGGAAGAAGGCATCGGTCAGATACGTCGCGGTGGCCGCGTAGACGCCGTAGTCGAACCATTCGGTCGCGTTGCCCATGGCGGAGGCCGCGACGGAACGTCGCAGCGGGAAACTCTCGGAAGTTCGATCGGTCACGTGCACGTCCTCTCCAGTCCGTCACGGACCTCGGTTCGTTCCACCTCCGGCCGCGAGAACCGAAGGTGTGGCACGAAACAGACCGATACCCAGGATTCGCCCCGGGCAAACAGTCACGTAACAGGAAGAGGGCGAACACATCTGCGCTGACCTGCGACTCAACTAGCAATTGTGATGCCGGTCACATATGCACTCGAGTCGCACCGGTCACCGCCTCCACGACGGTCGCGATACGACGGCGCTCGCGCTCACTTCGGCCCGAGCATGGCGGCGATACCCGCGGCGACTTCCCTCGCCAACGCCCCGTCGACCGGAGCGTGCCGCCCGAGCAGGCGGTACCACATCACTCCGAAAGCGAAATCGACCACGAGGTCCAACGACACCGCCCCGGTGAACCGACCACTGTCCACACCTCGTCGCAGCAGCGTGCGCAACACCTCACGACGCGGGCCGATCACGGCGTCCTGCAATCGCTCGGACAGCGCCGGATCGCGTTGCGCGTCGGCCATCAGTCCCACCAGAGCCTGGCCCGTCAGCTCGCGCGTGAGCTCGTAGGTCGCGGTGAGCAAGCCTTCGACCTCGGCGAGCACGTCGGCGGACTCGGCGCGCACACGCAATGCCGGGTTCTCCTCGACGAGCCCGGCCAGCGCCTCCATGAGCACCGCGGCCTTGTCCGGCCACCAGCGATACACCGTCTGCCTGCCCGCGCCCGCGGCGTCGGCGATGGCCTTGATGGTCAGGTCTTGGTAGCCGTCCCGTTCACACAGTTCCAGCGCGGCGCGCAGGATGGCGCGCCTGGTTTCCTCGCTGCGCGGGCGGCCACGGGTTCCGGTCATGCCGACACTTTACAAGACACCATGCCTCGTTTATATTTCGAGACACAGAGCTTCGAAAATCAGGAGGATGTTGTGGGCAACCGGGTCGTCATCGTGGGCGGTACATCGGGCATCGGCCTGGCCGCGGCGCGCAGGCTCGCCGACCACGGGCACGAGGTGATCGTCGCGGGTCGCGACAAGGGCAGGCTCGAGGCCGCATTGGCCGATCTCGGCGAGAACGTCACCGGCCGTACCGTGGACGCGCGTGACGAGGCGGAACTGACCCGATTCTTCGCGGAGATCGGGCCGATCGACCATGTGGTGGTGACCGTGACCGGACCGTCGGGCACGACGCCGTTCCGTGAGCTCGAACTCGAGCATCTGCGCCGCCACGTCGAGGGCAAACTGCTCCCGCACGCCGCCGCGATGCAAGCCGCGCTGCCGCACCTGAACGAGGGCGGTTCGCTCACCCTGGTGTCGGCGGCCTCGGCGGGCGGCTCGATGCCCGCCACCGCGGCGCTGGCGGCGGTCAATGCCGGTGTGGAGGCGATGGTTCCGGTGCTGGCGGTCGAGCTCGCGCCATTGCGCGTGAACGCGGTGTCCCCCGGCGTGATCGACACCGAATGGTGGAGCTTCCTGCCCGACGGCGCGCGCACCGAGGTCTTCGACCAGATCGCCGCGACCACGCCGGTGGGGCGGGTCGGCACCGCCGACGACGTGGCCCACGCGATCGAATTCCTGGTGGACAACGCGTTCACGACCGGAATCGTGGTGCGCGTCGACGGCGGCGCACGATTGGGCGCGCCGAAGTAGGTCCTACAGCGGCGTCACGTAGGCGCCCGCGATGCCGCCGTCCACCAGGAACTGGGACGCGGTGATGAACGAGGAATCGTCGCTGGCGAGGAAGGCCACGGCAGCGGCGATCTCCTCCGGTTCGGCGAACCGGCCGAGCGGCACGTGCACCAGGCGGCGGGCGGCGCGCTCCGGGTCTTTGGCGAACAGTTCCTGGAGTAGCGGGGTGTTCACCGGCCCGGGGCACAGGGCGTTCACCCGAATGCCGTCGCGGGCGAACTGCACGCCGAGTTCGCGGCTCATCGCCAGTACGCCGCCCTTGGAGGCGGTGTAGGAGATCTGCGAGGTCGCCGCACCCATGACCGCGACGAACGAGGCGGTGTTGATCACCGATCCTTTGCCGCGCTCGAGCATGTGCTCGATGGCGTACTTGCTGCACAGGTACACGGAGGTCAGGTTGACCTCCTGAACCCGCCGCCACGCGTCGATGCCGGTGGTCAGGATCGAATCGTCCTCCGGCGGGGAGATGCCCGCGTTGTTGAACGCGATGTCCAGCCCGCCGTAGGTGTCGACCGCGGTCTGGAACAGGGCCTTGACCTGGTCTTCGTCGGTGACGTCCACGTGCACGTACCGGCCGCCGACCTCCTTGGCGGCCGCCTCGCCGGTCCCGGCGTCGATGTCCGCGACCACCACCTTCGCCCCCTCCGCCGCGAAGCGACGGACCGTGGCCAGACCGATACCGCTCCCGCCGCCGGTGACGACGGCGACTCGATCCTGTAAGCGCTGCAACGTATCTCCTGTCGGATGTGCGGGTGTCACTACGTGGCGAGGAAGACGTTCTTGGTCTCGGTGAAGGCGAGCGCGGCGTCCGGGCCGAGTTCGCGCCCGAGCCCGGACTGCTTGAAACCGCCGAACGGCGTCCAGTACCGCACGGACGAATGCGAGTTCACCGACAGGTTGCCCGCCTCCACACCGCGGGCCACGCGCAGCGCCCGGCCGACGTCGCGGGTCCAGATCGAGCCGGAGAGGCCGTAATTCGTGTCGTTGGCGATGCGCAGCGCGTCGGCCTCGTCCTCGAACGGGACCACCGCGACCACCGGCCCGAACACCTCGTCGGTGAGCACCCGGTCGGTGGGCGCGCCGGGCAGCACCACGGTCGGCGGATACCAGAATCCGGGACCGTCGGGCGCGCTTCCGGTGAACGCGACCTTGGTCGAGGGTTGCACGAACTCGGCCACTAGCTCCCGGTGCGCGGCCGAGATCAGCGGGCCCATCTCGGTGGATTCGTCGGACGGGTCGCCGACGCGCACCCCCTGCACAGCGGGTTCCAGCAACTCCAGGAACCGGTCGAACACACTGCGCTGCACAAGGATCCGGGAGCGGGCGCAGCAGTCCTGCCCGGCGTTGTCGAAGACGCCGTAGGGCGCGGTCGCCGCCGCCTGTTCCAGGTCGGCGTCGGCGAACACGACGTTCGCGCTCTTGCCGCCGAGTTCCAGCGTCACCCGCTTCACCTGCCGAGCGCAGCCCGCCATGATCCGCGTGCCCACCTCCGTGGAACCGGTGAACACCACCTTGCGGACGGCCGGGTGGGTGACGAAGCGCTCTCCCACCACCGACCCCTTGCCGGGCAGCACCTGGAACACACCCTCGGGCAGGCCCGCCTCGAGCGCCAGTTCACCGAGTCGCAGCGCGGTCAGCGGCGTCAGCTCGGCGGGTTTGAGCACCACGGTGTTGCCCGCGGCGAGCGCGGGCGCAAAACCCCAGGCCGCGATCGGCATCGGGAAATTCCACGGCACGATCACGCCGACCACGCCGAGCGGTTCGTGGAAGGTGATGTCGACCCCACCCGCGACCGGAATCTGACTGCCCAGCAACCGTTCCGGCATTCCGGCCGCGTAGTGCAGCACGTCGCGGACGTTGCCCGCCTCCCAACGCGCGTTGCCGATGGTGTGCCCCGCGTTGGCGACCTCGAGCCGGGCGAGCTGCTCCACATCCGCGTCGACCGCCTCGGCGAACCGGCGCAGCAATCTCGCCCGATCGCCGGGCGCCACCTCGCGCCACCCGGCCGCCGCGCGCTGCGCCGCGGCGACGGCGGCATCGGTCTCGGCTTCGCCGACGAGCTCGACGGTGGTGACCACCTGTTCGGTCGCCGGGTTGAGCACCTGCGCTGTCGTCACGAGTCCCGCTCCCTTCGATAGGTGTCCGCCGCCTCGGCCAGCGCCCGCACCAGCCTGCGATCGGTGGCGTCGGCCTCCGGATGCCACTGCACGCCGACCAGGAACGACCCGTTGGTGGACTCCACGGCCTCGATCGTGCCGTCCGCGGCGTACGCGGTGGCGGTCAGGCCCTCGGCGAGCCGATCGACGGCCTGGTGATGGTGGCAGTTCACCTTCACCTCCGGACCGGCCAGCCGCGCGACCCGGCTGCCCGCGATGGTCAGCACCCGGGTCGCGGTGAACCCGCCCTCGACGCCGGAGTGCTCCTCGTGTCCGACCACATCGGGCAGATGCGGGATCAGCGTGCCGCCGAGCGCCACGTTCGCCAGTTGCAGCCCGCGGCACACCGCGAGAATCGGCATGCCCGCGGCTCTGGCCAGCTCGAACAGGCCGAACTCCGACTCGTCCCGGTCCGGCCTGGTGTAGCCGGGGATTCCGGCGGCAGGGCCGCCGTAGCGCGCTGGATCGACGTCCGCGCCGCCGGTCAGCACCAACCCGTCGAGCCGTCGCACCAGCTCGGGACGCGCGACGCCGGCGGGCGGCAACAGCACCGGGATGCCACCCGCGGCGGCCACCATCTCGACGTAGGCGTGCGGCAGCACCGCGCACGGCAGATCCCACGCGTTGAAGCGGGCCCGCTCCACATAGGTGGGCAGGCCGATCACGGGACGGGCTCCCGCGACCTCAGAGTCGTTCGAAACCACGGATACGCTCCCAGTCGGTGACCGCGGCGTCGTAGGCGTCCAGTTCTACCCGCGCCGCGTTGCCATAGTGCTCCACTACATCATCACCGAAGGCCGCGCGGGCCACCGTGCTGTCGCCGAACAGCTGGGCCGCTTCGCGCAGCGTGCGCGGCACACGGGGGCGCTCGGAGTGATAGGCGTTGCCGTGGAATTCCGGCTCGAGCGGCAGGCTCCGGTCGATGCCGTGCAGTCCCGCCGCGATCAGCGCGGCCACGGCCAGGTACGGGTTCACGTCACCGCCGGGCACCCGGTTCTCGAAGCGCAGCCCATGGTCCTCGCCGACCACGCGGATGGCGCAGGTCCGGTTGTCCCGGCCCCACGCGATCGCGGTCGGCGCGAAGCTGCCCGCGACGAATCGCTTGTAGGAGTTGATGTTCGGCGCGAGCAGGTAGGTGAACTCGCGCAAGCAGTCCAGCTGGCCCGCGATGAAGTGCCGCATCAACGGCGACATGCCGTCCGCGCCGTCCCCCGCGAAGACCGGCTCGCCGGCCTCGCCGCGCAGGCTCAAATGAATATGGCAGGAATTGCCTTCCCGCTCATTGTATTTCGCCATGAAGGTGAGGCTGCGCCCTTCCTGCGCCGCGATCTCCTTCGCACCGGTCTTGTAGATACTGTGGTTGTCGCAGGTGACCAGAGCTTCGTCGTACCGGAACGCGATCTCGTGCTGGCCGGGGTTGCACTCGCCTTTGGCCGACTCGACATACATCCCCGCGCCGTCCATCTCCTTGCGGATACGGCGCAACAACGGCTCGATCCGCCCGGTGCCGAGCATCGAGTAGTCGACGTTGTACTGATTGGCCGGCGTCAGCCCGCGGTACCCCGCGTTCCAGGCCGCCTCGTAGCTGTCGTCGAACACCAGGAACTCGAGTTCGGTCCCGACGAACGCGCGCAGGCCGCGCTCGCTCAACCGGTCCAACTGTTTGCGCAGCACCTGGCGCGGTGAAGCCGCGACCGCCCGCCCTTCCGGCACCACGTGCTCGACGTCGCAGAGCACCAGCGCGGTGCCCGGCCACCACGGGGCCGTCCGCAGCGTGCGCAGATCCGGCCGCAGCACGACGTCTCCGTACCCGGTCTCCCAGGACGAGAGGGCGTATCCGTCGACGGTCGTCATGTCCACGTCCACCGCGAGCAGGTAGCCGCAGGCCTCGGTGGCGTGCTCGAGCACCTCGTCCAGGAAATAGCGTGCCGCGCAGCGCTTCCCTTGCAGTCGCCCCTGCATGTCGGTCATGGCGACCAGCACCGTGTCGATCTCACCCGTATCGACCTGGTCCCGCAATTGCGCCACACTCAGCATCCCGCTACGCATCCACGACCCCTCTCGGCACCAACCGTGCTCACGCTAGAGCAAAACGGACACCTTTGTGACGTGACACCGGAATCTCGTTCCCGGCGCGTAACGGTGTGCGATCAGGCCAGCTCAGCAACGTCTCGGTGGTGGCCGAGCAAGATCAGGACAACGGATTGCGCAGCGCCGCGGAAAAGACCGACAGGCGGCGCGGGCCGGGACGCGACAGCGCGGGCGGGCGCGGTGAGCGGATCGGCCGTCCGAGCCACATGCGCACGAGCAAGGCCGCGAATCGCAGGTGGCCGCGCAGCGCCGGACCGGCGAAGGCGAGCGACCAACGCGTCTGCGTACCGGCCGCGGGCAGCTCACGACCGGCGAAGCGACCGGCGAGCCAGTCGACCATGACCGGCAGCGCCAGGAATTGCAGCAGCAGATGGGTGCTGAGCCGATCGCGCAAGTAGCGCACGTGGACGCCCGCCGCGACGTAGCGCGCGACGTGGCCGTCCACGTCGGCGGTCGCGATCACCTCGTCGTGCACGCCCTGCAGCACGAGCATGGGCATCGCGGGCGCTCGGCC
Source organism: Nocardia sichangensis (assembly GCF_047200615.1). Classification (NCBI taxonomy): domain Bacteria; kingdom Bacillati; phylum Actinomycetota; class Actinomycetes; order Mycobacteriales; family Nocardiaceae; genus Nocardia; species Nocardia sichangensis. The sequence continues at coordinate 194,298 of NZ_JBJZOK010000006.1, forward strand.
GCCGGGGTGGATGTCGTCGAGGATCCGCCGCAGCCCGTCCTGCTCGAGCATGGCGGCCAGTCCCGCGTCACTGTGTTTGTCGATGTCGCGCCGGGCGAAGCGATACAGCAGCGGGAACGTCGCGGTGGTCTCGGTCTCGGCCAGCCAGCCGAGATATCGCGCGTCCAGATGCGCGCGCAGCATGCGGTCGAGATCCGGGTAGCCGCGGCGCAGCCCGGCGGTGAAGACGGCCGCGAATCCCGCGAAGAGGGTGCCGTTGAGCCGGACGAACGCGGCGGCCGGATCCCCCACCGGCGACCCGGCGACCGCGCCGACGATATTCAGCTCGGGCGCGTATTCGGCGGCCATTTCCGCGGCCCAGGCCGTGGCCAATCCCCCGCCCGAATAACCCCACAGCGCCACGGGTGTGGTCGGGTCCAGTCCCAGCGGAACGAAAGCGTGCGCGGCGCGCACCGCGTCCAGCGCGCGATATCCCGGCTCCCTGGCCACGCCGAACCGGCCCGCGGTTCCACCGTGATCCGGCACCGACACCGCCCAGCCCCTCGCCAGGGCGCTGGCGATCAGCGGCAGCTCGAGCTGGGGAATCGACCCCGCCGCCCGTGCGCCGCGCCGGAGCGAATAGGACGGAAGACATTTCGAGGCCACCGCGTCGATCGCGCACTGGAACGACACCAGCGGGCGCGGCTCGGCCGGATCCGCGCCCCACGGCAACAGCACGGTGGTCACCGCGACCTCGGGCACCCCGTTCAGATCACACGTCCGATAGAGCAGTTGCCAGGCCGAGATGCGCTGGGGCACAAGACCGAAGAAGCCGATCCGCACCGCACGCGCGCGAACGATCGCGCCGGGACGCAACCGCCCGACCGCGGGCGGTGGGACGTAGAACGGATCGTCTTCGGGCAGTATCGGCCGCTGCGCGAACGGGGCCGGATCGGGCGGCACTGTACCGCCATCCCATTCGAGTTGCACACTCATCCGGTTCTTCCTTTCGACGGCACGGCCGTGATCGCGGGCATCCCGCGCCGGATCGCCCATATTCACCCAACCAAGGTCGCGCCCGGAAAAGAATTGTCCCGGGTACCAATTAGACGCGCGCGGATTCTCGTGCCGATGCAGTGACAGCGGCTCACCAGCTGCCGTTGCCGCCGACCATCCACGGATTGAAAGTGCATTCCAGCGACGGCTGGGCGACCGGGTCGAGCGCGTGCAGGACGATCGACGCCGCCCGCGGCGAATACATCATCGTCAGGTGGTCGGACATGTCCTGCTCGCACCCGTCTTGCAGCGTGACGTTGTCCACCGTCGCGTCCGGCCCCGCTTGCAGGAACGTCCATTGATAAGGGTTGGTCACCTCGTCGTGCCGCGAGCCGACCGCCGTGTAGGCGACTCCGGGCACCGTGTCGCCCTGGGCGTTCAGACTGGCGTAGAACGGCGAGCCCACCGCTTGCTGGATATTCGCGAGTCCGACCAGCGGCTCGTAGAACCCGAGAATGTTGACACCCAGATTGTTGATGATCCGGCCCAGCGTGGCGATACCCATCAGCGACGTGCCGTGGTGTGTCGCTCCCAGGCTCACCAATTTGCCCACTTTGCCCTGGCCGCCCTCGAACTTCAGATAATGGTCGGCGACCGTCCCGCCTTGCGAGTGACCGACGATGTCGACGGCCTGCGCACCGGTCGCGGCCAGGACCCGGTCGACGAAATCGCGCAACTGCACGGCCGAATCCTCCATCCGGCCCACGCCGAAGCGCCCCGGCAGGATCGGGCCGAGACCGCCGCCCTCCAGGACGCCGGAACGCCCGAAATTGAAGGCGAACACGCAGAAACCGGCGCGGGCCAGGCGCGGGGACAAGTAGGAGAAGGTGTCGTAGGCGTTGAGCCAGGTGCCGTGCAGCAGCACCACCGGTCGCGGGTGTTCGGCGGTGGGGGTGCAGTTCCAGCGGTTGCCGTCGGGCGGGGCGGCGTCCGGGTGGGTCAGACCGTAGGCGAAGGCCGCCAGATACGCCGACATCTCCGGGCCTTCACCGAACGCGTCGGAAGCGACGCTGGTCGGCCATCCCGACGAGCTGCCGCTGTCCACGATCGCGCGCGGTTGCCTGCCGTCCGGGGCGGGCGCCAGGCCCGCGCTGATGTAATCGGCCAGGGCCTGCTGGGTCGGTTCGATCTCCTCCCGCGCGTGCGCCGGTCCGTTGCCGAGTGCCGTGGCCATCGTCACGCCCGCGATCACCGCGGCCCCGAGAATCGCCCGTCGAGCGTTGTGCATCATTGCCAACATCGAGTTCACTTCCATTCACGCCGAACCACAGGCGGCCCGGCGGTGAATCGAACACCGCTACAGAATGTTTCCTACGCCACATTCGGATTCGAATGTGATCGGGGACATAGATGCGAGCCGCTTTCCGAATGTATGACTCGCGCCGGGGCGGTGTCACTGCACGCCGAGGAGAAGATTCCGTCTGGAATGTTGGCCCCGAAGCCAAAATTCGCGCGACTGGGCCCGCGACCTTGCCGCGGTTTCCTGTGGTCGGAAACAATCGGCCCATGTCCGTCGCGTTGTCCCCGGTGGCCGGAGACGCTCCGCTCGTCGCCCGGTTGCTCACCCGCTGGCCGCAGATCGCCGAGCGCATGCTCGCCGCAGGCCTCGGCACCACCTCGCCCGCCGCCGATCTGCCCGAGGGGCATTTCACCGCCGAGGTGCTTCCGGCGATCTACGCGTGCGGCCGCGCCGTGCTCCAGGCGATCGGTGAACAGCGCAGCTTCACCAAGGCCGAAGTCGCGACGTTCGTCGCCCCGGTGGCCGAGCGGCACGCCGAGGACCGGTTCCCCCTGCCCGTGCTGATCGAGGCCATTCACGGCTCCGCGCAGTCGGTGCTCCACGAGGCGGCCGCGCTGGCCTCCAGCGAGGAGCTCGACGACCTCGTGCTGGTCGGCAGCCGACTGCTCGACCTGCTCATGCAGATCAACATCACGGTCGTGGAGACCTACACCGAGGTCGAGCAGTCCATCTACAACGCCGAACGGGAGGCGCGCCGGGCGCTGTGCTCGGCGCTGCTGAACGGGTTCCCCGCGGCGGAGCTGGCGGCGCGGGCTGACACCGCCCTCGCGGAGCACTACACCGTGCTCGCCATCCACATCCGGCCCGACGATCAGCCGAGCAAGGTCGCCACACTCGTCGGACGTCGCCGCATCCGCCTGCTGCACCGTGCTCTGGACGCCCTCGCGGGCACCACGGCGCTGGCCACCTTCGACGGCTGGAGCGGAATCGCGTTGCTGCCCAGCGGTTCCGACGCCGAACTCGACGACGCGCGCCACACCGGGCTTGCCACCGAGCTGGCCGAGAACTTCGGGGTTCCGGTATTCCTCGCCGAGTATCCGTCCGTGCCGAAGGACGCCATTCCGCACACCGCGAAGGAAGCCACCGACCTCGCCGAACTCGCGCGCTTGCTCGGCCGTCCGGCGGGCGTCTACCAACTCGACGATCTGCTGTTGGAGTACCAGCTCACCAGGCCGGGCACCGCCCGCACCCGGCTGGCCGAGCGGATCGCCCCGATCCTGGACAGCCCGCACCTGATGGAAGCCCTCGACGCGCACCTGCGCCACGGCTCGGACCGCAAGGCCGCGGCCGCCGAGATCCACGTGCATCCCAACACGTTCAGCTATCGCCTGCGCCGCATCGCCGAACTCACGGGCGTCGATCCCACCGACCCGCACGACTCCCGGCTGCTGGCGGCCGCGCTGACGATTCAGCGCCTGTATCCGGGCAGGCCGCCCGGTGAGGCCAAGGCCTAGGCACGGGAACTCCCTGCGGTCGATCGCGGCCAGACCGTTGGGCACGCCATGGCCCACGACGGAGAATCTGTGTTAACTTAACTGCGAATGCCAGTTAACTTAACTGATCGGAGATGGCCATGAGGTCCGCCGTCGTCGTCGATGTCGTCCGTACACCGTCCGGTAAGGGCAAAGCAGGCGGCGGCCTGTCGGACGTACATCCGGCCACCCTGCTCGCGGGTGTGCTCGCCGAACTCGTCGCCCGCAACGACCTCGATCCCGCCGTGGTGGACGACGTGGTCGGCGGATGCGTCACGCAGAGCGGGGAGCAGGCGTTCAACATCAGCAGGACCGCCGCGCTGGCCGCCGGATTCCCGGACTCGGTGCCCGCTACCACGGTGGACCGGCAGTGCGGGTCCAGCCAGCAGGCCGCGCACTTCGCGGCGCAGGGTGTCATCGCGGGCGCCTACGACGTCGCGATCGCGTGTGGTGTCGAATCCATGAGCCGGGCGCCGATGTTCTCCAACGGCCAGGGCAAGGACGCCAACCGCGGTCCGCTCGCCCACCGCTACCCGGACGGCCTCATCCAGCAGGGCATCGCGGCCGAGGTGATCGCCGCCCGGTGGAAGTTCGACCGCGCAGCGCTCGACGAGTTCGCGGCTCGTTCGCATCGGCTCGCCGCCGACACCGCGGCGCGGGGCGGCTTCGACAACGAACTGGTCGCGGCGGGCGCCCTGACGGCCGACGAGACGATCCGGCCCGCCACCACCGGCGAGAGTCTGGCGAAGTTGCGGCCCGCCTTCGTCGACGACCAGTACACCGCGCGCTTCCCCGAGATCGAGTGGTCGATCACGCCGGGCAACTCCTCCCCGCTGACCGACGGCGCCTCCGCCGCACTGATCATGAGCGAGGAGGCCGCCACGAAACTGGGCCTTCGTCCGCGCGCCCGGTTCCACTCGTTCGCCGTGGTGGGCGACGACCCCCTGCTCATGCTCACAGCCGTGATCCCGGCCACCCGCAAGGTGCTGAATCGCGCCGGGCTGAGCATCGATGACATCGACGCCTACGAGGTGAACGAAGCGTTCGCACCCGTGCCCCTGGTCTGGCAGCACGAGTTGAACGCCGATCCGGCCAAGCTGAACCCCCGCGGCGGCGCGATCGCCCTCGGCCACCCGCTGGGCGCCTCCGGCACCCGCATCCTGGCGACGCTGGTCAACCACCTGGAGCAGACCGGCGGCCGCTACGGCCTGCAGACGATGTGCGAGGCGGGCGGCCTGGCCAACGCGACGATCATCGAACGCCTCGGATGAGCGTCCGCACCGCACTGATCACCGGAGGGTCACGCGGCATCGGCGCCGAGGTGGCGCGCCGCCTGGCGGGCGAGGGTTATCACCTGACCCTCGCCGCGCGCACGCTCGACACGCTCGAGCAGACCGCGGCCCGCGTGCGCGCGAAAACGGGAGCCGAGGTGCAGCCGGTGGTCACGCAGATGAACGACCTCGACCAGGTGCGCGCCCTGGTCAAGGCGCATGAGGAACGGTTCGGCGGCATGAACGCGCTGGTGCTGAGCGCGGGCACCGGCACGGCGGGCGCCGTGGCGGACCTGCCCGCGAAGGCGTACGAACGCATGCTGGACGTGAACTTTCGCGCGCCGCTGACGCTCGTCCAGGCCGCGTTGCCGCTGCTGCGCAAGAGCGCGGCCGACGATCGGGAGCGCGGCGCGAAGATCGTCGCGCTGGCTTCGATCACCGGCGTCGCCGGAGAAGCGGGCCTCGCCGCCTACGGGGCCACCAAAGCGGCGCTCATCTCGCTGTGCGAGACGGTATCGCTGGAGGAATCCGCGAACGGCGTCAGCGCGACGGCGGTGTCCCCTGGCTACGTCGACACCGACATGACCGCGTGGAAGCGTGCTGTCCTGGACCGATCGGCCATGCTCACCACCGGTGACATCGCCGAGATGGTCCTGGCGGTCACGCGGCTGTCGCGTAACGCGGTGGTGCCGAACATCGTCCTGTCGCGCGCCGGTGATCAACTGTGGCGGGCCTGAGCACCGTTACCTGACAGCGACTGGCGCGTGGATCCGACCCCTGGAGAGCGGGCGAATCGGCGTTCGGTGAATCCTGATTCGGACCGGATGATCGGATATCGAATTACCGATGCGATTGTCCGAATAAACCGACATTTCGCGAAATTTATTACTGCCGGTAAATAGCTCGGCGCCTACCGCGAATTCGCGGTAGGCGCCGGCGACGCATCAGAGGTAAGAGCCGCACACGGGCCAGGCGCCCGGACCCTGGGTCGCGAGGACGTTCTCCGCGACGCGGATCTGCTCGTCACGGCTGGCGTTGGACGGGCTGCCGCTGCCGCCGTTGGCCTCCCAGGTGCTCTGGGTGAACTGCAGGCCGCCCGAGAAGCCGTTACCGGTGTTGGTGGACCAGTTGCCACTGCTCTCGCACTGCGCGACGGCGTCCCAGTTGTGGGCCGAAGCGGTCGCGGTGGACAGGCCGAACGGCACGGCGACGAAGGCGCCGACAGCCGCGGTGAAGCCGAGAACACGAGTGGTGAATTTACGGTTTTGCGACATGAGATTTCCCGCCTGCGCCCACCGGCTCGGCGAATTCGCCGCGCCCCTGTCCCCAGGGAAGTTCGTGGACACTCGAATCGCGGGACAGGGTTTCCGGCGTTCTGCGATTCGAGCTCGATCTCGGTGTTGCCCCGAGCCGTGACCGACGTTAGCGGAGATGTCGCGACAGATCACGCTCGAATAACGTCGGGATAGGTTTGACCCTTGGTCGAGACTTCGCGCCGTTCACCCAGGTCGATCGCGAAAAATCGACCGATACAGATCCGCTGTTATGGCTTCGTTATGTGGCCGAGATCACTGCGATATGGTGAAGCGGATCGCATTTTCGCAGGTCCACGACTTGCGGTAGTAGGCATACCCCGGCCTCGCCCGCCGCCACTCAGGGCATCAGCTACCGAGCCGTTACCAAATCGAAGAACCGGAGATATCCGCGTGACGCCGCGGCCGAACCGGTGCCCCGCGACCGGTCCGTGATCTCGGCGCGGGCACGGCGACCTGGCCGGACACCGTCGTCGGCCCCCCGCCGGCTCGCCACAGCGCGCGGCCGACCGGCGCCGGATGCGTGCCGAACGCCCCGCTCCGGCGCCGAGGCAGGCTACTTGCCGTGCGCCCGCAATTGGTAGAGGCCTTCGGTCTCCGCCACCACAACGCCGTCGGCGTCGGTGACCACGGATCGCAGCGTGAAGTCGGATTTGCCGTTCGCCGCCGCCTCCGCGCCGACGCGCGTGATCTCCTCCTCCGACAACGTCGCCTCCGCGCGCACATCCGTCTTGGCCGGCTTGCGGAAGAAGACGTGCAGATCCTTCACCAGCGGATAGAACGCCGAGTTGTCGAATGTGGCGACCGCGATCGCGCCGCCGAGGATCTCGGCCACGGTGAACAGCACTCCCGCGTACATCACGCCGAAGTGGTTGCCGTTGCCCTCGACGGGCACCGAGGTCGCCGCGAAACCGCGCCGCACCTCCACCGCCTGCACACCCATTTTGTGCGCGATCGGGATGGTGAATTCCAGTGCCCCGTTGACGATGTCCTTGAACGGAGGAGTCTCGACGTCGCTCATCGCAACCGTCCCTTCACGCTGGAGGTGGCCGGCACCTCGTTGTCTCTGCCACGGCCACCTCGGTGGACGTCACCGAAGCGTAGGCCCTGACCGGCGCGGCCCGACAGGGTGTTGGCAGTTTGCCAACACAGTCGACCGCTCGGCTCACAGACTGCGGGCGATGATCTCTTTCATGATCTCGTTGGTGCCGCCGTAGATCTTCTGGACACGGCTGTCGGTCCACATCCGCGAGATCGGGTATTCGCTCATATAGCCGTAGCCGCCGTGCAGTTGGAGGCACTCGTCGGCCACCGACATCGCGCGATCGGTGGTCCACCACTTGGCCATGGCGACGGTCGGGATGTCCAATTCCCCACGTAGATGCCGCATGATGCAGTCGTCCAGGAACACCCGGGCCACCCGGGTCTCGGTGGCCGCCTCCGCGAGGGTGAACTTGGTGTTCTGGAAGGCGAACAGCGGCTTGCCGAAGGCGTGCCGCTCCTTGGTGTAGCGCAGCGTGACCTCGAGCGCGGCCTCCATCCCTGCCACCGATCCGACGGCGATGATCAGCCGCTCCTGCGGAAGCTGCTGCATCAACTGGACGAAGCCCTGTCCTTCCTGCGTGCCCAGCAGGTTCGACACCGGGACCCGGACGTCCTCGAAGAACAGCTCGGAGGTGTCCTGCCCCTTCTGCCCTACCTTGTCCAGCACTCGGCCGCGGCGGAAGCCCGGCCGGTCGGCCTCGACCAGGATCAGCGAGATGCCACTGGCGCCCTCGCTGGTGTCGGTCTTGGCGACCACGATGATGAGATCGGCCTGGCTGCCGTTGGTGATGAAGGTCTTGGAGCCGTTCACCACGTACTCGTCGCCCTCGCGGATCGCCTTGGTCTTGACGCTCTGCAGGTCCGATCCCGTGCCGGGCTCGGTCATGGCGATCGCGCCGACGACCTCGCCGGTGGCCATCTTGGGCAGCCACTTCCGCTTCTGTTCTTCGGTGCCGTAGTGCAGCAGGTAATGCGCGACGATCCCGCTGTGCAGGGTGGCGCCCCAGGAGGTGTCGAACGCCTTGGCCTGCTCCTCGATCAGCACGGCCTCGTGCGCGAAGGTGCCGCCGCCACCGCCGTACTCCTCCGGGATCGATGCGCACAGCAGGCCGAGCGCGCCCGCCTTGTTCCAGAAGTCGCGGTCGACGTGGTGCTGCTCGATGAACTTGTCGATGTTCGGCGTCAACTCCTTCGCGAAGAACGAGCGGGCGAGCTCGCGCAGGGCGTCCAGGTCGTCGTCGAGCCAGGCGGACCGGTAGGTCGTCATCGGGTGTCCTTGCGAAAGTCTGATACCGACAGTTACGGGTACAGTGTGTACCACGGGACTGCCGGGTACAAGGTGTACCACCCGATTCGCCTGCCGATACGCTGAGCCGCGTGGCACGACGACCTTGGGTGGACACCGCCGACGCGCGGCGTTCCACCAGTGATCGGCCCGGCCGCGACGAACGCCGCCGGGCCATCGTGACAGCCGCGATCGCGGCGATCGAGGAAGACGGCCCGCACGCGCTGACCGGCCGGATCGCCGACCGCGCCGGACTGGCCCGCACGCACGTCTACCGGCATTTCGCCAGCAAAGAGGAGCTCGACCTCGCGGTCGCCCGGCACGCGCACCACGATCTGACCGAACGGATTCGCGCGCGCCTGGCGGTGGACGGCACGCCGCTGGACATCATCCGTGCACCCTTGACCCAGCACGTGCGGTGGGCCGCCGAGCATCCCAATCTCTATCGCTTCCTGGTCGGACGCGACTACCGGCGCGGCCGCAACGAACCGCGCGTCGGCGGCAGCGCGTTCGCCGCCGAGATCTCCGCCGCCGCGACCCGCTACCTGCCGGAATTCGGGGCCGACCCGCTGGCCGCGGACCGGGTGGTGGTCGCCCTGCTCGGCTTGGTGGATGCCTCGGTGCGGTGGTGGCTGGAACACCACGACACCACCGAAGCCGCCCTGGTCGACCGCCTGACCACCGAGTGCTGGCTGCTCATCGACAACCGGCTGCGCGATCTGGGCATTACGCTCGATCCGCGAAAATCATTGCCTAGCAACTGAATCGAGCCCCACAGAGGTCAGCGCGAGGCAGGGACCACTTCGCGCGTGATCGCGTGCACGAAATCGGATAGGTCACCCGGGTTGCGCGAAGTGAGCAAGGTCCACCCGCCCTCGACGGAGCGGACCGCCGCTTCGTCGACCCACTCGCCGCCCGCGTTGACGATGTCGGTCCGCAGCGAGAAGTAGGAGGTCAGCGTCTTGCCGCGGACCAGTTCGGCGTTCACGAGCAGCCAGGGGCCATGGCAGATCGCGGCGATCGGCTTGCCCGCGCCTGCGAACTCCTTGGCCAGTTCGATCGCCCGGTCGGTGACCCGCAGCTTGTCCGCGTTCACCGTGCCGCCGGGGACGACCAGCACGTCGAAATCGTCGACAGAGACCTCGTGCACCGACGCATCCGGTTGCACGACGGTGTCTTTCTCCGTGTCGTGCAGGTAGGTCTGCACCTCCTCGCGCTTCGGTGCGGCATGGGTGACGCGCGCCCCGCGCTTGCGGAGTTCGTCGCGCGGCACCAGCAGTTCGTCCCGCTCCACCCCCGTATTCGAGGTGATGATCAGCACGCGCGTCCCATTCAGTTGATCGGTCATGAGCCGCTCTCCTTTCGCCTCGGGATGGTCCTGTTTCCGGCATGCCGCGCGAGGGGCGGGCTAAACCTCGCCGGAGGCGCGATCCGCGGCGTCGTCCGCCGACAGCAGCGTGCTGGACAGATGCTCCTGCGCCAGCCTGCGCAGCGCGGCGAGCAGCGTGTCGCCCAGAATCGTTCCGACAATGGCGGTTTCGGTCATCCGCTCGAGGACCGGTTCGTTGCGGACCAGGGCGATGTCGGTGGCGGCGATGGCCTCGCTGGCACCCGCGTAGTCGTCCATCGCGGCGACCACGTCACCGTGGCCGAGCAGACGCAGCGCGGCGCAGACATCGATGAGGGTGTCGCGGGCCGGGCTGTCGTCATCGATCCGCCAGCCGCGCCGGTCCAGCAGTGCCGCGACATCCTCGGCGGCGGCTTCCCGCTGCTCCTCACCGACCTGCGACCGCCGGCCGCCCAGCGCGTACTGGACGTGGCCCAGCGCGTCCCGCGCGGACAGGCTGCCGCTGTCGAGCGCCGCGAGCAGTTCCTTCGCCGCTTCGATGGACACGCCGCCGATATCCACCAGCGCCCGGATCAGCCGCAGTCTGCTGACGTGGGCATCGCTGTATTCGGCCTGATTGCGATGGGTCCGCACGCCGGAGGGCAGAAGCCCCTCGCGCACGTAGTACTTGATCGTCGCGGGAGCAACGCCGCTGGCGCGGCTGAGTTCGGCGATCCGCATCGGACTCCTCGGCTCGGTCGACGTATTGACAGTCGATAGTACAGCTATCCATAATAGCTGCTGATAGTACAACTATCGATACTTCGAGTTCCCGAAAGGTCAGCCTCCCGTGACCGCCTTCTCCCAGCGATTCCCCGCACTCTCCTGGCATCGGCCACTGATGCTTCTCGCCGTCGCCATGGCGCTCCTGGTCGCCTGGTCGATCGGGGGCATGATCATCGACGACCGCACCTCGACCGGGTTGCCGATCTGGGCCAAGTCCGCCAAGTTCGCGTTTTCGGTGCTGATCTATGCCCTGACCTGGGCGTGGCTGCTTGCCCAGCTCACCAGATGGCAGCGCGTCGCCTGGTGGGCGGGGACGGTGGCGGCGCTGGGCCTCGCGGTGGAGCTCATCGTCATCACCACGCAGATCGTGCGCGGCACCACCAGCCACTTCAATTTCACGACGCCGCTCAACGCGGCACTGTGGGAGATCATGGGGTCGTCCATCGTGGTGGTCTGGATCGCCACCTTGGTCGCCTCGGCGGCATTGTTCGCCGATCCGACGGCTGACCCCGCCCGCAACGCGGCGATCCGTTACGGCGCCGCGCTCTCGCTCGCGGGCGCCGCGCTGGGGATGCTGATGGTGCCGCCGACTGCCGAACAGCGGGCGGCGGGCAGCGCGATCAGGGGCGCCCACACCGTCGGGCTCGCCGACGGCGGACCCGGCTTGCCCATCCTCGGCTGGAGCACGGCCGGAGGCGATCTGCGTGTCCCGCATTTCCTCGGAATGCATGCGTTGCAGGTGTTTCCGTTGGTTCTACTCGCCGTGGAGTACGGGTCGCGCCGGATTCCGGCCATGCGCTCGGCGGCCACCAGGCGAACGCTCGTCGTGATCGCCGCGGCGGCCTACGCCGCACTGCTCGCGGTGCTGACCTGGCAGGCGCTGCGTGGACAATCGGTGGTCCATCCCGACGTCGCCACCCTGCTGGCTCTCGCCGCCATCGCCCTCGGAGCCGCCCTGTCGGCCGCTGTCGCGCTGCGGACGAAAAAGTTTGTCGTGCAACGCGTCCCGATAGGAGCGGGACTATGACGGAGCTGCTGTTCGACATCACTTTTTGGTTCGCGACCCCCTTCTGGGCACTGATGATCCTGGCCCCGGGATGGCGACGGACCAGCGCGATCGTCGCCTCACCGCTCATCTGCCTGCCTCCACTGCTCGTCTACGCGGCGCTGGTCTTGCCCGAGTTCGGCTCGTTCGCAGCGGCGCTCGTCGATCCGGAACTCGCCGGGCTGCGAGAAATACTGGGCCAGGGGTCGGGGGCCGCGGCGGCATGGGCGCACTTCGTGGCCTTCGACCTGTTCCTCGGGCGCTGGATCTACCTGGACAGTCGCGCGCGCGGCCACACACCGCTGCTGATCAGCCCCCTGCTCGTCCTCACCATCCTGTTCGCGCCGATCGGCGTGCTGCTCTACCTGCTCATCCGATTCACCACGACACCGGCGCCCGGCCGGACCGTCCCCATGGAGGCATGATGGAAACCCTCATCGTTCTGCTCACCACCCTTTTGTCGCTGCGCGTTGCGGGTGCCCTCGGCGCGCGCCGGTTCGCCGCATGGCCCACCTGCGCCGCCTATGCGCTGGGCGTGATGCTGATCATGACCGGCACAACGCATTTTCTGCCGGAGTCGTTCGCGGACACCCCCGTTCCGACCCACGCCGATCTGCTCCCGATGGTGCCGCCGTTCGTCCCGTTCCCCGGCGCGATGGTCTACCTCACCGGTGTACTGGAACTACTCGGCGCGGCGGGCCTCTTCCTCGCCCGCACTCGCCGCGCCGCCGGTCTCGGGCTGACCGCCCTGTTCGTCGTGATGCTGCCCGCCAACATCTACGCGGCGCTCTCCGGCATCCCGTTCAACGACGCACCCGCACCGCCACTGTGGGAGCGCGTTCCGGAGCAGGCACTGTACATCGGCGTCGCCTTGTGGGCCGCCGGGATGCTGCGCTTCCCGCGACGAGCGACCGGTGACCGAATCGCCCATACCGCGGTGATTTCGAAACAGTGAGCGGCATGACGACCATCGACAGGCCGGTCAGAGGAACGCCCTCGATCGAAGTACGCTTGCCGGCTCCAGCCCTTACCGTGATCCTCACGACCCGAGCGCTCCGCCTTCGAACGCGATCGTGCGGAGATGAACCGGCCCTGACCGCCATGACATGGGCTCCAGCTCCGGTACACGCCTTCCCGGAATCGCCACGAGTGAGCGGTCGTTCGACCGCCCGACGCAGCACCGGAACGAAACATGCTGCTCGAGCGTGGCTTTCGCGCAGGCAATCCTTCCAAGTGGATCGATTTCGCCGAATGATCCACGCGCGGCCGGGTACAACGGAATCGTGAGTGCTTCTAGGTATTTGGGCGCGCTCGTCAGCGCGCTGGCGACAGTTGTCGCGGTGTCCTCCTTCTCCGCTCGTCCCGCCGAAGCCGAGTCCGCGCGGGCGCGCGTGGTGGGGGAGGCCCCGCTCGGCGGATCGGTGTCCCAGATCGATGTCTACTCGCCGTCGATGGACAAAGTGGTCACCAACCGGGTGATCCGGGCGGCGGGCGGCGCACCCGCGCCGACGTTGTACCTGCTCACCGGTATCGGCGGCGGCGTCGACGGAATCTCCTGGTGGGACGATACGGACGTCCGGGAGTTCTTCGCGGACAAGCACATCAACGTGGTGATGCCGGTCGGCGGCGCCTACAGCATGTACACCGACTGGCGCGCCGATGATCCGGCGGTCGGGCGCAACCGATGGCAGACCTATCTCACGCGTGAGCTTCCGGCGACGCTCGACGCCGAACTCGGCACGACCGGGCGCAACGCGATCGCGGGGGTGTCGATGAGCGCCGGATCCGCGGTCGACCTCGCGATCCAGGCGCCCGACGTGTACGACGCGGTGGCGGCCTACAGCGGATGCCCATGGGCCGCGGACGCCGTCGGCGCGGCCATGGTGAGCGCCCAGGTCATCCGTGGCGGGGGCAATCCGGCGAACATGTGGGGCGCTCCGGGCGACGTGATCTGGCGAGCGCACGACGCTTTCGCCAACGCGCCCGCTCTGGCCGGGAAGACCATCTACTTGTCCGCCGCCTCCGGCACTCCCGGTGCCATCGATCGAGGCGGCCTGCCCTTTCCCCCCATCGAGGCGATCGCCAGCTCCTGCACGGCGGCCTTCGCCGATCGTCTCGACGAGCTCGGGCTGCCCGCTGTCCACGTGAATCGCGCGGAAGGCTCGCACACCTGGGGGTTGTTCGAGACCGACCTCCACGAGTCGTGGCCGCACCTGGCGCACGCTCTCGCCGCATGAGGATTCGGCCGCCGGAGGTCGCCTTCGTGACCGCGGCGGGCGCCTCCGTGCCGGGTGCACGCCTCTTCGTCACGCGCGCCGGAATTCACGCTTTCGAGCGGGTGAGTCCAAGGCCTGTCACGATCGCCAGACCGGCAGAGGCGAGCAGCGCGGCGACGGCGAAGGTCGCGTGTGTTCCCCGGGCCACCTGCTCCGGCGCGGCGCCGATGACGTCGCCGGTTCCCGCCGCGAGAGCGAAGACCGCGCCCATGACCGACGCACCGGTGACGAGACCCAGATTGCGAGAAAGGTTCAGCATGCCCGAGACGAGGCCCCGCTGTCGCGGGTCGACGTCTCGCATGACCGCGGTGTTGTTGGCCGCTTGGAACAGGGCGTAGCCCAGGGTGGTGACCACCAGTGGCAGCACGTAGCCGATGACCCCGGCGCTCGCGGGCAGCAGCGCGAGCGCGGCGGTGCCGCCGATGACACCGCCCAGCCCGACGCTCACCATGGTCCTCGCTCCGAAGCGATCCGTAGCGCGTCCTGCGGGCACGCCGGTGAGGGCCGACACCGCGGGACCGGCCGACATCACCAGACCGACCGCGGCCGGATCGAGGTGCAGAGCGCGGGCGAGGTGGAAGGGACCCACGACGAGCGTGGTCATCATGACGGTCGAGACCAGCGCACTGGTCGTCAGGCCCGCGGTCAGGAGCGGATCGCGGAGCATCCCGAGCCTGAGCAGCGGCGCGGAAACGCGGGTTTCGGTGCGGACGAACAACGCGAGGCACGTTCCGGCGACGAGCAGCAATCCGATACCGAGCGGGCCGACCGCGTTTCCTTCGATCGTCATGGCCAGGGCGTAGGCGCCGAGCGCGAGCGCCAGCAGCACTGTACCCGAGATGTCGAAACGCGAACGCGCGCTTCCAGTTTCCGGTGCGGCGCCGGTCGGCAGGCGCCTGGCCAGGACCAGGGTGAGCAACCCGAGCGGCGCGACGGCGACGAAGATCGCACGCCAGCCGCAGGCCGCGATGAGCACTCCACCGAGCGAGGGACCCAGCGCGGTCCCGACCGCCGACATCGTCCCGAGCAGTCCCATGACGCTGCCGGTGCGGTGCTTCGGCACGGTCTCGCCGACGAAGGCCATCGTCAGCGCCATCATGCATGCGGCGCCCGCTCCTTGCAGCGCGCGGGCAGCGGCCAGGAAGACGAGATCCGGAGCCAGACCGCACAGCATGGTCGCGACCGTGAACACCCCGATACCGCCGAGCAGCAGGCGGCGCCGGCCTGCGACGTCGCCGAGACGGCCCGCGCCGACGACCAGTGTCGTGGTGGCCAGCAGGTAGGCGATCACGACCCACTGCACCTGGTGGAAGGAGGCGTCGAACGCCACCGCCATGGTCGGTAGGGCGACATTCGCGATGCTGATGCTCAGCGAGGGCAACAGCATGGACAACGACAGCGCGAGCAGCGTCCGAGGCAAGGTGGGACGACGGGCGTACGACGTCCGTAGACGGGGTTCTGCTGATTTCAAGACGACCTCTTCGATATGGATGACGCTCTGGACGCTAGGCCCCGCTTTCACCTGGCGGAAGACGCAAAGATGGAAACTCATCTGTGCACTGAACGCCATATCCCAGGAGCACTGTGAGATCGTGTGCCCATGGCGCGGCCCGATCTGAATCTGCTGCTCACCTTGGACGTTCTACTCGAGGAGGGCAGCGTGACGCGAGCAGGCGAGCGGCTCGCGCTCAGCCCTTCGGCGATGAGCCGTCAGCTCGCACGATTGCGCCGGGCCACCGGCGATCCGCTGCTGGTACGGGCGGGCCGGGGGCTGGTGCCCACGCCACGCGCCGTGGAGCTACGCGACCGCGTGCGCGGCCTGGTCCGGGAGGCCGAAGAGGTGTTGCGTCCCGCCGATCACCTCGACCCGGCCGAGCTTTCGAGAACGTTCACCGTGCGCAGCAGCGACGGGTTCGTGGAGCGGTTCGGACCCGAACTGGTGGCCGAGATCGGCCACGCGGCGCCGGAGGTGCGACTGCGGTTCGTGCGGAAGACGAAGAAGGACACCGATCCCTTGCGAGACGGCACCATCGACCTGGAGACGGGAGTCATCGAGCGCGCGCTGCCGCCCGACATCGTGAGCCGACCGCTGTTCACCGACCGCTTCATCGGGGTGGTACGTGCCGAACATCCGCTCCGTGCGGGGAAGATCACCGCGGCCCGATACGCCGCCGCACGGCACGTGCACGTCTCCCGGCGCGGCATGGGCGAGGGACTGGTGGACCAGGCGCTACACCCGACCGGCCACCGGCGCGACGTCGTCACCGTCGTGGACGGCTTCGGCGCGGCCTTGGCGCTGGCGAGGGCCTCGGACCTGGTCGCGACGGTCCCGCAGCAGCACACCGTGATCCTGCGGCAGGGCATGCACTCGTTCGATCTGCCGTTCCGCGCTCCGGAGGTGACCGTGTCGTTGTTGTGGCACGTCCGGCTCGACGCGGACCCAGCTCATCGATGGCTGCGCGGCCGCGTGCTCGATGTGTGCGCGATCGGCCGGACCGTGAAAGACGAGTGAGCGCCGCGTCCTCGCGGTCAGGTACGCGGGGTGCTCACAGGCCTTCGTCGACGGGATAGCGGGCGGCGAGTCCGGACCGGTCGCCGAGCCCGAAATTCATGACGAGGTCGTCGGCGACCTGCACCAGCACGTCGCGTCCCTCGACCGCCGCCGCCCACTCCATCGGCAGTCCGGAGACACCGTGGACGGCGCCGACCAGGTTTCCCGCCACCGCGCCCGTGGAATCGGAATCGCCGGAGTGGTTCACCGCCAGCAGCAGCGCGCCGCGGGCATCTCCGGTCCTGGCCGCGTACAAGGCGCAGTACACCGCGATGGCCAGGCATTCCTCGGCGACCCACCCCTCCCCCACGTGCTCGACCTGTTCGGCGGAGACCGGGTGATCGGACAATTCCGCGGCACGGGTCAGCGCCGCCACCGTCTCCGCACTCGATGGGACGGCGGCGAGCTGGGTGATCGTCTCCCGTAACGCGATCGGCAGTTCGGTTCCGCTCACGACCCGATCGACCAGTGCCGCGAACGCCCCCGCGGCGAGATATCCCGTGGGGTGCCCGTGGGTCAGCTGCGCGGCCCGGGCGGCGGTGGTGAACGCGAGATCGGGCCCCATTCCGGACAATCCGAAGGGCGCCGACCGCATGACCGTGCCGCACCCCTTCGAATGCGGATTCACCGGCCCGCTCGCACCGAACGCGACCGGTGCGAGATATCCCCGGGACTGTTGTCCCAGACCGGACATGCACGCGTTCCCGGGCGCCCGCACCGCGTACAGGAAGGGCAGACTCGCCAACCACCCGTCGACGTGTGGCGCGGGCGCCTCCTGCCGCTGAGTCTGCAACCAGCGCAGATAGGCTCGGCGCAAGGCCGGCACCGGATCGGCGCCGGGCCCCGAGCGCAACAGTCCCTCCGCGGTGAACAGCGTCATCTGAGTGTCGTCGGTGATCTGTTGCGGCGCGTCCTGGGCGTGCTGGGGTAAGAAGCCCGTCACGCCTTCGTAGCCGTACCGCTGCCGAATCTGTTCCAGCCGTAGGAATTCGATGGGCCAGCCGAGCGCGTCACCCACCGCCCCGCCCAGCAGAGAACCCCTGACCCGATCGAAGACCGCCGTGTAGTCCGCCACGAGACACCATCATTGCGCATAGCTGATCAGTGATCCGCTCCGCCGATCATCCATGGATTGAACGCGCAATCCAGCGGCGAGTTCGCCTCCGGGTCGAGCGCACGCAGTGCGATCGAGGCCGCACGCGGGGAGTACATGATCGTCAGATGATCGGACAGATCCTGGGCGCAGCCGTCCTGCAGGGTGACGTTGTGCACGGTCGCGTCCGGCCCCGGAGTCAGGAAGGTCCATTCGTACGGGTTGGAGATCTCGTCGTGACTGGTGCCGACCGAGGTGTACTCGACACCGGGGACGGTGTCACCGTGTTCGTTCAGCTTCGCGTAGAACGCCGAGCCCACCGCCTGCTGAATATTGGCCTGACCGACGATCGGTTCATAGAATCCCAGAATGTTGACGCCTAGATTGGTGATCAGCCGCCCCAAAGTAGCCATTCCCAACAACGAGGTGCCGTGATGGGTGGCGCCGAATGTGACGAGCTTGCCGACTTTTTCGGCGCCGCCTTCGAATTTCAGGTATTGGCTCGACACCGGCCCGCCCTGAGAATGGGCGACGAGATCCACCCGATCCGCACCGGTCGCGGCGCGCACCTGCTCGACGAAATCGCGCAACTGTCGCGCGGAATCCTCCATCGGACCGACGCCGTACCGGCCCGGCAGGATCGGACCGATACCACCGCCTTCCAGCACGCCGGAGCGGCCGTAATTGAAGGCGTAGACGCAATAACCGGCCCGCGCCAGCCGCGGTGACAGGTACGCGAAGGAGTCATAGGCGTTGAGCCAGGTTCCGTGGACGAGGACGACCGGCCGCGGGTGCGCGGCCGAAGGCGTGCAGTCCGGCCGATTCGCTCCCGGCGGAGATGCGTCGGGATGACCGACTCCGTGCAGGAAGGCGGCCAGGTAGGCAGGCATCTCCGGCCCTTCGCCGACCGCGGCGGAGGCGAAACTGCGCGAGGCGGAACCGGAACTGCTGCCCGAGTCGACGATCGCCTTGGGCTGCCTGCCGTCCGGCGTGGGCGAGAGGCCCGCGTTCAGTTCGTCGACGAGTTGCTGCTCCACGGTAGGCGTTTCGAGTTCGGCGTGTACCGCACCCGCTCCCACGCTCATGGAAAGTGCCACGACAACCACACCGAGCAGACCGCGACGAATCCTGTGCTTCATTGCAAAGCCTTCCATAGATGTGTTCGCATTCTCTTGATACGAACACTTTCATCCTGAAGCAGCTGTGGAGCACTGTCACTGCGCTCGACACATAAGTTGCCGGACATAATTGGGCTCCGGATACAAAAAGTTCCGCCGCGGGCCGGAATCGGCCCACCTGAGGTCAGCGGGCGGCGAACTGTTCTTTCAATTTTCGTTTCATGATTTTGTGACTGGGCCCGAGCGGCAGTTCCGCGACGAATTCCACTCGGCGCGGGGATTTGTGCTTGGCCAGGTGCTCACGTCCGAAGGCGAGCACGTCCTCGGCGGTGATCGGCCCGGAAGGCACTACGACCGCGCAGATCTCCTCACCGAAGACCTCGTCCGGGATGCCGATGACCGCGACGGCGGCGACACCCGGATGCCGCAGCAGCGCCGCCTCCACCTCGCTGGGATACACGTTGTACCCGCCGCGGATGATCATCTCCTTGATCCGGTCGACGATCCGCAGATAACCGTCGGTGTCCTTCACGCCGAGATCTCCGGTGCGAAACCAGCCGTCGACCACCACCGCGGCCGTGGCATCCGGATTGCCCGTGTACCCGTTGAACAGATTGTGACCGCGAATCACCACTTCGCCGAGTTGCCCGGCCGGCAGCAACGCGATCCGCTCGGCCAGGGCGGGATCGGCGATCTCCACCTCGACACCCCAGACCGGATGCCCGACGGTACCCACCCGAGAACCGAATATCGGCTGGTTGACCGCCGCGGTCGGCGAGGTCTCCGACAAGCCATAGCCTTCCAGGATTCGCGCGCCGAACGTCTCCTCGAACGCCTCCAGCACCGGCTGCGGCAGCGACGCGCCACCGGAGATGCACAGCCGCAGCCGCGGCAGGCTCGTCCGCTCGCGTGCGGCGGATATCAACCGGACGTACATCGTCGGCACACCGTGGAAAGTGTTGACGCCGTGCTCGACCATGAGCCGGATGGCCTCGGCCGGCTCGAAGCGCGGCATCAGCACCAGCGCCGCGCCCGCGCGCCAGGTCGAGTTCATCGAGACCGTCTGGCTGAACACGTGCGACAACGGCAACGCGCCCAGTGCCACGTCGTCGGCGCGTACGTCGTTCGCGTCGAAGGCGTTGACCGTCGCGTTCATCACCAGGTTCAGGTGACTCAACTCGGCGCCTTTCGGCCTGCCGGAGGTGCCGCTGGTGTAGAACACGACCGCGGGGTCCGCGGGTTGTCGCGAGACGAACGAGGCGATCGGTTCCGCGACAAGGGAATCCGGCGCACGGCAGGGAAGGCCGACGGCGGCGGCCGCCGGATGGCCCGCTTCGGCGAAAACCGGATGGCACAGCAGAAGCCGCGCCGCGCTGTCGCGCAGCATGTATTCGGCCTCGGCGGACGTGGACAACGGGTGCACCGGCACCACCACTGCTCCCGCGGCGAGGATTCCGTAGTAGGCGACCGGGAAGTCGACGACATTCGGGCACATGAGCGCCACCCGGTCACCAGGCCGCACACCGAGCCCGATCAAGGCCGCGGCCTGGGCCCGCGCCCGAAGCCACAACTCGGCGAAAGTGATCCGCCGCGCCCCGTCGATCAGGGCGACCCGGTCAGGGCGCCGTCTGGCCTGCTCGGCCGGAATGCTGGCTACCGACAGTGTCGCGTTCATGCCGACCGCCTGGTGAATCTCGACATCGCTCTCCAAAACTAGCAGCGCAAGTTTTCCGCCTCACCGTAGGGCACCGAAACTAGCGGCGCAAGTATCGCGTCCCGCGCCTGCGAGAATGCGAGGACCGAAAGGAGAGCCCATGGCACGACCACGCCGACCGCTGCTGACCCGCGATCGCATCATCGACACCGCCCTCACCCTGGTCGACGCCGAGGGTCTGGCCGCTGTCTCCACGCGGCGCCTGGCCACCGAGCTGGGTGTGCAGGGCCCCTCGCTGTACAACCACGTCCGCACCAAGGACGACCTGATCGATGCCGTCGTGGACGCCGTCCTCGGCGAAGTCGACATCGCGATGTTCGAGGGATTGTCGGCCGAGGATCGGGACTGGCGCTCGGCACTGCGCGATTGGGCCCGTTCCTACCGCACCGCCATGGCGGCACACCCGCACATCGTTCCCGCCTTGGCGAGCGGTCCCGGTCATCGACCCAACGCGTTGCGCATGGCCGACGCGGTCTTCGGCGGCCTCGTCGCGGCGGGCTGGCCGCGCCGCGAGGCCACCACGGTCGGCACGACCATGCGCTACTTCCTCACCGGAGCGTCGCTTGGATCGTTCGCCGCGGGCTTCCCCTCCGACGTCGCGGTATACGCCGACGCCTATCCGCACCTGAACGAGGCGCACCTGCTGGCCGAGCGGCAGCAGAGAATCGATCGGGACGCCTTCGAAGTCGGTCTGGAATCCCTGTTGGACGGGCTGGAGATCCGTTACCGGCTGCTCGCGGATGCCGGGTAACTCCGACCCGCGCACCGAAGCACACCCGTCGCCCGTACGCCTCGGCGCGAACAGGTACCCGGGCCTGACAGACCAGCCCGCCGACCGCGGCGACCATGCCTCCCAGCGCGGTGTCCGGGTGGTAGCTCGGATATCGGCCCACCGTGCACATCACCGAGATGGTCAGCGATCCGGCTTTCGCGTTTCCGACCCGGCCCGGGTACTACGGCAGCGGCAGCGCCTGCGACTCAGGGAATACGACCGGCAAGGCGGTCAGCGCTCGATGGAACGGACCGGGACGCCAGGTCAGCTCGTCGACCGGCACCGCGAGACGTAGCTCCGGCAGCGCGTCCAGCAGTTGATCGATCGCGTCCTGGGCGATCAGGTAAGCCAGCGAGTTCGCCGGACACGCGTGCGGCCCGCCGCCGAACGCGAGATGGGCGCGGTTGCCCGCGTAGCGTTCGGCGCGGATCGCCGGATCGGTGTTGCAGGCGGCCATGCTGATCACGACCGGCTGATGGGCAGGCAACCAGACGTCGTCGATCAGGATCGGCTGCTTCGGGAAGCTGAAGCAGAAATTCGCCATCGGCGGGTCGTTGAACAGCACCTCGTCGAGCGCGTCCCGGGTCGACAGACTGCCACCGAGCACGCTGCCGCCGAACCGCTCGTCGGTGAGAATCAGCAGCAGGGTGTTGACGATCAGATTCTGCTGCGGCTCGATGCCCGCGCCGTAGAGCGTGCCCAGCTGGTGGACCATCTCGGTGTCGTTCAGCCCGGATGGGTGCCGGAGCATGCGCGTGGTGATGTCGTCGCCTGGATCGGCCCGCTTCAGTACCGTCAACTCGGCCAGCGAATCGGTCAGCATCTTGTTCCCGCGTTCCGCGTCGATGCCCTCGAAGATCGCGGCCATACCGGTCGCGGCGCGCTGCGCGATCTCGGCCGGGCAACCCAGCATGGCGTTCAGCACCGCGAAAGCGAGCGGAAAAGCGTACTGGCGCACGATATCCGCCGACCCGTCCGCGCAGAACGAATTGATCAGCGGTGTCGCCAGCTGCGCCACGGTGTCGTGCAAGCCGTACAGGTCGACCTTGGCCAGACCCGCGACGTTGGCCTGCCGATAGCGGGCATGCTCGGCTCCGGCGTTGCGCAACGCGTTCGGCCGCCACTGCATCATCGGCAGCACCGGGCAGTCGGCGGCGATGTCCTGCTGCCACGTGCGGGGGTCGGCCGGAAAGTGCTCCGGATCGTTCAAGATCCGCACGGCGGTGTGATACCCGAGCACCAAGGTGGCAGGTACACCCGGGGCCAATTCCACCGGCGCCAGCGATCCGTAACGCTCCCGCATCTCGCGATAGGCGCTGTGCGGGTCCGCGGCGAATTCCGCGGCGAACAAAGGAATCCGCGGGCCGTCGGTGTCGATCGGCGAACCGTGCGGTGCGCGGCTGTGTGCGGAGGGCGGGGACGTCGTCATCGAGGAGGCTCCAGGCGATCGGGCAGCAAGATTCGTGAGCCTAAGCAGCTCGCACGCCCTCTGCACCGGAAACGACTCGAGATGACCCCTCACTGCAAGTTGCTATAGAATTGCCCCGATATTCGACGCGTTGACCTGATCGAAGGCGAATCGCACCCGCTGTGTCGAGTGCGCCGGTCGAGCGCAGTAGCACGGCGGCCGTGCGCGAAACTGCAACCCGAGGACGGCACGCCATGACAGACGTCGACTTTTGCGTAATCGGCGGGGGATTCGCGGGATTGACGGCCGCGCTGCGGCTGAAACAGATGGGTCGGTCGGTGGCGCTGCTGGAAGCCAGGGACCGGCTCGGCGGCCGCACCTTCACCCAGGTACGCGACGACGGGTCGTGGATCGATCGCGGCGGCGCCTGGATCGGGCCGGGACAGGACCGCATCCAAGCGCTGATGACCGAGTTCGGCGTACCGAGCTACAAGCAGTACACCGACGGCGAGGCCATGATGGTCGTCGACGGCAAGCAGCACCGCTACACGGGCACGATCCCGTGGACGATGAGCCCGTGGGCGTCGATGAACCTCGGCGCGGTATTCCTCGAGCTGGGACATATGTGCAAGTCGGTTCCGCTGGAAGCGCCGTGGGCGGCGAAGAAAGCCGACAAATGGGATCAGGTAAGCCTGGCGCACTGGCTGGAAGCCAATGTCCTTTCCAAGCCCGCGCACGATCTGCTCGAGACCGCCATCGCGGGCTGCTACACCTCGGCGGCTTCGGAGGTCTCGTTGCTGTTCGTCCTGTACCAGATGGCCTCGGGTGGCGGGCCGAGCTTCGTCCTCGGCGTCAAAGACGCGGCGCAGGACGCGCGGCCGGTCGGCGGCATGGGCGCGATCTACCGTCCGATGGCGGCCGAGCTCGGCGATGCGATCCACCTCTCGCAGCCGGTCCGCTGCATCCATCAGGACGACTCGGGGGTGACCGTCCGCGCGACCGACCTCCGGCTGCGCGCGCGCCGGGCGATCGTCACCGTTCCCCTCGCTATCGCCGGCCAGATCTCGTACCGGCCGATGCTGCCCGCCGATCGCGCTTTCCTGCATCAGCGCATGCCGAGCGGTTCGATCATCAAGGTCTCCGTGGTGTACGACGAGCCGTTCTGGCGCGGTGACGGGCTGTCGGGACAGTCCGCCGCGCCGGGTTCGCCCGCGACGATCACCATCGATGCGTGCACGGACACCGGGCGGCCCGGAGTCCTGTGCGTCATCATCGAGGGACCGATCGCACGGCAGCTGGCCCGACTCGACGACGCGGAGCGCCGCAGCGCGATCCTCGACGCACTCGTCGAGCGATTCGGCCGGCAGGCCGGCTCACCCGTCGACTACATCGAGCAGGACTGGAGCGCCGAGCGCTATTCCGGCGGCGGGATGCTCAGCCACGCGCCCACCGGTGTGCTCACCCAATTCGGCCACGCTCTGCGCGAGCCGTGTGGCCGCGTCCACTGGGCGGGCACCGAGAGTTCGGCGGTCATGTGCGGCTGGATCGACGGGGCCATTCGCTCGGGCGAACGCGCGGCCAGCGAAGTGCTGGAGCACGAGACCGCCGTGGTGGGCTGACCTATGCGCACCGAGGGAGACGTATGGGACATCGTCAGTAGTGTCGGACTCACCGCATTGGGCGTCGCGACGTTCCGGGCGCTGGAGACATCCGCTCCCGATCCGTTGATCCGGGACGATTACGCGCCCCTGTTCGTCGCGGCCTCGGGCCATCGACATTTCAACGGACTGTTGGCGGACCCTTCCCAACTGGACGACATCCCGCTGGTACCCGGGTTCATGGGCTTCCGCACGAAGTTCTTCGACGACTTCTTCTCGTCGGCCGCGGCGCGGGGCGTTCGGCAAGCCGTTATCGTCGCCGCCGGATTGGACGCGCGGGCATACCGCCTCGACTGGCCCGCGGGTACCACGGTGTTCGAGATCGACCAGCCCAAAGTTCTGGAATTCAAGGAGAAAGTCCTCACCGAGAACGGCGCGCGGCCGAAGGCGGATCGTCGCCCGGTGGCCGTCGACCTGCGCGAGGACTGGCCTGCCGCGCTGCGCAGCGCGGGTTTCGAACCCGGCGAACCGACCGCATGGTCCGCCGAGGGCCTGCTGCCCTATCTACCCGGGGCCGCGCAGGACAAGCTCTTCGAGCACATCGACGCCTGGTCCGCCCCTGGCAGCGAGCTGGCCGTGGAGAGCTTCGTGGCGGGAACCGACGTCAAACGCTTCGCGAACATCGAGAAGAAGTATTTCGACCGCTGCAACCCGTTCGGCGACATCGATCCGGCCGAGTTGTTCTACGACGACGAGCGAGCCGATCCCGCCCGGTGGCTGGCCGGACACGGCTGGTCGGTGCGGAGCGAGAGTCCGAGCGAACTCGCCGCGTCCTACGGGCGATCGGTCCCGGATCTGCCCGAGGAACTCGACGAGCTGTGGCGGCAACCAAGGCTTCTGACCGCCGAGCGGTAGGCGCTACATCTTGGCGCTGCGAGCCATGACGAAGCTGTAGAGACCGTAGGTGATGATGCCGAGGCCGGCGATCAGGAGCAGAACCACACCGAAGGGCTGCGCGCCGAGCGTCTTGATGGCTCCGTCCAGTCCTGCGGACTTGTTCGGGTCGGATTCGGTCGCGGCGAGGATCACCAGCAACCCGACCGCGGCGACGGCCAGCCCCTTCGCGATGTAACCCACCGTGCCGAGTCGCCGCACGAATGCGCTCGGAGTCCCGCGCAGGTCGTCGAGAAAGCTCTGGGTGGCGCCTTTGTACACGTGGTAACCGCCGACCGCGATGATGACCAGCCCACCCACGACGAGCGCGATCGTTCCCGCGGTGTGCTGCATCAGGCGTGCCGTGAGCCCCACACTCTGACTGCTGGTCGACTTCCCGCTGCCGCGGGCGAATCGGAACGCGGTGACGGCCAGTCCCAGGTAGACCGCGAACAGGGAGAAGGCTTTGACGCGGTCGAACACTCCTGGCTGATCGCCGCCGGCCCCCTGCTCGGACGCGCTGCCGAAGACCGACTCCGCCAGCCGCCACAGCGCCATGACCACGAACGCGGCCACAGCCGCCCAGAGGGTGAGCCCACCGCCCGGTTTATCGGCCAGTTCGGCCATCGCCCCGGATTGGTCGGCGTTGCCCCCGCCGCCGAACGCGAGCCGGATGGCGATGTAGCCGATGAGCAGGTGCACGAGACCGGACATGACGTAGCCCGCGCGGGCGAACCGCGCGAACACGCTGTTCTGGGCGATACGACCGGCGGTGCCGGAAAGACCGGTGTGAGTCGTGTGAGTCATGCTGCTCCTCCGTCCCAGGTAGTACGACGGAGACCGCCGCAGGACACCGACCGGATACCCAAGTCCGTGGAGAAAGCACCTGTCCATTGCGGCGGCAGGATGCCCCGCGGTTTCAACATGCGGGGGTCAGCGGCTCAGGGGTGCTCGTCGCGCGAAGGCCGGTGCGCGCTTCGCGCGACAGCCACCCGGGTGTAAAGGGGCGGGGTGTGCGCAACACGAGCATCACGGAGTCGCTGCCGGAACACCGTTTCGCGGACCGCCCGGCCACTGCTCGCCCTTACCGAAAGTGGAATGGGCTCGCGGCCAAACTCGCGCCAAGGCGAGCAGGTGCTGCAGATCGGTGTCGAAATCTCGTGCGCCGAGGGGCGAACCCGGGATGACCTCCGCTCCGACCGGCGGCACACCGGCCTTCCTGGCGCGCACGGCGTACGCGAGTTTGTGCGCGTAACGCTCGGTGTCGAGCGGCAATTCGTCCGCCCACGGATCACCCGGTTCTTCCGGAAAATACGGCCGCAGATGCAGAAGGGCATCGCGAACCTCCACCGCCATCCGAAGCAAGCGCGTCGCCGGGAGCACCGGTTCCCGCGAGTCGGTGTCCGGCAGGAGCACGATTTCCGGCACCGCCTCGGTGAGATCGCGCCACAACGGTCGCAGCCTGCGGCAGGATCGGGTAGGCCGGTCCAGGCCTACCCGCTCGATCAGCCAGGTCCCCAGCGGTACCGCGAGCAGCGTCGAACTCGAAACGAAACAGACGACGGTGATGAACTCCACGCGCGGAAGATGTGGCCCCAGCTCGGGCCATCCGGTGAGTACCTGCATTCCACCGGCTGCCGACCCACAGCAGCATCGCCGCGCTGATCGCCATCGGTCCGCCGAAAGCGATTGCCAGCACCGTCCCGTCGAGATCGGAACCCATGTCGATGGCGCGCCCCCGAGCGTGGGCGTGGCAACCCGCGACGAGGATGGCGACCGCCGAGACCACCGCGACGCGGGAGTAGACGCGCTGGCGTCGCCATATCGCCGTCACATCGCTGTCGGCATCCCAGAATCGAGCGAGACCGAGCATGTACATGGACATCGCGACAAGACAGCCGAGGGCTGGTAGCTGCGCCAACTCGATGACAGCGGGCGTCCAGGTGCACCGATACAACGCCAGTCCGAGTAGGCACCACAGCAATATCCGGTTCAGGAACTGATCGGCGATCGTGTCGCGGAACAGCAGCAGCCTTCCGAGGATCAGAACCGAGGTATACCCGAGCACCGGCCACGCGATGATCCCCGGCAGCGGCGACAACATCATCGAACCACTCCACCTCGGCTCCACCGACCGCTCACCCAGCGCCCGCGAGCATATCTCCACCTGAACGAGCCGTCGCCCCTCCCGGCCGAGTCGTATGTCCTTACGACGGCTGTGCCGACGTCCTAGCGGCGGTGGCGCACCGGCAGCCAACGGGCATGATCGCGGAAGCCAGGGTTTACGACTCGTGGGTCTTCTCCTGTTTCGAGGATGTTCTCGACCGACTCGGCATTAGCCGCGAGCATCGCGCGGTAGGACTCATCGGTAGCGCCGGCCGCGTGCGGCGTGACGAGAAGCTTGTCATTGCCCAATGCGATCAGCCCGAAGGGATCGTTCTGGTCGGAGGGCGCGGGCACGACGTAGTAGCCGTCCATGGCAGCGGCCGCGAGGCGACCGTCGAGCAACGCGGTTCGCAACGGCGCCGGATCTACGAGTTCCGCTTCGGAAGTGTTGATCAGAATCGCGCCGGGCTTGACGGCAGCGAGTTGTGCTTCGCCGATCATCCGGGCTGTCTGCGGGCCGTATGGAGCATGGAGACTGATGACATCGGACTCGGCGAGCAGCTCGGGTAGCTCGACCCGGCGAGCGGCGATGTCTCCTTCCAGTTCCCGTTTGGCTGTTCGACTCACGTAGACCACTCGCATCCCGAACCCGCCGACCGCTATCCGGGCAACGATGGTGCCGATGGTCCCCATTCCCACAATGCCCAGCGTCTTCCCATAAAGGTCGCGTGCCCGGGTCTCGGGCCATCGACCGGCCTTCGTTTCCATCGTCAGGTCTGTGATGCCGCGCCAGGCATCGAGCATGAGACCGATCGCGAATTCCGCGACCGCGCGTGCGTTGGCTCCGGGCGCGTTGGTCACCGCGATTCCCGCCGCGGTCGCCGCCGCGGTATCGACGTAGGCGTGATACCCGACACCCATGAACGCTATGACTTTGAGGTCGTCGGCAGTGGACAACGCGGCAGCGGTCGCACGCTCTACACCACCGAGAATGTATGCGTCCTTGCCCAGCAGAGCGCGCGCCAATTCGACTTCGGACAGGTCGTGACGGCAGACTTCTACCTCGATATTCCGCTGACGAAGCCATTCGATCTCGGCTGCCTTCAATTCAGCCCCGGTGAGCAAGGCGCGATAACGGCTCGATCGACCGCGCACGGTCATGCATCCTTCGCGGCGAGCCGGACTGCGGTGTCTCGCAGCAACTGCGCACCCTCCGACATCAGTTGCGGATCGCGAGCCAAGGCGACGCGGACGAACTTTCTCCCGCGCTCCGGCTGATTCCAGAAGAAGTTCGTTCCGGGTAGCACGTGCACTCCCTCCCAGATCGCCTCATGGACGAAATTCTCACACTCGAGTCCCTCGGGGAGCCGGAGCCAGTCCACCGAGACGGGCGATCGCGATTCGGTGACGAATTCCAATCCCCCGTCCGCGAGAATCGAGCGGAGGATAGCCCGATTTTCCAGCACGGAAGGAAGGATGCTGTGTTCGATGCCATGCTTCGAACTGTCCTCGATGAATTCTGTCAGCACCCGGAGATGGAAAGGAGAGACACTCTGCAGCAGATCGTCGTGCAGTCGGTACATATCTGCGTACATATCCGGACTGCATACCGTCAATCCGACTTTCATCTCGCTGGTGGACCAGGTCTTGCCCGTGTCTTCGAGCACAATATAGGAGACTCCTGATTCCTCCAGGACCTCGTACTGCGACCAACCGCTCGGCAGAGGTGAGAAGAATCGAAAAGACGAGTCCAGAACCAGGGTGCAACGACGGTCGACGCAACACTGCACCAACGTTCTGAACCCCGGTTCGGACAGCGTCCATCCGGTGGGGTTGTTCGGCGAGACCAGCCAGACCACCGCAGGATCGAGCCGAGCCATCGCCGCAGGCAGGTCTTCGACGGTGCAATCCTGTTCCAGCAGCGGCACGAGCTCGACATTCTCTCGGCGCAAGATCGAGGAGATATTGTCGAACACCGGCTCGATCAAGGCGACTCGCTTTCCCGCGCGAGCGCAGTAACTCACCACCATTGTTATCGCGGATGATGCGGAATACGACAGCATATATCTGGATGCATCCTGATGCATCGGCTCGCCCGCCAGGCGCAGAAAGGCGGTGAGGAACGCCTCTTCCAGCTCGGACTGCGATTGATTTCGCGCCTCGTGGAACAGCTCTGGAAATCGTTCGACAATTTCGATCTGGGAGGGCGTCAGCGGTTGACGGCAATGCGCATCCGATAGGTTTACGGCGCGATCGAGACTACGCCTCTCGTAGGTGGTGCTGGTTGTGCGCCCGAGCGGATTCGGATGATTCGAACTGTGCGTACGGATAAGTGTCACGGTTGGTCGACCTCCGAAATACTAGTTACATGCTGATGCGATAGCCGGGCAGCCACAGCAGTTGACGAAACCGCGGAGTTCAAGCGGGTGGCCGGCTCCACGGTGAGCCTTTTCGCTGAGGAGATGAAGGAGTTTCGGTCCAAGGCGTCGAGAATTGTCGCATTCCGGTTCGACCCGGGTCGGCAGCCTCGGAATCTATTGACGATACGGCTGAGGATTCGGTTCCATTGCGCTGTCCGGTAACCGGCTGCTTCACCTTCTTCTCGAAGGCGTAGATTCCGCCGAGTCGGACGTCGAGTGATCCATCGGTATTTCGAGCAAGGGTGATCTGCGCGATATCCAGTATCCGCCTGGTCGCGGTGACGATGAACGCTCGATTCACTGGGCCGGGCGCCCCGGGAATGGGGCCGGCGCGAGCCGCGATTCGGCCCAGCCCGATTCCGGCGCCGATACCGATCGTGGCTGCGGCCAGGATGCCTCCTGACGAACCGGCGAAGTCGACGGACTGACTCGCCCCGATACTTCCCATGGCTACGCCGACCCACATCAGACTGAAATGAAAGCCGAGGGCCTCCCCGAGGGCGTCCTCAGAAGCAGCAGCACTCATCCGATCGGTGCAGGCCGGGAAAACAGCACCAGCCAGCACGCCGACCGCGAAAACGGCTATGGCCAGCGAAACCGGGCCGACCGCGAGGGCGCAGAGCGACACGCCGATTCCGAGTCCGACCAGCAGAACGTATGGCGAGATGGTTCTGGAGATCGCGCCGTACCCGTACCCACCGGCCACCGCACCGGCTGCGCCGATGGCCAGCACCAGTCCGATCGCATGCTTGGCATGGAAGTCGTGCATGGCCGTGATGACACTCAGTTCCTCCGCACAGAGGACGGCGGCGGCCGCGGCGTATCCGACACATGCTGCCACGAAGCCGGTCTGCAACCAGGATCGCCGTGGGACCCGCCGTGACACTTCGCTCGTCTCGGTTCGCAGCGGCGGGTTCTGTCTCAGCAACAGGACACCGCAACCCACGGCCACCAACCGGACCACGAGCAGCACCATCGCCGTGTCCCAGATATTCATCACCGCGACGCCCAGCGGCGGCCCGACCAACAGCGACACGTCCGCGGTCACCTCGTACGCGGCGAGCGCCGGCCTTCGCTCCCGTTCGGTCGTGGCGACCGTAATGGCCTGTTTCGCGACATTGATGACCGGTATTTCGAACCATCCCGCCAACGCCGCGAGCAACAGCAACACCGGAAACGGAGCGAATGGCGCGATGAGCCAGCAGATCCCGTTTACCAGGATCGATGGAGCCATGGTGGGGCGCAAGCCCAATCGATCGAGACGCGGGCCGCGCCGCAGCTCGGTTCCGGCCATGCACAGGTAGACCACAGTGCTCAACAAGCCCGCAGCACCGTAGGAAAGGTGCAACGTGTGCCGCACATGCATTACCAACAGCAGGGATTGGGAGTTGAGAACAGTCCGGAACAGCAGACTGATCAGCACCATATTGCATACTGTCCGATTTGCCAGAAGCTCTCGGTAGGCTTTCACTCCCACTCACTTTCGGGTGGAATATCTACTCCTGGCTATCGGACGAGCAGTCATCGATACGCAAAGCTAGCCGACGGATGTCGTCTCGAGCAGGGCGCACAACTCCGGGATGGCGACAGAGAGGGCGTGTGCGAATTCGAGCATGTGTTGTTCGATGCCTTTGGAACCGCTCAGGTGTACGCCGAAGCTGCCGGGCTGCAGGATATAGCCGATCCCGATGCAATCGGCGGTCGGCGGCCCGAAACCGAAGAACCGAACATTGACCGACGACACAGCACTGGTACTGAGATAGTCGTCACGCAGAATCCGCCAGCCGGGAGATTCGTAGATCGCGAGCGGCTTTTCGCCGTGCTGACGCTGAATTCGCTGTAGCTCCACGAGATGCCGTTCGGGAGCACGCCCCGCCTGGCATTCTCTGGTGTTGGCGACGTGTGCCCCCGCCGCGGCACGTAGCGCTTCGGCGCGAGCGGTGTGCGTAGCGGTCGAGTCGTTCATCAATGCCACGAAACGAACGACTTCGGGGGTGACCGCCCGGAGCGCTTCGGTGCGGCCGTGGCGGTAGTGCCGCACGGCTACGGATTCGTAGGTGCTGCCGAGGAATCCCCTGGACCGTTGATGAGCCAGTTGGTAAGCCACTTGCACCAACGCATCCGGCGATATTCCGAGACGTTTGGCCGTGTCCGAGCCGAAGTCGTCGAATGTCACCACCTCCGTGGCGATCTCGTCCGCCTGTTTGCCGAAGTCGGCGGCGGCTTGCCGGATCTCGTGCCGCAGGTCCTCATCGAAACGGAATTCGATGGGCGATATCTCGGGCGCTCGGCCGGGCCGGTCCGCCGAGATGGCTGTCGCATTCGCCAGAATCGCGTCGCAGAAGCCGGCAACCGTGGTTCCGTCCAGGCCGGACTCCTCGATGTTGACGCCCGCGCGACCATCGGCGAACACGATGAATGTCAACGCCTTGTCGTACCAGCGGTTCTCGCCGTCACCATGCAGGAGCGCGTTGCAGGCCGAGCGTTCGTCTCGGGGCGCGAAGTCCTCGAGCGCGACGCAGAACAGTGCCGTCTCGATCGTCTCGAGCGCGGCGGCGTTGTCCGGATCTTCGAGGAGAGCCTGGCGGGCCCTCGCCCATGCCGCGCGCGGTTGTGTTGTCAGCGCTCCCGGCGACGGCTCCGCGGCCGGATCGGCTCCCCTGATCGCATCCAGCCCGGCGATCAGATCCTCGATGCGATGTGGGGTACCGTCCGCTGCGAGGACATCCATTCGGAACGCTTGACGACGGAAATGGACGACGATGTGCCGGACCGTTGACGAGCCTGGTTCTCCGGCACTGTGAGCGGAGCGCACGGCGTCGAATTCGATGCCGGGGATTCTGGTGGTGGAGAACAGACACCTGTTCTGGTGCATGGACACCGGACGGCCGCGAAGAATCACGGGCGAAATCATCTCGGCGTCGAGTTCCAGTTTGTACGCGGTGGCGCGCGCGATCAGTTCGGCGGCGCGTTCGAGTTGACCGTGCTCCGAGTCCGTGAGCAAGAAGAAGGAATTCGCACTGAGCGCGATACTGTCGCGGTAGCCGAGATGGCGAGATCTCCAAAAGGCGTCGAGCCAACTGTGGACGCCCGGCGTCCGATCGAATCGCTCGATCTCGGCCTGCCACGTCCGGGCCGGACTGTCCAACGCAAGGAATTGATCCACGGCCGCTGTCGTGACCATCAGTTGCTCGTCGGTCAGCAACGGCGAACATCGCTCGAGAAACCGTTCGCACGTCTCCTCCAACGTCGGGATGGGGAGTCGCGGCAATTCGTCGTCGTAATCGAATGTGCTGCTGGACATCTCGCCGACGGGATTCTCGCTCACCGTCAGAGTGTCTCATCGCCACCGCAACGGGTGGCTCCAGCGGTGGGAATGCCGGGCGCGGCCATTATGGCGGAGTACCGAACCATAAACTACGGTTCGAGATTCGAAGTCACCGGCATGGGACGCCAGGATGTAGCGGAGGTGCTCCGCTCGGCCGGAGACGGTGCGAAACCGGCCCGCACCGCGCCGGAGATCCGCTCCCGATTCAAGTCATACTATGGCTGACTGCAGTCAGCCTTGGGTGTTCTTGCGCTGGTTGGCATTGAAGCGCGCCTTCTTCTGACGATTCCCGCACGTGTTCATGTCACACCATTTGCGGGTGCGGCTTTGGCTGGTGTCGAAGAAGGCCGCTCGGCAGGTTGGCGAGGCACACAAGGCCAGTCTTCCGTCCCGTTCGCCCGCGATGATGCTGATCGCATCGGCGGCGATCACGCCTAGGGCATCTTCTACGCAGGAAGCGGAGCCGAGTCGCCATCGACGACTGCCCTCGGATGTCAGAACGGCCGCCGCCCGACCCCGAATGCTGCAGTCATTGATGACTTGGACAGCGGACGCAGGAAGAGCGTCTCGGATCGCGGCCGCTGTCGCGACGGCGTGAATCGATTCCCGCAGTTCCCAGGCGAGTTCCAGCTGGGCGGTAGTGCAGGAGTCCACGGCCAGGCCGTACACGACCAGCCAGTCGACGAGTCGCTGCGGCGTGGGAATGCGTTCCACACGGTCGCCATGGCGCTCGGACAGAGTCCCCGTGAAGCTGGTCGCTAGCACGTTACCGAGGCGAAAGTCAGGGAGCCCAGCAGGCATGGAACCACCTTAGCTGGTTGCCGGCCGATGCGGAGCCATGCTAGAACCGTCTTAGCCGGTTCTCGATAGGCCGAAGCCGGTTCCGCGATGAACAGGAGGTCTCATGCCTGCACTTGGCCACCTCGATCCGGTCTTCACCCCCGACCCCGTCGACGTGCAAGCATTCGAAGCCCACGCGACCGACGCCGTCCTCGACGATCTACGCGCGCGACTGGCCACAGCGCGGCTACCGGAGGCCGAGACGGTCTATCGCGCCGCCCCCGGCCCTCGCAGATGGGAACAGGGCGTCCCGCTCGCCGATCTCGTCGACGTCGTGAACTACTGGCGCACCGGGTACGACTGGCGGTCGTTCGAAGCGCGCCTCAACCGGATCGGCCAGTTCCGCACGACCATCGACGATCTGGGAATCCACTTCCTGCACCGCCGATCCGAGCGCACAGATGCCACTCCCCTGATCTTGACGCACGGCTGGCCGGGCAGCATTGCCGAATTCATCGATGTAGTAGACGAGCTGGCAGATCCGAAAGACGCGGACACGCCGGCGTTCCACGTCGTGGCCCCATCGCTACCAGGCTTTGGTTACAGCGACAAGCCGGCCACCACCGGGTGGGGAACCGAAAAGATCGCGGCCGCATGGGTGCAACTCATGGAGAGGCTCGGCTACAGCAAGTTCGCAGCCCACGGCGGCGACTGGGGAGGTGTGATCACCACGGTCCTCGGCGGCAGGTTCCCGGCGCACGTTCTCGGCATCCACACAACGACCGCGCAGGCACCGCCCGGGCTGACAACGGAAGGACTGACGGCGACCGAACGCGAATGGACGGAGCAAACCCGCGATTTCTGGCGCCACCACGCGGCGTACGCGAAGCAGCAGGCGACCCGACCGCAGACCATCGGCTACTCGCTCGTCGACTCACCGGTCGGGCTTCTCGCCTGGATCCTCGACAAGTTCGCCGAGTGGACAGATACCGAAGACAGCCCGTTCGAGACGATCTCCAGAGACCGCGTTCTCGACGACGTCACCCTGTATTGGCTGACGCGGACCGGCGCCTCGTCGGCCCGCATCTACTACGAGAGCCACGACTCGCTCGACCCCGAACTTCGGGTCGACGTCCCGTCGGCGATCACCGTGTATCCCCGCGACATCGAGAAGTGCCCGCGTCCCTGGGCACAGGAGCGGTACCGACAGATCGTCCGATGGAACTCGCCCGAAGCCGGAGGACATTTCCCCTCACTCGAGGTTCCCGAGTATTTCGTCAAGGACCTACAAGAAGGCCTCGCAGCAGTGCTGGACGCCAATCGGTGAACGCGACTGGGGTGCCGAGCGCGCGCGACCCGCCAGCCGAGCGCGCCCGGGCCGGCGGAGATCTCGTAGCGTTGGTCGAGCCATCCAGCCGGTAGCAGAATCATCCGTATTGAGCGGGGTCCCAGGTACGGGTCGGCTTGTTGGTGATGATGAACAGTAATGCCTTGATCATGATGTCACCTCCTTCCTGGGGCTCGGTCGGGCGTGGACAGGGCTTGTGGGGGTACGCAGCAGGGTGAACGGCCTGGGGGTCGCGGCATTGGTCACGATCGGGCGGGTATCACCTCCGCTGATGACGCGCATAGCGGTGTTCTCGATGAGGGCAGTGGCTGCATCGGTGACCAGATCGTGGGCGACCGCGGCGCCTGCGCAGGTGAAGGGGCCGGAACTGAAGGGCACAAATGGGCCGTGCTCGCTCGGTCGAATCCAGCGGTCGGGTTGAAATGCTCCTGGTCTGGTCCAGTGGTTGTTGTCGTGATGGAGCAGATAGGGGCTGACGGATAGGAGGTCGCCGGTCTGGAAGGCGATCCCCCCGAACTCGGCGGGATAGGGGACGGGACGGCTGACCATCCAGGACACCGGCCGGTGCCGCAGGGCCTCACGTACCACCCAGTCGACGGGCCATGGCCATGGTGCGCCGGGAGAGTGGAGACTGCCCAGCAGCACCGACCACGCGAGCGAGTAGCCCAGTGGTCCCACAATGGACCGGAACATCAGCACATACAGCCGCGCCACCGTGGTATCGGCGACGCCGTCGGGACAGGCACCGATCACGGCATCGAGCAGATCCCGTGGTTCGGCTTCCGCACTGCGGCCGGTGGCGCTGCGCCGGTCCCGGATCTGCTCGTTCAGCGCGGTGGACAGCTTGACGCGCAACAGCTGCGCCCGCGCCCGCTGCGCCATTCGGGCTGGGCGAAGCGCGCCCACGCGTGCGTTTCGCTCCAGTAAATGCCGCAACTCGGGAGAACCATCGGGGTGCAGCAACAGGTCCGCGGTGCACCGATACACCAGCTCGACCCCCGCTGCGGGCCAGCGGGTGATGGAGGGCATTTCCATCACCGCCGCCGCCAGGGACTCGCGATACTTGGGCGTATGCGTCCGCAGAATCGCGCGCACCGCACGGCCGAAATCGACCTGAGCAGACCGCGAAGGCAGCATAGAACCGAAGAACCCGGACTTCCCCGCATGGAAAGCGCGGTCACTCAGCACCGTCAGCGCCAGACCCGTATCGCCGACACACCACCCGCCCCACGGCAGCCCGAACACCTCTACCGGGCTGGTCCGGCGCAGATTCTCGAGGAAACCCAACGGATCACGCCGGAACCGGCGCATCTCTGCAAAACCCATCGGACGGTCCTCTCATAGAGAGGGTGAGCGATTCATCAGATTTTTTCGAGCGGATTTATCCACTGGCGGTGCGTACAAACGCAGATCAAGCATAGTCTCGAGTAATTTTGCAAGCGAGGCCGTGGGGGTCGACCATGAGGTGAGTACCCGGCACCACCGGGCGTATCGAACACTGTGCCAGCAGTGATATCGGTTCACGATCACCCGCGACGGCCGGGCAACCGGCCATCGAGGTCTAACCGATGTGAACTCCATCCGCCTCGGCGAGGGCTCCCGCTGCCACGCGCGCGTACATGAACATGTCGCGGCGTCGATCGCCGACCTTCTGCCACGATCTGAGGAGCCCTTCGCATTCGAAACCGGCTCTCTCCGCAGTGCGGATCGAAGCGCGGTTCCAAGGTTCCACATAGAGCTGTAGTCGTGGGATATGCAGCTCTTCCAGCGCCCAGGTAGCCATTGCCGCCAGAGCATGCGCGGCGACGCCATGGCCGCGGGCAGAGCGGACCACCCAGTAGCTGAGCGATGCGCGGCCTTCGTCGATGTCCTTCAACCACAGGCCGATGCTTCCCAGTGGTGTGTTGTCCGGTCGCCGGACGATCACCATCGGGTATCCGGTTCGATCGGTCGCTGGTTGCCGCTGGCGTTCGACAAACCTCGTTGCGGCCTCGAGCGAGAAGGTCGCAGGCACCGTGGTTATAGGAATCAGGTCGTCGGCAGAAGCTTCCCTCACAAGCTCGAGGTCTGCCGCGGACAACGACCACGGGCGGAGTTCCAAGTCTGCGGTGGCTCTCAGATGCGGTATTTGCAGAGCATCGTCCATGGTCGACCTCCCCACAATATGCACAGGATATCGGCCCGGTGTCACCCTTACCACTTCCATTCCCGAGTACCGCATGCACACGCCCACCCCCGCAATTCGATGGCCTCCGGCAGGCATCGGCCGGTTCACCGCGCGATAGGTAGTACCGAACTCCTCGGGCTGAAAGGCGCTTCTTCGATCCGGGCGAACGTCACCTCGCCCGGCGGCAAGTCGCCAATGGTATCGGCCCAGGATCACCACACCCACCGGCCCATCCGATACAAACCAGAATGCAAACCGTGCGTTTCCGTGGGGTCGGGCCGAACAAAACAGGTCATCGCCTCCACCGGCAGCATCACCGGTCACCCGCCGATGATCAACCCGCCACCCCGGGCCGCGGGTTACAGCGTCAACCTTCCCGGACACGGCACTAGTATTCTCGCTGGTTTCTCGCGGCGGGCCTGGAATTACGCGGTTCGTGTTCTCCTGATCCCGGCGAGTGCGGGTGCGAGCCGGGCGGCGGTGTTGCGCAACGCGATGCCGGTCCGGGTGCCGGGTAGCAGCATGGCGCGTGCGGCGCGGAATCCCTGTTGTTTGGAATCGACCAGGGGTCGGTGGCCGGTTTCGTAGCGGCGCAGCGCGTCGGCTATGTGGGTCGGTGATTGGCTCAATTCCTCGGCGAGCCGGTAGGCGCCGGCGATGGCCAGGGTTGAGCCGTCGCCGAACAACGACACCGCGGCGGCCGCGTCCCCGACCAGTCCGATGCGCCCGGTGGACCAGTGCGGCGCCCGGACCCGGCTCACGGAGTCGAAGTACAGATCTTCGGCGGTGTGTACCTGGTCCAGCAGTTCCGGCAGTCGCCATGAGGCGTCGGGGAATGCTTCGGCGACGAGGTTCTTGTGCTGAGCCAGGTCGCGGTGGTCGTAGCCGGGCACCGCGTCACCGCGGAACATGAACGTCGCGATCGCATGTCCCTTGGTCGGGTGTATCGAGACCGCCCGGCCGGGTGTGTTGTAGATGATGACTTCGGTGTCGTCACCGAACGGTACGCCGATCGGCAGCGTCGCCACATACATTCCGGCATGGCGCACGAACTGCTGTTCCGGCCCGAAGGCCAGCCGCCGCACGGCCGAGTGCAGACCGTCGGCGCCGATCACCGCATCGAACCGTGCGGGTGGAGCGGCAGCGAAACCGACATCGACGCCCGCCGCGTCCTGGGACAGGTCGGTGATCGTGTCGCCCCAGAGGAATTCGACGCGGTCGCGGGCGGCGTCGAGCAGGATCGAGGCGAGGTCGGCGCGCGGCACCTCGACCTCCCGCTCGCCGGCGCCGCCCTGGAACATGCGCAGCGGAACACCGGCCACCCGCCGGCCTGCCGCATCGACGAACGTCATCCGGTCCACCACGGAGGCGACCTCCCGCAGCCGTGGCATCACGCCCATCTTCTCGACCACCTCGACCGCCGGCCCCTTCACGTCGACGGGATTGCCACTGGAGCGCTCCGTTGCGGCCCGCTCGACAACCGTCACGTCGAATCCCTTGTGGGCCAGCCAGTATGCAGCCGTCGCGCCGCCGACGCCCGCGCCGGAGATCAGCACCTTCTTGTCCATGTCGCACACCCTTCGAATAACTGGACGATTTTCGTCCACTTCCAGAAGGTAGCATAAGCGGAAGATATTCGTCCAGTTATTACCGGGAGGCGCGCATGGCGGCCGAGACCTTGCGGGCCGATGCCCGCAGCAACCGCGACCAGATCGTCGCGGCGGCGTTGATCCTGTTCCGCGACAAGGGTATTGACGTGTCGATGAAAGAGGTCGCCGACCATGCCGGTGTCGGCGTCGGCACGCTCTACCGCCGCTTCCCCGACCGCGACGCACTCATCTCCGCCGCCGCGCACGCCTACCTGACCGATCTCGCCGACCGCTGCGCCGCAGCGGCCCGCGAGGAGCGCGACGCCTGGTCGGCGCTGGGCCGTTTCCTGCGCGAATGCGCCCTCGCCGACGTCGGCGCGTTCGCCTCCTCGGTGGAACCCGCCCTGCACACGCGCATACAGGCCGATCCCGTATCGACTCAGGTGCGCGCGACGGTCACCGACTCCATCGCTCGACTCGTGACGCGAGCCCACGACGACGGCACACTCCGCTCCGACGTCGACGCCGCCGATATCGCCCGGCTGATGACCGTGCAGATCTACACCCGGCCCACCGAAGACCGCACCGTCGCAGTGGGGCGCGTCGTCGATCTGCTACTGGACGGCATCAGGAGTGCGGCGCACCCCTGAACCCTGCCTCACGAATGTCTCATCATGTCCCAAAACCACAGAAAGCCTCCCCGACTACGGGTCGGCAGCCGATGGGCTACCGGGCCACTGTCCGGCGAAGAACTCACCTTCGTGCGGTCCCGGCGCACTGACACAAACTCGGTCTAATTCGCTGGGATCGGTGGTGATGAGCGCGTTTTCGGTTGGTGCCGCCCACGGACTCGCAGAGGCGACGGTATTCGTCCTCGGGGTCGATCACGACCTGCTCGATCCCGCGATACGGCCCCCCAGAACGGCGACACGGCCACGTTCCCGGCCACCGGCTATGAACCCGACACCGCCGCCCCCGTGCAGACCGGCTGGATCGAACAGGCCATCGATCGCACCAAATAGGCCCCGCAATAGACGAACAGCGAACAGCCGGTGGCGTCGAGCAGATGCTCGGCCCACCGGCTGTCTCGGCACAAGCTCGGGGACTGGACTACTCAGTCAATGCACTCTGCCTGTCCTGGGCTTCGTGATGTCCGAGCGCGATCTGGTGACGCTGTCTGAATTCCGGAGACACCGCTTCCACCTCGTTCTGTTCCCAACCACGCTGGTGCGGGTCTGGCACCCATAGACCTTCTATGAACTCGCTCCTCTCCGACAACTCTCGAGCACGCTGAACGAAATCCCCCAGCGATGAACGATTCGCCTGGAAAGTTGAACTGCCCGTGGGATAGAACTCAAGGCCGCCTTGCAGGATGTGGTCGAGCTCAGCGCACAGCCCGCACGCGATATCGCCCTCCGCGAGCGGCGTGGCGCAGAATTGCAGGTAGAAACCGATCCTCTCCAAGAGCGGCTCGGAGATGAGGAAGGGGCGTGGACGGTGAGCGAGGTGCAGCAGCGCGAGCCTCGCACACGTCGTCGCATCAGCACGGCTCGGAACGCTGATGTCGGCCGGCCGCAGCCTGCGCAATGGCTGCATGCGCAGCCGCATCACCTCGTAGCCCCTCCCGACGTCGGGGTACTTGGTGATGTCACGGCGCTCGTGGTGGCGGTGCCAATACTCTCCGTCGTACTCGATAATCAGGTCGTACCGGCGGTTGTTGCCGACGAGGCTTCGCCAGCCCTCACCGATGCGTCGCAGGCGCTCGCCCTCGATCGAGAACACCATGTCTGGCCGCACCCAACCCGGTGGTCCGAGGACACCTTTTCCGAGGATCACGTTCAGCGCGGCGAAGACATCGATCTCCGAGACCGACGCTCCAGGCTTCGGTCCCCCACTCAACGGCCCGCGATATCGCCCACCAAACATAGGCGCCACCGTAGGACCAAGGGCTGACATATCGGCGACTGTGGCTACATCGGTGCACCGTGACGCTCGAACCGCGCTCTGGATCGTTCCCGGCCGCCAGGGAACCACCCCGGCGGGCCTCCACCATTTCCTCGCACGCACGCAAATGGCGAATTCAGTGTGTTCTGAGCCATTTTACTCGCACGGCCCCGCCGCTCTTAGACCAGCTCGCCGACTGACGGAAACAACGCAAGCTATGCTGGCAGGCCATGTTCCGCTCTATGTGGAACACGACAATCTTCCAACGAAGCCGTCGCCGCGCAAATTCACACGTAGGTCGTGTTGCGAAGTAGGTGGTCGTGGGGTCGGTGTGGGCTGTCGGCCGCGATCTGTTCGACGTCATCGATCCGTGCGAGCAGCCTGTGTCTCGACACAGGCGACGGCGGCGTCGAGGGCCGCCTCCAGCGGTGCGGGCTCGCGCTGGGCCCGGGAGACGAGCATGCCGCCCTCGTAGGCGGTGACGACGACGAGCGCCAGGCGGTCGATATCGGTGTCCTCGCGCAGTTCTCCCGCATCGCGCATGGCGGTGAGGCCATCGGCCACGGCGGCGGTGAGGCGGCGTAATCCGGCGGCCACCAGTTCGAGGAGTTCCGGATCGGTATCGGGGATGTCCTCGGCGAACGAGGCCAGCGGACACCCCGTGCGACAGCCGGTCGCGCGCGCGGCGGCGACCACCGCATCCCGCCACGCGCGCAGATCATGCAGCGAGCGCATCTCGAGCAGCCACTTGTTGGCGACCACGACCTCCGTGCTCGATTGAATGACCGCCGCCAGCAGATCCCGTTTGTTGTCGAAGTAGTGATAGAGCTGCGAGGCGCTGACGCCCGCCTCGTACTGGATCGCCTCCATCGTGGTGCCGTGCGCACCGTTCGCGAGCATCAGGCGCGCGGCGGCGTCGACGATCCTGGCGCGGCTACGCAGGCCTTTGGCGGTCAGGGTTTCGGTAGACGCAGGCATTGGGAATCTCCGGACTCGATTTTGGTATTGCCATTCCATTCTGCGCTCCGAGAATGAGAGCAATGGACACAACGAATCCATTGGCGGTCCCGTCGGCTTCGACCGCGCTGGTGACCGGAGCGACGAGCGGTATCGGATTCTCGGCCGGTCGCGCGCTGGCGCGGCTCGGCTGGACCGTACTGGTGCACGGGCGCAGCGGGGAGCGTGCGCGGGAGGCGGCAGCGAGCATGGGCGACGTGCCCGGCGGTCTGATCCCCGTCGATGCCGACCTCGAAACACGGTCGGGAGTGCGGCGACTGGTCGATCAAGTGCACCGCGCCGCACCGGACGGTCTCGGCGTCCTGGTCAACAACGCGGGCGCCGCGTTCGATCGGCACGGCCTCACCGCGGACGGCGTGGAACGGACCGTCGCCGTCAACCACCTGGCGGCCGCCGGACTTGCCCACAGCCTGGAGTCGATCATGAAACCGATTGGCGGACAGCCTCATTTATTGCCGAAGGTGATCATGATGACCTCGTATCTGGAAGCGCGGGCCCGCCCGATCGAGGACTGGGCATTGCCGGGGGAGTGGACACAGATGCGCGCGTACGCGTCGAGCAAACTCGCCAATCTCGCCTATACCTACGCGCTGGCCGAGCGGTGGCGTGACCGGATCGAGGTATTCGCGGTGGACCCGGGGGCCGTGCGCACCGGATTCCAGCGCAGCGCGGGCGGTCCGCTGCACCTGATCGGCCTCGTCGGCGCACCGTTGATGACCTCACCGGAGCAGCCGGCGCGCACGGTGGTCGCGACGGCCACCCGACCCGCCCACCCGAGCGGCAGCTATATCCGTGCGGTCCGCGCCGTGGACACCGGACGTGCGAAGCTGTCCTCGGCCCGCTCCCGCGATCATGCCTACCAACGCGACGTCTACGACGCCACCCAGCGCTTCCTGGGCGGCTAACAGTACTCCCCAAAAGACCGGCCAGGTCTACCGCGCGCTTCTCC
This sequence comes from Nocardia sichangensis, assembly GCF_047200615.1. Lineage (NCBI taxonomy): Bacteria > Bacillati > Actinomycetota > Actinomycetes > Mycobacteriales > Nocardiaceae > Nocardia > Nocardia sichangensis. The sequence continues at coordinate 237,287 of NZ_JBJZOK010000006.1, forward strand.
GGATACTTCAGGCCCGGGGACGTGCTTGCGATCTGGGAGCAGAGCCGCATCACCCCGCGAGGAGGAGAAGAAGGGGTGAAGCACATCTGGCTCGTACCCCAACTCTTCCCCGCTGACAGCCCTGTGCGAGCCCTACCAAGAAGTCCGCCGAGCAGTGGATCGGAGAGAACTCCTCGGGGCTGTTGTTCTCGGAGGGCGACGGCGACGGACACTTCATTGCTCGAACCCGGGGCCCGACCCCGTTGCCGTCTACGGCATCGAAAGAATCCCATTCGGAAGTGAGGAGAAGAAGTGATACCACCATGCGAAAGATGCAGCGAGCCAGCCGTCTTTTCGGTCCAGGAGCCCGGCGCCGACCTGGGGCTAGTCCGCTTCTGCACGACATGCCTGGTCAGCTTCGCCAACGCCCAGCTAGCAAAAAAGAACCGCGAGTTAGTGGACGCCTTTCTCGAGTATGGCTCCGCGCGAAAGGTGGAGGAGCATCACGCGGACTTCGCCAGGGGGATCGGCGAAGTACTCGACATCGAGGCGGGGCTGGCCATGGCCGAAATTCTGAACCAGGAGGTGAAAGTACCCGAGGGCGACGGCTTCTGTCTGTCCATGGACACCAAGGATGGACACCACTTCGAGATCGTCGGCGAATCGGAGGACAGCGACATCCTGAGCGCACTCATCATGGCCGAGGACTGGGTAGTCGACTTCGACTTGACCCCCAAGGAGGTCGAGTTCTTCCGAAACGCGCTGGATGCCTGGATCGAGCACCGCCGTGGCAACAAGGCCACCTGAGAGCGCCTGACAGGTTCGTTTGAGTGGCGGTGATTATCGTTGCGGCGCAGTATGTTTCGTCATGACGGCACCGCGGATTGTCGACTTCTCCGCCGAGATCTACCGCTCCTACGCCCGCAACGCCGAGCAGTTCCTCGCCGACGAGCCGATCGACCTGCCCGCGAACAGCGGCCGTGCGGTCATCCGCCGACGGGGGATGCCGTACACGACGATCGACAATCCGGCGGAGGTCGATCCAGATGAGGTTTTCACGCTCGACATGATGGTGCTGCAGCACTGCGTGGACGCGGTGATCGAGGGGACGCGAGAACGCGCCAGCGAGTAACGGCGACGGAAATGACTGCACACGCGTCGAGTCTGGGTGCGAGTCCCAGAGGAGGCAATTCATCTGGGCTGGTAGATCAGCCGCAGTGTCGGGGGCCGGCCAGCGGCAGCGGGTTTCGCGCCAACGCGCGTACCAATCCCTGTCCGGACTGCTGGACCGGACCCCACGCTCAGCGTGGGTAGCCCGTCCAACAGCACAACGGGTGTGGTGCGGAGCCCTATGGGGAACGCACCAACAACATCCATACCCGCTCGTCTGCCAGTGACATTGTTTCATCACAACCGCGCGGCATCCGTGCGGCTGGTGACGGCAATCAGCTACCGATCGGGACACCTGGTTGCGGCGGATACAGCGGCAGAGCAGGACCGCGATAGGCAGCACCGGCGAACGGGACCTAAAACGAAAACGGGGGGTAAACGCGGGGCTAGACAAATAAAACAGGTCAGGCCCGCTCGTAGACCGGGCCTGACCTGCTATTTAAGTGGAGCTAAGGGGACTCGAACCCCTGACCCCCACACTGCCAGTGTGGTGCGCTACCAGCTGCGCCATAGCCCCTGGTTGTTTCGCTCCGGGTGTCCCCGCTGCGCTTGAATGAAGTTACACCAACGGTGTGTCGGCAACCAAATCGCCTCGATTCGGGGGTGGCAGGAGGCGGCGGTTGAGGTTAGTATCGAACATGTGTTCGAAGTGATTTCGATCGTGCGGGGTGTGGGGAGGTAGGCAGTTGGACGCTCGGGTTGGGCAGAGCAGATGGGGTTGCTGGTTTGTTCTTTCCCGAGTGTCCAGCGGTCGTCTGGTGCGAGTCGGATGTACGTGAGGGTGTGGGCGTTGCAGTGCCGGACAGGGATGTGCCGATCGGTCGGCACGTTCGCGGATCGGGACGAATGCCGAAACAGCCAGCGGCACAGCCGGTCTCGTCACTGGACATGGAGACATCTCGAGGCGCGGTCCAGGACAGGGGGCCGGATCGCGCTGTCGAGTGCGCGGGCCGGGTGGCGGCAGGTGGAGCCGTTGCCCGGCCCCAGGCCAACTGAAAGCTCGGCGATGGCGATCTCGGGGGCTGGGGATGTCGGGTCGCGCCGTCGAGTGGGCCGGGGCGTCGATTTGGTGGAGTCGGCGTTCCGGCCCTTCCGTTCGCCGCGAGACCGCATCGCCTTGCCGAGTCCGTGGCGGATCGGCGCTTCGTGGGGAAATCACCGGAGCCCGCTCTACCGGGAACAGCGCAGGCGTCCGCTGCTCAACGGGTGAGCGAGACCACCCAGTTCTCGTCGTTGGTGTCGACCTTGGTCGTGCCGTCGAAGACCGCGGGTGTGGCCGCGGAGCCGCCCAGTGCCGCGCCGAGCGCCGCCGTCTGCGCCATGGCGCTGCTGCGGGCGGACTCGACCTTGGCGCCGGTGGCGATGCATTGCCGCACGGACTCGGCGGCCCCGGCGTCGCCCGCAATAGCGGCGAGTTCCTCGTTGCTCAGGTCGGCGCCGCCTTCGCTGGGGCGCTTGGTAGTGAACAGTTCGGTGTGGAACTTGGAGTAGATCGGGCCCGAACCCGCCTCGGCCACACACTGGTTCGCGGCGATGGCGCGGGTGGAGTAATCCTTGCTCCGCGAGCGGGCGTCGAGGAAGTTCACCAGGCGATAACGGACCGCCAGCGCGCCCTCATCGATCTTCTGCGCGATCTCTTGACCGTAGATGCGCTCCAAACTGCCGCAGCCGGGGCACAGCGGGTCCTCGAAAATGTCGATGGTCTTCTTCGCGTCCGGGCGGCCGAGCAGGATCGAACCGTTCTGCTCGAGCACCGAGTGCACCGCCTCGTTCCGCACCGAACCGTAGCCGTCGTTGCGGACGGCCGCGTCGTCCCGCCCCCAGCGGATCGCCGCGATGACGATCACCACGATCAATACGAGAGCGACCGCACCGAGCGCATAGGTGGTCGCACTGGACATCGGCCGGGGTGTGTACTTCGAACGCGATTCGCTCACATTGACACTTTGCCGCAACGAACCGTCATCCCCGCCGCCGGGCCACCGATCCGATCTCCGTTGACCACCCGTGCGCGCCGGACCTGGCCAGCGGCAAACGGCACGGCCACGCGTTCGGTTCTGTCCTCGCATGGGCTTCGCACTTCGATTGCTCGACAGCGGATGGAATGCGACCGTCGTCGCCGACCTCGTACCGGCTCGGCAGCGATGGTTCCGGCGGCCGGGCTTCGGTGCTCAGCGGCGCGGCACTCGTCGCGACCCTGCGAGCTTCGTCTACGTCCGGACCGTGGCGGGTTCGCCGATGGCATCGGCCGCTGCGCGGGTGAGACCTGGGCGACCTGCGCGCGACTGCGCTGGTGACCGCATGTCACGACCGGACGCTCGCCTCCCAGCGCCTGGCGACGCCAAGCGGTCCCGCCTCGACAGGCGCTGTGCCGCAGGTGACGGCTTCAGCGCCTGCGGCGGGTTCGCCGCACCGGCCGCGGACGTTTGCCACGGGACATCGGTCGCCCCGGGGTGCTCGGGTACGGGGCTCCGTCCGCGACCGCCGTACCCGGCGCGGTCCGCGACGGTCCGGTATCGGCCGCCGTACCACGACGATCACCGCTCACAACCGACGGAGGGCTCCCCGTTACATCGGATTCAGCAGCCGTGCCGACGCCATTCGCCGTCGATCGGCGACGACCAGCCACCGCACGGGAATCTTTGACGCCCGCTGCGCGATCACCCGGAGACTCGGCCACCGCCGGCACCGGGCTGTCGGCGACCGGCGCGCCGGACATCTCGTTCAGCGCACGCTCGATACGAGCAGCGCGCCGTTCGGTGTCGTCCGCTCCGCCGGAACGTTCGGACGGGATCTCCGAGGGAACCGAACTTCCCCGCCGCAACGGCTCGGGCACCACAGCCCAGACGAGCGCGGCGACAGCGAGCAAAGCGCCGGTCACACCGAGCGCGAGTTCGTAGGACACCTGCTGCGCCAGGGCGCCCACGGCGACCGGACCGATGACGGTGCCGAGGTCGGCGGCCATCTGGAAACCGGCGAGCACCGGGCCGCCGCGCGCCTTGGGCCCGATGATGTCGGCGACGGCCGCCTGCTGGGTCGGCGTGAACATGCCGGACCCGAGCCCGGCCAGGAACGAGGTGGCGAGCAGCCACGGGAGGTCAGTCGCCAGGCCGAGCCCCGCCGTTCCCGCCGCACACACCAGCGAGCCGACGATCACGAACGGTTTGCGCCCCCACCGGTCGGACAGTCGCCCCGAGGCGAACAGCACCGTGACGTTCCCCGCGGCGAACACCGTCAACGCGACACCGGCCATACCCGGCGCCTGGTGCAGCACCTCGACGACGAGCAGCGGCACCAACGCCATCCGGACACCGAACACGGCGGCCCCATTGGCGAAATTCGACAGCAACACCGCCCGGTACTCCGGCCGCGCCAACCCCTCGCGGAAGGACATCATGCGAACACCGCCGACGGGCTCCGGCGCGGCCAGTTCCGAATGCCGCAAGCTCAGGTACACCACCACGCTTACGGCGAGCAACGCGACGGCGTAGATGACGAACGGCCAGCGCAGCCCGAGTCCGGACAACCCGCCACCGACCAGCGGCCCGCTCACCGAGCCGACCAGGAAGCTGGTGGACCACAACCCGGAGACCCGGCCGCGCTGCTCGGGCGGGGAGATGCGGATGACGAGCGCCAGCGACGACACGGTGAACATGGTCGATCCGATGCCGCCGAGCGACCGCAACAGCATGAGCTGCCAATAGCTCTGCGCCAACGCGCTGGCGCCGGTGGACACCGCGACGATCAGCAGCCCGCCGAGATAGACCGAGCGCTCCCCCAGCCGCTGCACCAGCCGTCCGCTGAGCGGCGCGAACAGCAACCGCATCAGCGCGAACGCGGACACGATCGCCGAGGCGGCCGCCACGCCGACGCCGAAGCCGCGCGCGAACTGCGGCAGCACCGGGGCGACCAGACCGAACCCGATGGCGATGACGAACGCGCCCCCGACCAGCACCCAGATCTCGGTGGGCAGGGGCTTGGATCTACCGGTCACCGGACAGCGCCTGCCCCACCAATTCCTCCGCGGCCGTCTGCACCTCGGCGAGGTGCTCCGGGCCGTGGAACGATTCCGCGTAGATCTTGTACTTGTCCTCGGTGCCGGACGGGCGAGCGGCGAACCACGCGTTCTCGGTGGTCACCTTGAGACCGCCCAGCGGCGCTCCGTTGCCCCGCGCCCTGGTGAGCACGGCGGTGACCGGCTCCCCGGCGACCTCCTTCGTGGTGATCATGTCCGGAGTCAACTTCGCGAGCAGCTCTTTCTGTTCCGCGGTGGCCGGTGCGTCGATCCGCGCGTAGGCGGGGCTGCCGTAGCGGCGTTCGAGTTCGACGTAGCGCGCCGACGGGCTCTGCCCGGTGACCGCGGCGATCTCGCCGGCCAGCAGGGCGAGCAGGATGCCGTCCTTGTCGGTGGTCCAGACCGTGCCGTCCATCCGCAGGAACGACGCGCCCGCGCTCTCCTCGCCGCCGAAGGCCAGGCTGCCGCTGAACAATCCGGGAACGAAGAACTTGAACCCCACGGGCACCTCGTGCACGTCGCGCCCGAGCACGGAGACCACCCGGTCGATCATCGACGATGTCACCGCGGTCTTGCCGATCTTGGTCAGCGCGTCCCACCCCATCCGGTTGGCGACCAGGTATTCGATGGCCACCGCGAGGAAGTGGTTCGGATTCATCAACCCGCCGTCGGGCGTGACGATGCCGTGGCGGTCGGCGTCGGCGTCGTTGCCGGTGGAGATGTCGTAGTCGTCCTTGATCGCGATCAGCGAGGCCATCGCGTAACGGGAGGAGGGGTCCATCCGGATCTTGCCGTCGCTGTCGAGCGTCATGAACCGCCAGGTGGGGTCCACGAAGGGATTGACCACTTCGAGCTCGAGGTCGTAGCGCTGGCCGATCTCCTCCCAATAGTCGACGCTGGCGCCGCCCATCGGGTCGGCGCCGAGGCGGATGCCCGCGCCGCGGATCGCGTCCAGGTTCAGCACGTTGGGCAGGTCGTCGATGTAGTGGTCGAGGTAGTCGTAGCGTTCCACGCCGGTGGCCAGCGCGCGCTCCAGCGTGGTGCGCTTGACCCCGGTGAGCCCGTCGCGCAGCAGTTCGTTCGCGCGTGCGGCGATGGCGTCGGTGGCCGTGTTGTCGGCCGGGCCCCCGTGCGGCGGGTTGTATTTGAAGCCGCCGTCGCGGGGCGGGTTGTGCGACGGGGTGACCACGATGCCGTCGGCCTGATGCTTGGCGCCGCCCCGATTGTGGCGCAGCACAGCGTGACTCAGCGCCGGCGTGGGGGTGTAGCGGTCGCGCGCGTCGATCACCGCGGTGACGTCGTTGGCGGCGAGCACCTCCAGCGCTGTGGTCCAGGCGGGCTCGGACAGCGCGTGCGTGTCCCTGGCCAGGTAGACCGGCCCGGTGATGCCGCGGGTGGCGCGATACTCCACGATCGACTGGGTGATCGCGAGGATGTGCGCCTCGTTGAAGGCGCCGTCCAGGCTGGAGCCGCGATGTCCCGATGTGCCGAACGTCACCCGCTGGGCCGGATCGTCCGTATCCGGAACACGGCTGTAGTACGCCGTCACCAGGTGTGCGATGTCTTCCAGATCGGTGGGACGTGCGGCACGCCCGGCTCGATCGTGGGCCATGCTCGGGTCTCCCTTCCGTATCGGCTGCGCCCGGCTCGTCATCAGGATCATGTCCACGACCGCCCGGTCACCGCCGACCCCACGGCCACGTCGTTCATGTCGGCCGCCGGCCGGAACGACTCGCAGCCCTCCATGCTGAACGTGGTCGGCACGGTGCGGAAGCCCGCTTCCGCGGCGGCGAGCGGTCGGTCACCCGCCGGCGCGCCGCTCAGATCGCCGAGCCGCGCCGAACCGACAATGGTAACGGCCGACGTGCCCGGCGGCATCGGCGAGGCGAAATCCGCTGGTGCCGCGAGGGCTACGGGAGAACCGGCCGGGGCATCGGGCTTGCCGCGGGGTCTGGTCATCGCTCACCTTCCTGCCACTGGTCCACCGGTGCCAATGTGACGTTGACCGAGGTGAACAGTTCGGCGTTCCGCTCGACGAAGGCGCGCAGGCGTTCGAAATCGTCGACCAGCACCAGCATCAGCGGAAGGTGGTCGGCGATATCCAGGATCCGGGTGGTGTGCACATGCGAGGACGCGCCGTATCCCTCGATGCCGCGCCACACGCTGGCGCCCGCCAGGCCGCTGTCTCTGGCCCGGCGCACGATCTCGTGATACAGGGGCGTGTGCCGCCATTTGTCGTCCTCGTCGAGCAGCACGGTGAGCCGTGCCGCGGGCCGCCACCGTCCCGCCGCGGCGGCATCCGCTTGCGAACCACTCATGCCTGCCCCCTTCCGTCGTGCCGTTCCCGTCGATCGCCGAGCCGAACCAGGTACTCACCGTGCCATGCCCGCGCCGGGCTCCGACGCCCCGGCTACGCCACCGCCACCCCCGAGGCGGACGAGCGCGGGAAGTGCCGCGCCCGGTCCGAGGAGTCTACGAACCTCGCGGGTGGGGTGGAGAAGGTGGTGCGACCGCCGGGTGCGCCGATACCGAGAAGGGTGCACAGCAGCCCCTTGGCTACCCACACCGAAGCGGTCGGAATCATCGGGTTTCCGATTGCAAAGCATCCCATGACATTTACCGCGTACGCCGGGTAGAGGACCGCCCACCTCTGCACGAGACCGGATCGAGCACAATGCCGATGGCGTTCAGCAAAGCCCGCCACATCTACTTACCTCGTATTTTGCACCAATAATGGTGATTCGGGAGCGCTTTGCCGTGTGCGGCGGACGAGCACCGCGTGTCGTGCGCGATAATCGGCGAAGGGCTCCGCGATCCGGATCATTGCCGCAGCCCATGGCGGAAGACTCGTCCCCACACCGGAGTAGAGCGCCAGGAGTGGCCGATCGGGCAACCGCAGAGCACAGTCCCGCCACCCCTCCTCGCGAGGGCACCGCCGCGCTCGCCGACGAACCCGCGATCGCCCGGCTCGGACAGCGACGACGGCCGCCGCCCCCGCGACGGAATCGCGGGGACGGCGGCCCCTGTGCCGGAAACCGGATCGGCGGTGCCGCACTCGGTTCAGTGGGCGAGCACCGGCTCTCCCTCGGCGGGCACCGGCGCCGTGCTCGGCATGAGCACCGCGGTGAGGATGCCGCCCACCACGAAGATCGCCGTGGCCCACCAGAAACTGGTGGTGTAGCTCTCGATCGCGGACTGGGCGATGGTGAGCGGGTCCGGGGTGCGGGCGGACAGGTAGTCCGTGGCCGCGGATGCCGCGATGGTGCTCAGCAGCGCGGTGCCGATCGATCCACCGACCTGCTGGCTGGTGTTGATCATGGCCGAAGCCACGCCGGCGTCCTCGTGCTGGACGCCCGAGGTGGCGCCCTGGAAGGCGGTCGACATCGAACCGCCGAGGCCGAACCCGAGCAGGATCAGCGCGGGCAGGATGTGGGTGACGTAGCCGGTGTCCAATCCGATCCGGGTCAGCCACGCCATGCCCGCCGCCGCGATCAGGAAGCCACCGCTGACCACGACCTTCGGGCCGAGTTTCGGCAGCAGCAGCGACGGGCCGGTAGTCGAGGAGGCCACCATGGCGGCGACCATCGGCAGGAACGCCACGCCGGTCATGATCGGCGAGTAGCCCAGGGTCAGCTGCATGTAGTAGGTGAGGAAGAGGAAGATCGCGAACATCCCGATGCCCATGATGAAGACCGTCAGGTAGGAGGTGCCGCGCATCCGGTCGAGCACGATCCGCAGCGGAAGCAGCGGGTGCGCGACCCGGGTCTCCAACCAGGCGAACACCGCGATCAGCGCCGCACCGCCGAGCAGGAACGCCAGGGTGACGCCGTTGGTCCACCCGTCCGATTCCGCGTGCGAGAACCCGTAGACGATACCGAACAGGCCCGCGGTGACCACCACCGTGCCGGGGATGTCGAGCTTGGGCCGCTCGGTGCTCGTGTGCTTGGCCAGCAACAGCACGGCCCCCACCAGGGCGACGGCGGCGAAGGCGAGGTTCACGAACATCACCCAGCGCCACGAGGCCCATTCGGTCAGTGCGCCGCCGAGCAGCAGCCCGATCGCGCCGCCGGTGCCGGCGACGGCGCCGAAGATGCCGAACGCCTTCGCCCGCTCGGACGGTTCGGTGAAGGTCACGGTGAGCAGCGAGAGCGCGGCGGGAGCCAGCAGCGCGCCGAAGACACCCTGTCCGACACGAGCCGCGACGAGCATCTCGAAACTGGTGGCCGCGCCACCGACGGCGGAGGCGACCGCGAAGCCGACCAGACCGATGATGAAGGTGGTGCGCCTGCCGAACAGGTCGCTGAGGCGTCCGCCGAGCAGCAGTAGGCTGCCGAACGCCAGGGCGTAGCCGGTGACCACCCAGGAGCGGTCGCCGTCACTGAAGCCGAGGTCCTGCTGGGCAGCGGGCAGGGCGATGTTCACCACGGTCGCGTCCAGCACCACCATGAGCTGAGCGACGCCGAGGACGGCCAGCACCCACCAGCGCAGGGCGTGCGAGCCGCGCCGCCCACTTCCCGTTCGCTCCGGGGCCGGGGCCCCGCGGTCGATCGCGGTAGTCATGTGTACCCTTTGTCTCGAGCATTGATCCGGAGAATGCTCCTCCGCTTACTCGAAGAAGCTATCACGATAACGGAGACAACACCTCCGGTTAATCCCCGATGTTGATAGAATGGCGGTGTGAATCACGCCACGGTCGCCTCTCCACCCCGGCGCCTGCGGGCCGATGCCGCGCGCAATCAGCAGCGGATCATCGCCGCGGCGCGGGAACTGTTCGCCGATCACGGACTCGAGATCACTCTCGACGACGTGGCCGAGCGCGCCGGTGTGGGTGTCGGCACGGTGTACCGCCGCTTCGCGAACAAGAAGGAACTGATCGTCGAAGTCTTCGACCAGAACCTGAACGATTTCGCCGACGCGGCCGACGCCGCCTACCGGCATCCCGATCCCTGGTTCGGACTCGTCGAGTTCTTCGAATACGCGTGTCGGCACATGGCCACGAATCGCGGATTCAGCGAAGTCATGCTGGAACTCGAAGACGACGAGACCGACCGATTCGCGGTCGTGCGCGATCGCATCAAGCCGAAGGTGCACGCCATCTGCGCACGCGCCCGCGACGCGGGCGTGCTCGCCGACGGCATCGAGCCCTCGGATTTCTTCGCGCTGGTGCACATGGTCGACGGTCTCGCCGAGTTCGCCAGGCCGGTCAATCCCGATGTCTGGCAGCGGTATATGGCCATCATGTTGAACGGCGTGCGCGGCGACAAGACGCCGCGTCAGCATCTCGTCGTCCCCCCGCTGAGCGACGACGAGGTCGAGCACGCCAAGCAACAGCTGACCTGCAGCTGGCGCAAGAGGTAGCGAAAACGAACCGTAAGTAGCGCGGGTCACACACACTCCCGTAGAGTTGGACACATGACCAATTCGTGGGTGAACTGGGCCGGCGATCAACGCTGCGCACCCGCACTCCTCGCCACGCCGCGCTCCGTCGACGAACTGGCCGGCCTGCTCGCCGACGCCGAAGCCGACGACCGGACCGTGCGCGTCGCGGGCAGCGGGCATTCGTTCACCGACGCCGTCCTGACCGACGGCACCTTGCTGAGCCTGGCGAACCTGAACCGCGTGCTCGACGTCGACCGGGCGAGCGGCCTGGTCCGGGTGGAGGCGGGCATCAGCCTGAACGCCGCCAGCACCGCCCTGCACGAGCACGGCCTCGCCTTCCCGAATCTGGGCGACGTCGACGTGCAGACCGTCGCGGGCGCCATCGCCACCGCTACCCACGGCACCGGCGCGACTTTGCAGAACCTCTCCGCCGCAGTGCATTCGGTGGAACTGATGCAGGCCGACGGAACCCTGGCGGAACTGAACGAGCAGACCGATCCCGACGGTTGGCGCGCGGCGCGCGTCGGCATCGGCGCACTGGGCGTCGTCACCGCCCTGACGCTGCGGATGGCGCCGTCCTTCGTGCTGGAGGGCATCGAGCGACCGATCCCGGTGGAGGACGTGCTCGCCGACCTGGACTCGTTCGTCGACGGCAACGAGCATTTCGAGTTCTACATGTTCGCGCACAGCCCGCTGGCCATGACCAAGCGCAACAACCGCGTGCTCCTGCCCGAACAGCCGCGCCCCAGAGCGGTGGACTGGTTCACCGACATCTTGTTGTCCAACTACCTGTTCGACGCGCTGTGCGGCCTGAGCCGCAGGCAGCCGCGCCTGCTCCCGTTGATCCAGCGCAGCGCCGCCTATGCGGGCAGCTACCGGCGTCAGGTGGACCGCTCCTACCGGGTGTTCGCGTCGCCGCGCCTGATCCGCTTCACCGAGATGGAGTACGCGATCCCGCGCGAGCACTCCGTCGACGCGATCCGCGAGATCAAGGAACTGTCCACTCGATTCGACACCCCGATGCCCATCGAGGTGCGGTGGGTCGCGCCCGACGACGCGTTCCTGTCCCCGGCGGCAGGCCGCGACACCTGCTACATCGCGGTGCACCAGTACCGGGGCATGGACTTCGAGCCATACTTCCGCGCCTGCGAAGCGGTTTTCGACCGCTTCCAGGGCCGCCCGCACTGGGGTAAACGCCACTTCCAGACCGCCGCGACGCTGCGCGGCCGCTATCCCGACTGGGATCGGTTCGCCGAGGTGCGCCGCCGCTTCGACCCGAAAGGGCGTTTCGCCAATCCCTACCTCGACCGGGTACTCGGCCCGGTCGGCTGAACCCGGCGCACCGCAGGCTTCACTCCGGTGGATCGGCGAGGAGCTCCGCGACCAGACGGGGCACGGCCGTGCCGATGGGTTCGCGGATGATCTCGGTGGCCATGGCGTCGTACGGCGTCGGCTCGGCGTTCACGATCACCAGATCCGCGCCGCTGCGCACGGCGATGGAGCACATCGACGCGGCGGGCTCGACCTGCAACGACGTTCCGATAGCCAGGAAGATGTCGCTCGTCTCCGCGGTGAGCGCGGCCTTGGTCATGGTGCGGCGGTCCATCTGCTGGCCGAACATCACGGTGGCGGACTTGAGGATGCCACCGCAGTCCGGACACGGCGGGTCGGGTTCTCCCGCGGCCACTCGCTCCAAGGTGGCGGACATCGAGGTCTGGTAATCGCATTCGATGCAGACCACCTCGAACATGTTGCCGTGGATCTCGATCACCCGATCCGGCGATGACCCCGCCCGCTGATGGAGGCGATCGATGTTCTGGGTGATGATGGTGACCGCTCGCCCGGCCCGCTCCAAGTCGGCGAGCGCGTTGTGCGCGGCATTCGGGACGGCCTGCCAAGCCGGATTGTCCCGCCGCGCGAGCCAGGCGCGTTCCCGCAAGCCTCCGTCGGCCACGTAGTTCTGATAGGTCGACAGCAATTCGGCGATCGGATCCTTCGTCCACACCCCGCGCGGGCCGCGGAAATCCGGGATGCCGGAATCGGTGGAGATGCCCGCGCCCGTGAGTACTCCGATCCGGCCGGTACGACTGCGCCACTCGGTCGTCATATCTGCACAGCCTAGGGGCAGCGACGAGATCGGACACGGATAGACGATGAGAGATTGTTAGGGTTATTATCTCATTGTATGAGTTCGGCCGATCAAGGGAGATCACGATGACCGCGTCCGTCGCACGCGAATCCACCGGCGCGCGTACGCTGCCGCCCCGCCGCCCGATCGAACCGGGAACCCGCATGTGGGAACAGACCGGTCTGATCACGTTCTCCCTCACCGCGGGCTCGGCCTTCCTGTTGCAAACGATGGAACCGACCATCTCCGCGGTGGTGGACGAGTACTCCACCTTCCGCACCGATCCGATGGGACGTGCCACGCGCAGCCTGGCTTCGGTGATGATGTGGGTCTACGGCGGCGACGAGGCGCTCGCCGAGGCCGACCGCCTGCGGGAGCTGCACGCGTCACTGAACACCACCGACGCCAACGGCGTGCGCCACACCGCGCTGTCCAGCGCCCCGTGGGCCTGGGTGCTGCACACCGGGACGTTCGCCTTCACCGAAAGCGCCAAGTACTTCGCCAAGCGCCCGCTCACCGCGGCGGACAAGGAAGCGTACTTCCAGGAGACGCTGCAGCTGTTGCGCAATTTCTCGGTGGCGCCCAAGGAGATCCCGGCGAACTACACCGAATTCGAGAAGTTCTTCGACGACACCGTCGCGAACCATCTGGTCGCCACCGACACCGCGCGTGATTACCTGCGGGTGATCCGCTCCGTCGCGCCGCCGAAGCAACTGCCGCGCGTGCTGCGTCCGGCCTGGAAAGCGGCGGCCGCGCCGATCGGCTGGCTGCAGTACTTCGTGACGGTCGGCACCACGCCCGAGGTTGCGCGCCAGAAGCTCGGCCTGACCTGGACCGCGGCCGACGAGCGCAAGCTCCGGATGCTCGGCCGGCTGATCGCGCGACTGGTGCCGCTGCTGCCGGAGCGGTTGCGTTACTTCCCGATCGCCTATGAAGCCCGCCGCCTCGAACGCGATCGTCAGCGGCTGCGCAAGATGATCGACCTGCGTCCGATCTGATCCGCCTCCGGGAAATAATCCCTTCTCCGGTGGACATGCGCGGCGGGCGAGACGATTCGATCCCCGCGGCCATGACATTCCGCTGATTCGCGCGTGTACCCCGGTCGACCTCGCATCGACCGGGGTACACGTGTCGGCGGTGCAAGAGACCGAAGCGCGTTCGGCGATGTGATATCGCGCGTTGCGTAGTGATCCGCATAACAGCGGCTACCGGGGTGATGCCCGCACGTCCTGAGCCTGTGCGCTCGCCGGATCGAATCGCGTATCGTCCCGCGCTGCCGAAAGCTCGCGAACCGCAACGTCTCTGGATGCCGCGGCCTTCCTCGTGCCTTCCGGTGCGCCCCTTCGGGCGAACACTCCTGCACTACCGTCCAGTCCCCTCCGGCATGCGAGTACGCGGCGGCGGCGCGATCTCGGATTCGGGCTCTGACCTGCGACCACCGTACGCGCGCGCACACGAAGGCACGGCGCGCCGTAACGATTCACGGCTCGCTGGTATACGTATCTCATACGCTCCGAAAGCGTTTCGGCTCACCCAGCCGGGCGGCCGGTCCGCCAGCCAGCACACTTATGCTCCACCTTGCACATCGAAAGGCGTTCCCATGTCCCACAAGCCCAGTGTGCTGTTCGTCTGCGAACACAACGCGGGCCGTTCGCAAATGGCCGCCGGGTTCCTCACCGCCCTCGCGGGCGACCGGTTCGATGTGCGGTCGGCGGGCAGCGCACCGGCCGACACCCTGAACGCCACGGTGGTGGACGCCATGGCCGAGATCGGCATCGATATCTCAGGACACACCCCCAAGCCGCTCACGATGGACGCGATCGGCATCTCCGACGTGGTGGTCACCATGGGCGCGGGCGACGCCTGCCCGTTCTTCCCCGGCATCAGCTACCGCGACTGGATGCTGCCGGATCCCGCCGACCAGACCATCGATGTGGTGCGCACGATCCGCGACCACATTCGCATCCTGGTGGAGAATCTCATCGCCGAACTGGTCCCCGCACCCGCGCGGTAGGCGCTGTCCGATTCGTTCAAGACGCGCCCCCGCGGCACTGCCTACGCTGCCGGCATGACACCACAACTGGACGTGATCGGCATCGTCGTCCGCGATATGGCCGCCGCGGTGACCTTCTACCGTCGCCTCGGTCTCGACTTCCCGGACGGCTCGGAACACGAGGGGCATGCCGAGGCGGCTCTGCCCAACGGCCTGCGGCTCACGCTGGACACCGAAACCGTCATCCGCTCCTTCCATGCCGACTGGACGCCATCGACCGGAGCGGGCCGACTCGGAATCGCCTTTCGCTGCTCGGATCCCGCTGAAGTCGACGCCGTCTACGCCGAACTCGTGGACGCTGGATACCACGGCGAACTGAAGCCGTGGGACGCCTTCTGGGGGCAGCGCTACGCGGTGGTGCAGGACCCGGACGGCAACGGCGTCGACCTGTACGCCGCTCTCTAGGACTGGGCGAGGAGCTTTCCCAGCGGGATCCCGGCCAGCGCGCGCACCTCGCGCGACAGGTGCGCCTGGTCGGCGAAACCGGCTCGCGTCGCGGTTTCGGCGAGCGGTACGCCCTGGCGTGCCGTCCCCAGCGCGCGTTGCAAGCGCAGCACCCGCGCAAGGGTTTTCGGGCCGTAGCCGAAGGCATCCAGGCAGCGGCGGCGCAGGGTCCGCTCGCCGAGCCCGGCCGTGTCGGCGACCGCCGCCACCGGCCACCCGGCGTCGAGCGCGCCGACCAGCTTCCGCAGGAGCGGATCTGCCGGTTCGGTCTCGGCCGCGCGCCGGCGCACGAGGTGTTCCAGCGCTGCCGCCTGATCTCCGGCACCCGCGATCCGGTCGACCAGCGGCCGGACCATCGCCGACGGCCACAGCTGAGCCAGATCCACTCGCCGGTCACGCAACTCGCACGCCGGGACGCCGAGCAACGCGGGCGCGGTTCCCGGGAAGAACCGGACGCCGACATACCGATCGCCGGACGTTCCACCGGGATGGTGGGCACGGGTGTCCGGTCCCGCGACGACCAACCGGTCGTTCATCCAGATCAGATCCATGCAGCCGTCGGGCAGCACCGGCAACGCGGAGCCACTGGCGTCGACGGTCTTGGTCCACAACACGGCGCCCGCGTACCTCGACGGCCGCTCGCGGTAGGCGGCATCGTCCATGCCGCCGACGCTACCCCGGGCCTCCGACGAACACGAGCGGCTTGTCTCAAAAATATCGTCTCAATAAGACGATTTATTTGAGATAGCGGTACAGCGTCGCCCGGGAGACACCCAACTCCCGGGCGATGTCCGGGATACTGCGGCGCTCCGTGTCACGCATCCGCCGGGCGAGTTCGATCCGCTCCTCGGTCATCGCCGCCGGCCTTCCCCTGGACGCCGACGCGGGCCGCGTCCGGTCCGCGGGCGCCAACAGCAGGCGCACTCCTTCCAGCACCTCCGCACGCAACTGTTCGACCGGAGCCTCGGCGTACAGCACCACCGGGTCACTGAGCCCCGCCACCGCCTGGGTGGCTCGAACGCGCTCCGCGAAGGTGGCGTCCGGCCCCGCCACCAGGATGTTCGCCTGCATCATGGCCTTGCTGAACCGCTCGAAAATGGTTCCTGGAGCGGCCAATGCCAGGTCTCGGACATTGAGCCGGAGCAGGTAGCGATGCGTGAGGAACACGTCGAGCAACCCTTCGATCACGCGACGTTGCGCCTCGCACGGATCGGGATCGGCCGCCTCGGCGACGACGCGTTCCATGGTGACGAGCAACGGTTCGGCCAAACCGGCCAGGATGTCGTACTTGCTCGGGTAGTGGTACAGCACGCCCGCCTTGGAGATGCCCAGCTGCTCGGCGATCGCGCGTACCGAGGTGCGGTGGTAACCATGCGTCCCGAACAGGTCCATGGCCACCTCGAGGATGCGCGCGCGGGTGGTCGTCTCGTCGCTCACGGTACAGATCCTACCTGTTGACTGACCGATGGTCAGTGTCTTACATTCATGACTGACCAACGGTCAGTCGATGAAGGAGGCACTCATGGCCCACGAACCCCGCATTCTCATCTCCGGCGCGAGCATCGCCGGACCGACGCTCGCGTACTGGCTGGTGCGCAACGGCTTCCGGCCCACGGTGGTCGAGCGCAGCCCCGCACTGCGCCCGGGCGGCAACGGCGTCGACATCCGGGCCAATTCGGTGCGGATCGCGGAGCGCATGGGTGTGCTGCCGCGGCTGCGCGAACGAGCCACCGACATCCGCGAGTTGACCTTCGTCGACGCCGCCGACCGCCGCGTCGCGGGCATGAGCACCAGCACCTTCAACGGGGACGGCGACCTCGAGATCATGCGCGGCGACCTGGCCCAGGTGCTGTACGAGGCGACCGCCGACGACGTCGAGTTCAGCTTCGGAGATTCGATCGCCGCGATCGATCAGCACGAAGGCGGCGTCGAGGTGACCTTCGACAGCGGCAAGCAGGCCGAATTCGACTTGGTTCTCGGCGCCGACGGATTGCATTCGCGGACAAGGAATCTCGCCGTGGCACCCGAGGCGGACGCGCTGCACCACCTCGGTGTGTACTTCGCCACCGCGCGTATCGACACCGAGCTCGGACGTCCGCACTCGGTGACGCTCTACAACACGCCGGGGAAGGTGGCCGGCGTCTACCGCTCGGGGGCCCACGACACCGCGACGGCGTTCTTCGCCTTCCGCGAGGACCGCGTGCTCGAGGTCGACCACCGCGACCAGGATGCCCAGAAAGCCCTGCTGCGCGGGTATTTCGACGACCAGGCCTGGCAGGTGCCCACCCTGCTCGACCAGGCCGCCGCCGACGACGGCTTCTATTTCGACGCGGTGAGCCAGGTCCGCATACCGGCCTGGTCGAAGGGGCGGGTCGCGCTGGTCGGCGACGCCGGTTACTGCGCGACGCTGCTGTCGGGCGCGGGCGCGGCGCTGGCCATCGAGGGCGCACATCTGCTCGCGACCGAGCTGGCCGCAGCGGGCGGTGACCATCGGATCGCCTTCCGCCGCTATGAGCAAGCCCTGCGTCCGACCGTGCTGCGGGCACAGCGTTCGGTGCGGGCGAGCAGTTCCATGCTGATTCCGGCCACCGGCGGCCGCATCTGGTTGCGCAACCAACTGACTCGCCTGATGGTGTTGCAGTCCCTCGCGTCTCGCGTCTACCGGCCGGTCGAGGTGCGCGCCGCCGCCTGAACAGCCGGGCACCGCGCCGGTGCGATCAGCGCTGCGGCGGCGCGATCGGGACGATCTCGCGCGGCACGACGCGCAGATACGGATCCCGATGAGCGGCAGCGATCTTCGACTCCGCGTCCCGGCAACCCACGGTGACGTCGCTGTTCGGGGCGGAGGAGAACGTCCACACCGTCACCCATTCCGTCCCGCCGAACGTCTCGGTCTTCTTCGCGTCCGACGAGCGCAGATCTTCATTCCGGCCGGAACTATCGGTGACTGTGCAGCGAATACCACCGACGGCTTGACCCCAAGCGGCGGGAGCCCGGATATCGAGCACCGCATCGGCGGGCACCGGAACTTTCTTTACTTCACCCAGCAAAATCCGGAGCCCGCCGTCCGCCGCCTCGTCGTCGCGCGCTCCGGCCGTCGTGGCCGGAGCGCTCGAGGCGGCACCGACGGTGGTCGAGGTCGCCGCCGACCCCTCCGAAGGATCGTCGGAACACCCGGACACAGCAGCGACTACCAGCGCGGCAATCGCCATCCAGCTCAGTTTCACAGTCGGACCTCTCGTCGCGCCCACTCCTCAGGCGGTTGGTTCGGATCAGCCAGGCACTGAGCATGACAACGGGACAGCGGAAAATCGCGGATACACGCCGAGGAATCAGCAATCGGACTGCAATCGACCGAATCAGCCCCCAAGAGAAAGAAATAGGGTTGAATTGTCGATTTGCTTCGATCATGCTCCGCGCACATTCGGGCAATCGGTCTGCAGCCGAGGATTCTCCTATGTCGTCGCGCGGGCGCACATCGCGCGGCCGGCATCGCACCGGTTGACCGCCGAAATCCGACCTCGGAGCCCCGATGATTTCGCCCGTGACGTCGGCGGCGACCTTCGGCGATCGGATCGCGGCCCGCCCGGACAGCCCGCGCCACCACGCGGCGGGCATCACGGCGGAACTGCTGGTCGCTCACGCCGATCAGGACGGTCCACGCCACCCGATCAGATCGCACGACTGGAAGCGGCCCTGGCGAAGGAATAAAACGGGATTCATCCGATGTTTGCCCCTGGGGCGGCACGTGCCCTGCGTCCGGCTCGGTTCGTGCCCCCGGGCTACCCGACGGTTCGGAAAGGCATTTCCCCTGGACCGTCCGGTGCGCATAGTGTGTTCGGTAGGCGATCATCTGGAGGGCCACCATGGCGAAACTGTCGTGGGTAGCGAAGCGCGCGGGCAGAGCGGAGCCCGCTCGTGCCTGACGGTCAGGGAACCTCCAGCTCGCGCACACTGCGCGCCACCACCCTCAGCGGCTACCGGGAAGCCGCTTTCACCACCACGCCCGCCGCGCGCGCCACGCTGATCACCCTGGCGCTGCTGATCGCGGTGATCCTGGCCTACGAGGCCAACGCCACCTCGAACGAGACCGTCGACCACGGCTGGTTCGTCGCACTCGCGCTGTCCGGCGTCTTCGTCGCGCGAGGGCTGCACCTGCGCAGGCCGATCACGCTTCCGCACCTCACCGCCGCGGTGCTGGTGCTGGCCGTCGCGCACCTGGCCTACCGCGCCGAGCATCCCGGCGCCGGATTCGTGCTGCTGGCCGCCACCGGCTTCGTTCTGGTGCTGCCGATAGCCAGCAAACCGCAGCCCGACCAGCTGTACCGAGTGGCAGAACTGGTCGGCCGCACCGAGGGCGATGCGCTGGCGCCGTTCGCCTTGCACTCGTCGAAGACCTACTTCTTCAACGCGTCGTCGACCGCCGCGATCGGCTATCGCGCTCGCTTCGGCATCGCCGCCGTGGCGGGCGACCCGATCGGTGATCGCGCGGCCTTCCCCGAACTGGTCGCCGCGTTCTCCGACTTCGCGGTCAACCAGGGCTGGCGCGTCGCCGTGCTGGGCGCGAGCCCGGAACTAGCGGACCTGTGGCAGGTGTGGGCGCTGGAGCATCGCGGGCTGCACGCGGTACCGATCGGCCGCGACGTGGTGCTCGATGTGGACGAGTTCGACCTCGTCGGCCGCAAGTTCCGCAACCTGCGCCAAGCCGTGAGCCGGACCAAGAATTTCGGCGTCACCACCGAGGTGGTGTACGAGTCGGCCCTCACCGAACAACGACGCGAGGAACTGCTGGCCATCGTCGACGAATGGCGGCGCGGCAGGCAGACCCGTGGCTTCTCGATGATCCTGGACCACCTGCTCGACGGACGGAATCCCAACATGCTGGTGGTCATCGCCAGCGACGCCGACGGCAATCCCGTTGGCTTCCAGCGCTACGGCATCTCGGACCGGGGCCGGGAACTGAGCCTCGACGTGCCGTGGCGGCGCAAGGACGCACCCAACGGCCTGGACGAACGCATGATCGTCGATCTGGTCGACTACGCCGCCGCGCACGATATCCACCGTATCTCGCTGGCTTTCGCCCCCTTCCCGGAACTGTTCGCCGAGAAGGACAAATCGCGCACGGCCACGCTGCTCTACGTGCTGGTGCACCTCGCCGATCCACTGATCCGGCTGGAATCGCTCTACCGCTTCCTGCGGAAATTCCACGCGCTGTCGGATCAGCGCTACGCCTTGATCCGCTGGCGCGAAGTGGTCATCGCCGCCGCCGCCCTGCTCACCCTGGAGTTCGCCCCGCACCGCCGCGAGTACTGAGCGGCACGGTACCGAGGAGTTCGATGGAACTGACCCACAGCGACGTGAAGGCCGCTGCCGAACGGGTGGCCGGGCTGGTCAGACCGGTGGCCGTGGCGCAGGCCGACCACACGGGCGAGCTGTGGTTCGCATTGGAGTTCCTGCAGCACACCGGCAGCTTCAAAGCCCGGGGTGCGCTGAACTTCTTGCTCACGCATCGCGAGAACGGGACGTTACCTCGGGTAGGCGTGACGATCGCCTCGGGCGGCAACGCCGGACTCGCGTGCGCGTGGGCAGCGCGCAGCCAGGGAATTCCCGCCACGGTGTTCCTGCCGACCACCGCGCCGCGGGTCAAAGTGGACCGGTTGACCTCCTATGGCGCCGACGTCCGCCTGGTGGGGACGCAATACGCCGACGCGCTCGCGGCCAGTCGCGAATTCGCCGACGCCACCGGCGCCCTGCTCTCCCACGCCTACGACAACCCGCTGATCGCCGCCGGTGCGGGCACGCTCATGACCGAGATCCACGAGCGCATCCCCGATCTCGGCGCCGTCGTGGTCGCGGTCGGCGGCGGCGGGCTGTTCGCGGGTGTGGCCACCGCCGCCGATCACTACGGCGTCCGGACCGTCGCCGTCGAACCGGTTCATTGCCGCGCGCTGCACGCCGCGATCGAGGCCGAACAGGTCGTGGACGTGGAGGTCGACTCGATCGCCGCCGACTCGCTCGGCGCCCGGCGCGCCTCGCAGCTGGCGCTGACGGCCGCACAGCGCTACGACGTGGCCTCGGTGCTGGTCGACGACGACGCGATCGTGGCGGCGCGCCGCGAGCTGTGGGCGCAGCGCCGCCTCGCCGTCGAGCACGCCGCGGCGACCGCCTTGGCGGCGATACGCGGCGCGGAGCCGGCGTTCCGACTTAGGCCCGGCGAGCGGGTGTGCGTGGTGCTGTGCGGAGCGAACACTGATCCGGCCGATCTGACCTGCTGAGAAGCCCGCCACGCCGACTGACCGTTCATCGGCGTATTTCCGACGAATCGGACGACACGGGGTTAGGCTCCCGCTGTCCTCTGCGATCCCGACGGAAGGCACACCATGGCGCATACCTCACACATGGTTCCCATCGGCACACCGCTACCCGACTTCGCTCTACCCGATCTCGACCAGCGGATCTACTCCCGCGACGACTTCGCGGACGGACCCGGTCTGCTGGTCGTCTTCGCGTGCAATCACTGCCCCTACGTCAAGCACATCGAGGCCGCGCTCGGCGAACTGGTCGACTCGCTGCCGTCCATGCCGACCGTGGCCATCTGCACCAACGACGCGACCGCCTACCCGGACGACGCACCGCTGCGGCTGCGCGACCAAGCGATCCGCGCGGGCTGGACGTTTCCCTATCTCGTCGACGAGGAGCAGCACGTGGGGCGGGCCTTCCGCGCCGCATGCACTCCCGATTTCTTCCTCTACGACGCCGACCTCCGACTCGCCTACCGCGGCGCATTCGACGAATCGACGCCCGGGAACGGCAAGCCGCTGACCGGGGACGACTTGCGCACGGCCGTCGAGGCCGTGCTCGCGGGCGAGCCCGCGCCCGAACCACACCGGCCGAGCATGGGTTGCTCGATCAAATGGCGGGACGCCTGAAGATTTCCCACTGGGCGGTGGCGGCCCGCCGCACGGCGCGCGAGGCCTTGCCGACGTGACCGGCGTCGTACGGCGGCTGCGGGTCGTACTCGATGATCAATTGAGCGATCTGTGGCTGCTCCGCGCCGAAGACGTCCCCGACCAGCCACAGCGCCAGATCGATGCCTGCGGAGACTCCTGCGGCCGTAGCTGTTCTCCCGTTACGCACCACTCGTTCCTCCGGGCGAACGTCCGCGCCGAGTGCGCGCAATGCCGACTGCGCCGGCCGATGCGTCGTGGCAGGCGTCCGTCCAGCAGTCCGGCCGCGGCCAGTACCAGCGAACCCGTGCACACCGAGCTCGTCCACCGGGTGGGGCTCCGGTGCGCTCGCCGCAGCCAGGCCGGCAGCGCGTCGTCGACCGCGGCCGCCGCCGGGCCGGGCCCGTCGGGACGAGCAGGATGTCGGGCGTGGGCGTGGAGCGCGGTCATCCCCGAATAGGTCACTATCGCGATGACGAAAGGATTACCGTTGACGAACTCAGGCGACCCGGGCTCGGTGGCGCGTCGTTACGTCGAGGCCATCGGCGAGCAGGACTGGCAAACCGTCTCCGACTGCTGGCGGCCGGGTGCGATCGACGTGTTCGTCGGCGTCGCCGATCTGCGCGCTCCGGGCGAGGTCGTGGCCTTCTTCCGTGACGTGCACGCCGCGGTCCCCGACCTGACGATGGAGATCCTCTCGGTCACAGCGCAAGACGAGCGTGCCGTGGTGCACTGGCGCATGCACGGCCGGTTCGACGGCACCGCGCCGCTGATCGGGTTGGCCCCCAACGGAAGACACCTCGATCTGCTGGGCACCGACGTGTTCGTCGTGCGCGAGGGGCTGATCGAGTCGAACACGGCGATCGTCAACGGGCTGGAACTCGCCCGCCAACTCGCCGTGCTGCCCCCGCAGCACTCGATCGCCGAGCGGGTGCTGTTCGGACTCGCCAATTCGATTGCCCCACTGGGCAAAGCGATTCGCGCACGGAACCGTTCCGGACGATGAGCCACGCTGCCGATCCCGCCTCCGATGAGGGACACTGTTCCCGACACCGGGGATCGAAAGGGGTGGGACGTTGGCGACGATCGTCCTCGTGCACGGCATCGCGCAGGAACAGGAATCGGCCGACACGCTGGAGGCGCGCTGGTTGCCCGGACTCGCCGGAGGCGTACGCAACTACGGCGCACCCGAATTGGCGGACCGATTGTGGCGCAACGGTACTCCCGGCGACTTGTCGACCCGCATGGCGTTCTACGGCAATCGGTTCCTGGTCGAGGGCGCCCAGGGTGCGGGGACCGAACTCGACGACGAGCAACTCGACCTGATGGAGCAACTCGCGGCCACGTGGCTCGCGACAGCCATGGAGCACGCCGGTGACCAGCGCGATCGGGCGACGGCCCGCCGACTCGGCACTCCCCCGCCGCCGGACGCGGTGGCGCAGGGAGCGAACGCGAGGCTGCGGCCCGCTTTGAACGCGCTGATGCGCTTGCGCTGGTTCGCGCCGTTCGGGTTCGGGCTGGCCCAGAAGTTCGTCATAGCGGCACTGTCCCAGGTCACCCGGTACTTCACCGACGACGAGGTGCGGGAGTACGCCCAGCGGCAGGTGCTCGACCAGATCGGCCCCGAAACGCGCCTGGTGATCGCGCACTCGCTCGGCAGCGTGGTGGCCTACGAGGCGCTGCACCGCACCGACCATCCGGTGTCCCTGCTGACCATGGGCTCGCCACTGGGCCTGCGCACGGTCGTGTACGACCGGCTGCGCCCGCAGCCGAGCACCGTGCCGAAGGCGGTGACGAACTGGCACAACCTGGTGGACGAGGACGATCTCGTCGCGGCGCACCTCGATCTCACCGTGTTCTTCCCGCCGTATCCCGGCGGCACCGTCGCTCCGGTCACCGAGCCGCACTTCGACAACGGCGCGTCGCCGCACGACTCCACGAGCTACCTCGTCAAATCGGTCACCGGCGGCATCGTCACGAAAGCGCTCGGACACTCCATATAGTTCGCACTGGCACTGTCCGAGTTTCGAAATGGCGAGCGCTGGACCGAAACTCAGCGGCAACCCCCTGCGCGATCCGGAGCCGACTCTTACCGAACGCTCTGGGAAAGGTGCACTTTCGCGTCTTCGTACGTTCCGGCGAGCGCGGCCTCGTCGCGGGTGTAAACCAGGTGCAGCACCCCGGTGTCGAAGGTCTCCGAGGACAGCAGGCGCAGCGGAACAGTGGTTGCACCGTCCTGGAACAGGCGCTCGCCTTTGCCGACCGCGATCGGATGCACCAGCAGGTGCAGTTCGTCCAGCAGACCGGCGGCCAGCAACTGACGGACGACCGAGACCGAGCCGCTCATGCCGATGTCCCCGCCCGGCTCGCCCTTCAATGCCGTCACCGCCTCGATCAGGTCGCCGCCGATCACTTCGGAGTTGCGCCAGGTGAATTCGAGGTTCTGCCGCGTCACCACGAGTTTGCGCGCATCGCCCAGTTTCTTCCCGAACGCCGCGTCCGGGCCGCCCGCCGCTTCGCGCTCCGGCCACGCGCCCGCGAAGCTCTCGTAGGTCCTGCGGCCGAGCAACAGGGTGTCGGCGGCGCCGAGTTGGGCGTCGACAGCCGCCCCCATGGCGTCGTCGAAATACGGGAAGTGCCAGTTCTGCGGATCTTCGATGACGCCGTCGAGGGCGATGAACAGGCCTGCGGTGATTTTCCTCATGCGCGTTGCTCCTGGATCGGTGTTGCGAACTCGGTCGCTTGATCCGACGGGGTGACGCGCGAGAACTCATCGGTCGGCGTGAAAGGCTGCCCGGTAGTTGTGCGGGCTCGTCCCGACCACTCGCTTGAAGCGGTCGCGGAACGCGGTCGGCGACCCGAAACCGACCTGGCCCGCGATCCGGTCCACCGGGTGACTGGTGACTTCGAGCAGATGCTGCGCCTGCCGGATGCGCGCACGCAACAGCCATTGCAGGGGCGTCGTTCCGGTGTGCTCGCGAAACCGCCGGTTGAGCGTGCGGGTGCTCATTCCGGCTTGTACGGCGATCTCGTCGAGGGAGAGGTCGCGCGCGGAGTTGTCCTGGATCCACCGCAGCACCGGCTCCAGCACCGAGCCGCGCGGCGTCGGTGGCTGGTCGTGCACGATGAACTGCGCCTGTCCCCCTTCCCGCTCCAGCGGCACGACGGATTTCCTGGCCGCGTCCGCCGCCACCGCCGAGCCGTAGTCGCGGCGGACCATGTGCAGGCACAGATCGATCCCGGCCGCGGCGCCCGCCGAGGTGAGCAACGAACCGTTGTCCACGTACAGCACGCCGGGGTCCACCTCTATCTCCGGGTAGCGGGCCGCTAGTTCCGCGGTGGCGAGCCAGTGCGTGGTCGCGCGATGGCCGTTCAGCAATCCGGTCGCCGCCAAGATGAAGGCGCCGGAACAGATCGACGCGATACGGGTGCCCGCGGCGGCGGCCCGGCGTAGCGCGTCGATCACCTCGGCCGGCACCGGCAGGCCCGGATCGGCGCAGCCGGGCAGCACGATCGTGTCGGCCTCGGCCAGCGCGTCGAGCCCCCGGGACGCACACAGCGTGAACACGCCCGCGTCGACCGTCGGCGCGGGCGCGCAGACCAGCACGCGATAGGCGGGGCGTCCGTCGGGCAGGCAGGTTCGCCCGAACACCTCCACCGGCGTGGCCAGATCGAACGAGATCACTCCGTCCAGCGCGAGTACGACCACGGTGTGCATGGCAATAGCGTAGTTATCCGGTCGATTTCAGCCAATGCCGATCTAGTGCGCCCTGGGAGGAGTGGGCAGTTCAAGGCTAATGGCGAGAATCAATCGCTATATGGCACTTTCGCCAATTTCTCGTACGCGCCGCGCTTACTAGTGTCGACCGCCGTGACGAAGTTCCTGCTCTCGGTCCACGTGCTCGCCGTGATCATTGCCGTCGGACCCGTGACGGTGGCTGCCAGCATGTTTCCCGCCACCACCCGCCGCGCCCTCGCCCCATCCGGAGCCGAGCACAGCCGCGCCGTCCTCGGCACGTTGCATCGCATCTGCCGGGTCTACGCTCTGCTCGGCGTGCTCGTCCCGGCCTTCGGTCTGCTCACCGCGCTGAGTCTCGGCGTGCTCAGCGACGCATGGCTGATGGTGTCGATCGGGTTGACGGCCGCCGCGGCGGGTGTGCTCGCACTGCTCGTGCTGCCGGGACAGCAGAAGATCCTGGCAGACCTCACCGGGACGACACCGACGCTGATCCGCCGTCTCGCCATGGACACCGGGGTGTTCAACCTGCTGTGGGCGGCGGTCACCGTTCTGATGATCGTCCGGCCGGGTTCGACGACCGGAGCGTAACGCTCAGTCGGGCAGGTGGCGGACCACCATCGACAGGTCGCGGACGATCATGATCGGGCACGCCACCGACAGCAGCAGCGCCTGACTGGTCGAGCCGAGCAGCATGCCTGCGAACCCACCTCGGCCCCGGCTACCGACCACGAGCAACTGGGCTCGCTCGGAGCGTTCGAGCAGACAGCGCTCGGGCCGATCGGTCACGATCTCGCGCCGGATCTCGACGTCCGGAAAGCGCTCCTGCCATCCGGCGAGGCTCTCCGCGAGCACGATCTGCTTTTCGGTGTCACCCGCGAGCTCCGCCCTCGCCGACGGCAATTCGACGCCGGTCCACACGTGCAGTGCCAGCAGAGGCACATCCCGCGACGAGGCCTCGTGCAGTGCCGCTTCGATGGCGGGTTCACTGACCTCCGTACCGTCCACCCCGACCACGATCAGCTGCTTCCTGGCCTCCGGGCTGAGCGGCGCGCCCTCCCGGACCACGACCAGCGGGCAGCGCGCCCGGCGGGCCAGCGCCGCGCTCACCGACCCGAGCAGAGCGCGCCGGACGGTCCCGCGTTCCCGGGTTCCGACCACCATCATCCGCGCTCCGCGGGTACGGTCCAGCAGCGCCGGACCGACCGGCTCGTACACCAACTCGGTGGTGATCTCGATGTCGTGCAACGCCCGGACCGCGATGAGCGCCTCCTCGGTCGCGGTGTCCAGCACCCAGCGACCGTGCCCCTCCAATCGGGCGTAGTCGGTGCTGGTGAGCGGTTCGGTGACGCCGGGCCCGTAGTCGGCGACCGGATCCAGCACGTGCACCAGACACAGCGGCGCCCGATGCTGCGCGGCCGCCTGCGCTCCCCACGCGACCGCCGCCGCCGATCCGGCGGACCCGTCCACACCGACCACGATCGGCCCGTTGCTTCGCATGCTCACTTCCTTTCCCGACGAAAAGATCGAGCTCAGCACCGCCGATTTCGACACTACCGGCGCGGCGGACCCGTCAACCGCCGAGGACGACGCACGCGTACCCCAGGTGGACGCCTTCACCGACCCGCAGGTCGATTCCCGCCACATACGGTGCGTACGGCTCTTGTACCGCGCTGACGGTGTGCGGCCCCGGTGTCGCGGGCACCCAGTCGATCAGTGCGACGCCGCCCGACGGGCGGACCACGCCGAACGGGATGCCGTTGTCGTAGAACGTCACCGGTGTGACGATGTCGGTCACCGTCGCTCGCGCGGTGTAGGTGCAGCCTGTTCCGTAGTTCGTCGCCAAGCCGAAATTGATGCCGGGATACATCCCCACCTGGGTCACCGTGGCTCCGGCCAGGGGTGGGCAAGCCAGCGCGACTGCCGCGCCGGTTCCGATCGCCGCCGCTATCGCGGCAACTCCTTTTCGCATGCGGAGTGGTCCTATCGGTCGTGAGTCGCTCTTCGTCGAACGGACGCCGGCCGCGCACCGGCGCGATAACTAGATACTCACTCCCCCACGGCTTCGACGGGGGCAAACCGCGGAATCTCGGTGGGGCCCGCACCGCCTGACGGTCGTGTCGCCCCGGCGTGGTTGGGTGTCCGGAGGTCTTCCCGAGACAACGGAGGTGCGGCGTGGTGGCGATCGACTTCGAGCGGAGGGCGCGCGGGGCGAGGACGGTCTCGGTCCGGCGTTCGGTCGCCGCTCAGGGGCTCGGTGGCGTACCGCCGACGGCGCTGGTGCTGGCGGGCATCGTCAGCGTGCAAGTGGGCGCGGCGGTGGCGAAGCAACTGTTCGCGGCGACCGGAGCGGCCGGTGCGGTCACGCTGCGGCTGATCTTCGCCGGGATCGTCCTGCTGGTGATCTGGCGCTCGTCGCTGCGGGTGGCACGCGGCGCGCTGCCGGTCGTCCTCGGCTACGGCGCGGTGCTCGCGCTGATGAACCTCTCGTTCTACGAAGCGATCGATCGGATTCCGCTCGGCATGGCGGTGACCATCGAGTTCCTCGGACCGCTGAGCGTCGCGCTGGCCGGATCGCGGCGCTGGATCGACCCGCTGTGGGCGATGCTCGCCGGGGCGGGAGTGCTGCTGCTGACCCGGGCCGACGGCGACGTGAACTGGGCCGGAGTGCTGTTCGCGCTGGCCGCGGCGGCGTGCTGGGCAGGCTACATCCTGCTGAGCGCCGCACTCGGCAAACAGACCAGCGGCGGCGGCGGTCTGGCACTGGCCATGGCGTTCGGCGGCCTGGTCATGCTGCCGGTCGGCGTCATCGACGCGGGCGCCGCGCTGTTGCAGCCCGGCGTGCTCGCCGCCGGATTCGCGGTGGCGTTGCTGTCGTCGGTGCTTCCGTATTCGGTGGAGCTGGAAGCGCTGCGGCGGATCCCGCCCCGCGTCTTCGGTGTGCTGATGAGTCTGGAGCCAGCGGTCGCGGCGATCGCGGGTTTGGTCGTCCTCGGTCAGATCATGAATCTCGGACAGTGGGCGGGCGTCGCGTGTGTGGTGGCTGCGTCGGCGGGGGCGACGCGGACCGAAGCGAAGGATTGACGGCTCCGGGCCGCTCAGCGCGCTTGCCGCGTCACGTCCGGCTGACCGGCGGGACGCTGCGCATCATCTGCCGTCCTCGGGTTGTCGGCGATCAAACTGCCGAGCAGTGCCAGAGATCGCTCCGAGAGCGATCCCGGCTCCGCGTGGTAGGCGATGAGTATCTGGCCCGGCGCGCCGTTCACGCTGAACGTCTCGTAGGACAAGGTCAGGTCCCCGACCATGGGGTTGCGAAATTCCTTGACGCCCCCGGTCTTCGCCCGGACGTCATGGCGGGCCCACAGCTGCCGGAACTCCTCGCTCTTCAGCGACAACTCGCCGACCAGCTCGGTCAATCGCGGGTCGTCCAGGTCCGCGCCCGCGGTCGCCCGCAGGCTGGCGACGGTGTCGGCCGCGATGGTCGGCCAATCCAGGTAGACGTCGCGCGCCTCCGGATCGAGGAAGACCATGCGCACCTGATTCACTCCCGGAACCGAACACGAGTTGACGGCCGCGGCCAAGGGATTCGCCGCCAGGACGTCCAGGTACCTGCCCAGCACCAGCGCCGGCGTGTGCGGCCACGCGTTCATCAGGCGCAGCAAGCCGGGCGCCACACGTTCGGGCCGCCGCGGCGCTCTCGGCCGTCTGGCCGTCGGCCTGGCCAGTTCCCGCAGGTGCGCCGTGCCCTCCTCGTCCAGCGCGAACACCCGCGCGAGCGACGCGATGACCTGTTCGGAAGGATGCCGGTCGCGCCCTTGCTCCAGTCGCACGTAATAGTCGGCGCTCACCCCGGCGAGCAGCGCGATCTCCTCCCGGCGCAGACCGGCGACCCGCCGCTGGCCGCCGCCCGGCAACCCGAAATCCTCCGGTCGCACCAATTCGCGGCGCGCGCGTAGGAAGGCGCCCAGTCGATTGTCGGAGTCCATGACCCGAGCGTAGGTCAGGGGCGCCGCTCCTGGGTGGCCCCGCGACTACCAGGAAGTCCGCAGCCTGTCAGGCGCACGCGAAGGGCCGGAAAGTAGTGGACATGACGAACGACAACCTCACCGGCCGCGTCGCGGTCGTCACCGGAGCATCGAGTGGAATCGGCGCCGCCACCGCACGGCGGCTCGCGCGGAGCGGCGCCAAGGTCGCCCTGCTGGGCAGGCGCAAGGATCGCATCGAAGAACTCGCCGCCGAACTCGGCGCCCACGCCCTCGCGGTCGTCGCCGACGTCGGCGATCAGCAGTCCGTGCGCGATGCCGCCGCCACGGTGCGTGCGGCGTTCGGGCCCGTCGACCTCGTCGTCGCGAACGCGGGCGTCATGCTCGCCGCGCCGTTCGAGTCCGCGCTCACCGACGAGTGGGACCAGATGGTCGGCACCAACGTCACCGGGCTGCTCTACACCGGACGAGCGTTCATCGATGACCTGCTCGCGGCCGCGACCGACGGCAAGCGCGCCGATCTGGTGCTGGTCGGCTCGATCGGCGGGCACACGGTCTTCCCCAACTACGCCGTATACACCGCCACCAAGGCGGCGGTCGCACACCTGACCCGCAACCTGCGCGCCGAGTTCGGGCCGCGCGGCGTCCGGATCAAGAACATCGAACCGGGCTTCGTCGGCACCGAACTCGGCGACGGGATGCAGGACGAGCAACAGCGCTCCGGCCTGGCGCAGTGGCGCACGGCGATCGAGATCCTGGAACCCGGCGATATCGCGGACGCGATCGCCTACGCCGTCGACGTACCCCGGCACGTCAACATCGCCGAGATCGTCGTCGTCCCGACCCAGCAGGGCTGATCGCCGACGCGTTCGCCGCTACCACCCTGGCGGATGACCGACACTGCCCCGGCGCCGCGCCAGGCCCGAGGACGCCTCGGCGGCCGCCGAGATGGGATACCTCGGCTGGCGCGACGCGCATCGGGGCAACGTCCCCGACATCCCGGCCGTGCGTCCGCGCGACTCGTTCGAGTCCGCGGCCGAGCTCGTCGGCGACACCCGCGCCCGCCGCCTTCCCTACGAACCAGGGCTGGACCGGCGAAGGCGTCTTCACCCACGCGGCTCCTGGCCCCACTGATCCGGTCCTGGTTCCCGCCCACCGCCCTACGAAGCTGCCCTGACCGCTCTCGCGATTGCTGCGGACGACGCAATGTCGTACCCGGCAGGCGCACCAGGATGTCGCGGCAGACTAGTCGGTGTCCGCCCACTCGGGCCACGGTCGCATGCCCTCGTCACCGCGGATGTATGCGAGGCGGCGCAGCGCCAACCGCTGATGGCTCGGGTCGACGGCGGCGGCCCGCAACGACTGCAAGGCCATCCGGAACTCCTGGATGTCGCGCAGCAGGTAGAAGCCGTCCCACCGCATCACATCCCGGCCGTATCCGGTACAGAACTCGGCGTACTCCGAGGCGGTGATCTTTTTGGCGGTCCAGCACTCGATCGCCATGTGCACCAGGTCCCACTCCGGTGGGCCGATCACAGCCCGTTCCAATCCGACCAGGATCGCGTCGCCGTCGTCGCCGACCACCACGCCGTCGCCCGAGCCCGCGCCCTGCACCACCGACCACGGCAGACCCCGCGGCAGCGCCTTCCAGCGGCCGCGCAACTCGTCCAGATGTTTGCACAACCAGCGCCGGTCGTCCTCGGTCACCGTCTGGGCGGCGGCGATGTCCTCCTCCACCCGAGCCAGGGGCGCCATCCGGCGCAGCTCGAAACCGGGCAGCGGCAGCCGATGCAACTCTCCCAGCGCCTTGCCGACCTCGCCGGGCGTGCCGGAGTGATGCGGCGGCAACTCCTGCCAAAAGGTCACCGGTCGGCCGTCGACCACGACCGGCTGCGGGATATCCGGGACGACCCGCGTCGCCGACACCCCACAGGTCTCCAGCCATCGAGACACGGCGACTTCCCGCGAAGTCGCCAGCTTCTGTTCCCGCCCGCCGATCCGCACGACGATTCCGTCGCGCAACCGATAGACCCCCTGCGCGCCCACGGGCTCGGCATCGCTCGCATCGATACCGACGCTCACACAGGCGGCACGCAGAATCGACCGCATGCCGTTGCCCGCGACATCCGCGGTCATGTCGACCCCCCGCAACCGCCCCGGGGGGAGTAGCACCGCATCTCGCTCTCGAGCCTCATGGCAGCCATCCAGATACCGGGGGGCAAACACCCCATTTTCCCTGGTCAATGGACATTACCCGAGAGATTCCACCGAGCTCAGCAACCAAACAGAATCCGACCGATTCGCCCGAATTACCCCGTTCGACAGCTCCCACATCCCGCCCATGCACCGAAAACGGTCCCCCTGCCCCCGCAGCACGATGCCGCCGCCCAACTGCCGCGACTTACGCCAGAAGGTGAAGCGATGTGCGAGCACCGCGAAGTGGCGAAGGCGAGAACGCGCCGGACCCACTCAACGTAACCACCGACCTGGGGTCCGGGGGCGAAGCCCGCCGGGCGGGGTATGGGGGTTGCACCCCCACAGAACACCCAGCTCCACCAAAAAGGCGAGTGCTCTCCGCGAGCACTCGCCTTCGTTGGTGGAGCTGCCGGGAATCGAACCCGGGTCCTCCGCCGCGTCTTCAGGGCTTCTCCGTGTGCAGTTCGCTGTGTCTCTACTCGGATCTCCGGGTCCCGCGAACAAGCCCGGATGACGATCCCAGCCGCTGTTCGATGTCCCGCCCTACTCCGCGACCGAGTAGGACGGTTAGCCCCCTAGCTGATGCCGGCACCGGAGCCGAGGGCATGCCCCGGGCCGACAGAGACGCTCTGCTGATCAGGCAGCGAGAGCGTACTCGCGCTGATTGGAATCGGCGCTTAATTGGTTGCAACGACGCTTACGGTGGTCTCTTGCCTGCACCGACACGCTTCCCCTAAATCTACGTACGCAGTCGAAACCGTTCAGCCCCGTACGCCCCAGCACCTTGCCGGGCTGTTCATGTTAACACCGGGGAAAGCGCGGATCATCCCGATATCCGGCGGTGGCGGTCGCCACACCCGAAGGCGATCTACGGACGCGGCCCGGAGGTGGACGCCGACCCACGAGGGCGCGCCGCGAGCATATGCGCCGAGCGCCCCGCGACCGGATCTCGAGTCACCCGCTCCGGCGAGCACCTCGCCTCGCCCTTCCCGGATGCTGGTAGTCGATTCTCGAGGTCCGACGACGAACCCGACTTACACTGCACGAGCCGTACGATCGGCTCTGAGCAGCGGATCTCGATTTCAGACTAAGGAAACACTTTGGCAGTTCGCACCATTCGGGACAGGTTGCTGCGCCTGTCCGCCCTCACCGTCATCGCCGGGCTCGTCCTGACCGGATGTTCCGTCCTGCGTGGCGAGCCGACCGGAGCCATCGAACCCGGAGTCACCGCCGACCCGTGTCCGAACGCGGTGGACTCCCACAAAGGGTGTATCTATCTCGGCGTGCTGTCCGATCTGACGAGTGGGCCGTTCGCCGCGCTGGGCAAGGACATCAACAACGGCCAGTTGGCGTTCTGGAAGGCGGTGAACGAAGCGGGCGGGATCGGCGGCAAGTACGAGGTGGACATCGCCACGTACACCGAGGATACGAACTACGATCTGCAGAAACATGCCGAGGCCTACCGGCGGATCGAGCCGCATGTCCTCGCGCTCTCGATGAGTTTGGGCACGGTGCAGACGCAGAAGGTACTTCCCGAGATGGACGCGGCGAACATGGTCGCCATTGCCGGAACCCTGTGGTCGGGTTGGCAATTCGAGAACAGCGACAAGGGTCTGCTGCTGGAGTCCGGCTACTCCTACTGCTCCGAGGCGATCATCGCCCTGGACTGGATCGCCGAGCACGAAGCCAAGCCGAGTTCGATCGCCACCGTCAGCTACCAGGGCGACTACGGCGGCGACTACGCCACCGGCGCCAAGAAATGGGCGTCGGCCAATCGGGTCGACCTGGTGGCGCAGATAGACACCGAGCCGAACACCCAGATCGGCAACCAAGACGCGGCGGTCGCGAAGATCCTCAATACCAGAGCGGATCTCGTGCTCCTTGCCACAGGGCCCGCGGAAGCGGGCGAGATCATGGGCAAGGCGGCACTGGCCGGTTTCCCTGGCAGGTTCCTCGGCTCGGGCCCGACGTGGAACGGCGGCCTGCTGAAAAGCCCTGCGGCCTCGGCGATCACCGCTCGCTACAACATGACCTCACCGCTGGACGGCTGGGACGGAACCAGCGCGGGCGCCAAGAGGGCCAGGGCATCGGCGACCCGCGAACCCTCCACCTGGGGTTACAGCGCGGGCTGGATGTTCTCCTATCCGATGAAGGCGCTGCTCACCCGGGCGGTCAACGAAGGCAAGCTGACCCGCAAGGGTGTCCGTCAAGCCGTGCACGGCCTGCGCGTCGACTACGAGGGCGCGATCCCGGAACACACCTACGGCGCGGTCAAGCCGGACCTCACCCGGCAGCGCGCCGTGATCGAAGCGCCTGATCAGACCGCGCCGCTGGGCGCGAGGACCCTGGCGACCGACTATCACGGCCCGACTCAGGACCGCATCACCCTCAACGAGCCCTGCGTGCAGCCGTAAGCGAGCAAAAATGCCTTTTCCTCATACTTTTCATCGGCTACTTCGTCTCGTGGCCGCTCCCCTCACGCTCGGGCTCGTCCTGACCGGCGGCTGTTCGGCTTCGTCGCCCGCCGCCGCACCCGGCGTCACCCGCGAAGCCTGCCCCCACGCGATCCAGCGTGACAAGGGCTGTATCTATCTCGGCGTTCTGTCGGACCTGAACAACGGCCCCTTCGCTCCGCTCGGAAAGTCTCTGCAGGACGGTCAAGTCGCGTTCTGGAACGAGGTGAACAAGCAGGGCGGCATCGGCGGCTACGAGATCGACATCACCACCTACACGCGCGACACGGCCTACGATCCGCGCAGGCACGTCACGGAATTCGAGAACATAGCGCCGCATGTGCTGGCGCTCGCGATGAGTTTCGGGACCGCGCAGACGCTCGCCGTGCTGCACGAGATGGACGAGGCGGACCTGGTGACCGGGGCGGGCACACTCTGGTCGGGTTGGCAGTACCGCGGCACCGACCGCGATCTGGTGCTCGACGACGGTTTCTCGTACTGCACGGAAGCCGTGCTCGGCCTGGATTGGTTCGCGCAGAACTTCTATCAGCCACGCACGCTCGGCGTGGTCGCCTACCGCGGCAACTACGGCGGCGACTACGCCAGCGGGGCGCTGAAGTGGGCATTGGACAACGGCGCGACGATCACCGAGCGGATCGACACCGGACCCAACACCGAAGTCGGCACACAGGACTACCCGGTCGCCGAGCTGTTGGCCGACCCGCCGGATGTGGTCCTCTTGGCCACCGGCCCGGCCGAAACCGCCGAAATCGTCGGCAAGCTGGCGAAATCCGGTTACACGGGCCGATTCCTCGGGTCCACCCCGACCTGGAACAGCGCGCTGCTCAAGACACCGGCCGCACCCGCGCTCACGGCGCTGTACAACTACACCTCTCCGTTCGACGGCTGGGACGGCGCGAGCACCGGAGCCCAGCGCGCCAGGAACGCCGCGCCGAGCGAACCGACGAACTTCGGCTACAACCTGGGCTGGGCGATCTCGTATCCGCTGAAGGCGCTGCTCACCAAGGCAGCCGAGACCGGCGGCATGGACCGGCCGACACTGCGCAAGGCCCTTGCCGGGCTCACGGTCGACTCCGAGGGAATGGCGGCGCCGCAGATCTACGGGCGTGACGAACCCGATGTCGCGGCGCAGCGCGCGGTGGTCAACGTGCCCGACCCGTCCACTGCGCTGGGGTCGCGCACCGTGGTGGCCGACTATCGCAGTCCCACGCTGAAGCGGATCTCGATGCACGAACCGTGCACGCGGTGATCCGCGCGATCGGCGTGCGTCGATGACGCGTCGGTCCGGGTACGCGCGGACCCGGACCGCGTTTTCGGCACTCGGGCGGCGGACCCGTCACCGAGTGCCCGGCCCGCACCGCGTCCGAGCGGGCACATGACCTTCAGGCCGCGGCGATGAGCGCGACCGCGGCCAGCGCGAGGATCAAACCGATCCGCTGCTGCCGGTGCACCCGCTCGCCGAGCAGAACCATCGCCAGCAGCACGGTCACCGCCGGATACAGCGAGCCGATCACGCTCACCAGCGACAACAGCGATCCGTGGAAGGCGTACAGCAGCGCCGCGTTGCTGATCACGTCCAGCGCGCTGATATAGCAGGCCAGCCGCAGCGGTTCGCCGCGCAACCGCCCGAAGTCCCTGGCGGCAAGCGCGGTCAGCCAGACCACCGCGGTGGCGGCGATCCGCTGCATGAGCAGGGGCCACAGTCCGGAGTCCGCGGAGGTCTCGTGGAAGAACACGAAGGCAAGACCGTACGCGGCGCCGGACCCGATGGTCAGCGCGGCGACCTTGCGGGTGAACCGTAGTTCGCGGCCGCCGGTGATCTCCTCCGTCACGTCGTCCGGCGACTCCCGGCTCACCAAGAGCACGGCGACCAGGGCGAATACGATGCCGGCGAAGGCGAGCGGGCCGGGACGCTCGCCGGTCGCCAGACCGGCGAGTACCGGAATGCCCGCGACCAGCACCGCCGTCAGCGGTGACACGACCGCCATCGGACCGCTGGCCAGCGCGGCATAGAACCACCACACCGCGACGCCGCTCGCCAGGCCCGCCGCCGCGCCCCACCACAACGACGCCGCGTCCGGGCTCCCGGGCACGAGCGGGAGCGCCACGAGGACCAGCAGCACCGAGAACGGATAGGAATAGATGACCACACGCAGCGCGGTCACCCGCCGCGACGCCACACCGCCGTAGAAATCGCTCACGCCGTAGCCCACCGCGGCCGCCAGCGCGAGCAGGACGGCAGTCACCTCATGCCTTTGACCCGCCGTCCGAGTTCACGGGTGACCTCTCGCTCGGCGGTGCGCCGGGCCAGGTCCTGCCGCTTGTCGTAGTCCTGCTTGCCCTTGGCCAGCGCCAGCTCGACCTTCACCTTGCCGTCGGAGAAATACATCGACAGCGGCACCAGCGTCTGGTTGCCCTCCCGCGACTTACCGACCAGCCGCTCGATCTCCCGCTTGTGCAGCAGCAGCTTGCGCACCCGGCGCGGCGCGTGGTTCGTCCAGGTGCCGTGGCTGAACTCGGGGATGTGCAGCCCACGCAGCCACACCTCGCCGTTGTCCACCGTCGCGAAGGCGTCCACCAGTGAAGCCTTGCCCTCGCGCAGGCTCTTCACCTCGGTGCCGACCAGCGCGATCCCGGCCTCGTAGACGTCCAGGATCGTGTAGTTGTGCCGCGCCCGGCGGTTGGTCGCGATGACCTTGCGCCCCTTCTCCTTCATAACGGTCCACTTTAAGTGACCCGGCAACCGGATTATTCCCGCAGGTCGCGGACGCGCTAACCGCCCTGATGCAGCACCACGTAGAGCGTGAGCACGGCGAGGAACGCGACGAGCAGCGCCACCGTCGACATCCGCGGTACGCCAGGGCGCGGCGGCGGCGGACTGCGGCGCAACCATATGTTCTCGACCGCCGGATCGGTCCGGCCGCGCACATACGGCGGCGTGTCCGGCGTCTCACCCCCCACCGAGCTGATGGAAATGTCATCGCCCGCGTCACTGGAACCATCACCCGGTGCCATAGCCAGAACGGTAGCCGCCGAGAGAGCGGCGCGCCGCAATTCTCGCACGCCGCAACATAGTTGGAACTCAGGCCAGACGCCGCCGGAACACCTCGACGGACGCGCCGGTCGCCAGGTCGGCAGTGTGCACGCCCAGGTCGACTCCGCCCTCGGTGAGCTCGAGAACCATGAAGCCCAGCTCCTGGTAGTTCTCGTACAGCGCACCGTGGCCCGCGCTCGCGGCGAGCCGCAGCTCCGCGCCGACCGTCTTCGCGGCCGCGCCGGACACGACCTGCCTGGTTCCCTTCGACGCCGCCGTGGGTTCGAGCACCTGCAGCGAGTGGTCGTGCCCGGACAGGATGAACTGGCACCGTCCGATCACGTGGTCTTCGAAGAAGCGTTTCACGTGCACGCCGTTGATCGGCTCCAGCGACAGACCCTCGTAGCGGCCCGCGTCCCCGTGCGGGCCGTTGTTCAGATACGGGTGGTGGGTGCAGGCGATCTTCCACGTGGCGGGCGAGTCGGCGAGGGCGCGATCGAGCCAGTCGCGCTGCTCGTTCATGAACTGGCCGTCGACCGCCCAGTACGGCGAGAAGACCGGCGGCACGTAGGCCGCCAGCGGGTTGACGTCGAGGACGAAGAACTCGACGACGGGGTTGCGCTCCGGAATCCGCACCGAGTAGTAGCGGCTCGGCATCCACCAGCGCCGGGAGTTCGCGTGGTACTCCACCTCGGCGTTGCCGCGCAGCAGCCAGCCGCCGTCACCGCCGAGAACCGAGCTGTTGTCGTGGTTGCCCAGCACCATCAACCAGGGGAAATCCAGTCCGGCATTGGGATTTTCGAACTTGTCGGCGAACTGGACGTCGGCCGCGCCGTCGGGCCCGTGCTCGTAGATGTTGTCGCCGAGACCCAATGCCAGCGAGACCGGTTCGCGGCCGTGCAGCGCGCGCATGGCGTCGGCGACCGCCCACTGAGCGCGGGTGCCGGTGCCCGCGTCGCCGGTCACCAGCACCCGCACCCGGCGCTCGTCCGGGAAGGGGAACTTGGTGACACCCTCGGCGACGGGTACCGCATGAGCCGGCGTGCGCCCGACCAACGTGGTCCCGGCTGCGAGGGTGGCCGCACCGGCCAGAAACGCCCTGCGCCCGATCGTGTCGCTCCGGCTCACGCTGTCCTCCATAGTTTTCGGCGGCCTTGCCCGGCAACCGTCCCCGCTCATCGGTGACCCGCGTGACGGTAGCGGTTCATCCGGTGGCTAGCACCTCGAGCACCTGTTCGCCGTATTTCGCCAGTTTGTTCTCGCCGACACCGCTGACGCCGCCGAGCTGGGCGAGGCTCGCGGGCTTGCGCGCCGCGATCTCGCGCAGCGTGGCGTCGTGGAAGACGACGTAGGCGGGAACACCCTGTTCCTTCGCGGTGGCCGCGCGCCATTCGCGCAACTTCTCGAACAGCGGCAGGTCGGTGGACGTCAGGTCGACGGAGGCCGCCTTGGCGGCCTTCGCGGTCCGGGCGGGCTTGGCCTGGCGTTCGGGCTCGCGGCGCAGCGCTACCTGTCGTCCGTCGAACAGCACCTCACTGCTGGCCTCGGTGAGCGTCAGCACGCCGTAGTCGCCGTGAACGGCCAGCAGCCCGTGCGCGAGCAGTTGCCGCACCACGCCACGCCACTCCACGTCACGCAGGTCGGTGCCGACCCCGAAGACCTTCAACTCGTGGTGGTCGTATTGCAGGACTTTGGGACTCTTCTTACCGAGCAGGATGTCCACGATGTGCCCCGCGCCGAAGCTCTGGCCGCGTTCCCGCTTCAGCCGCAGCACGGTGGACAGCAACTTCTGCGCGGCCACGGTGCCGTCCCAGGATTGTGGTGGCGACAGGCAGGTGTCGCAGTTGCCGCAAGGCAGACCGGGCTCGCCGAAGTAGGCGAGCAGCTGCGTGCGCCGGCAGGCGACCGTCTCGCACAGCGCGAGCATCGCGTCCAGGTGCAATTGGAGCTGGCGCCGGTGGGCGGCGTCGCCCTCGGAGGAGTCGATCAATTTGCGCTGCTGCACCACGTCGCTGAGGCCGTAGACCATCCACGCGGTAGAAGGCAGCCCGTCGCGGCCCGCGCGCCCGGTCTCCTGGTAGTAGCCCTCGACCGACTTCGGCAGGTCGAGATGGGCGACGAAGCGCACGTCGGGCTTGTCGATGCCCATGCCGAAGGCGATGGTCGCCACGACGACCAACCCGTCTTCGCGCAGGAAACGCGCCTGGTTCTCCGCGCGGGTGCGATTGTCCAAGCCCGCGTGGTAGGGCACGGCGGTGACGCCGTTCTCGGTGAGGAACGCCGCGGTCTTCTCCACCGAGTTGCGCGACAGGCAGTAGACGATCCCCGCATCCCCGGCATGCTCGGTGCGGATGAATTCCAGCAGCTGACGCTCGGGACGATTCTTCGGCTCGATCCGGTACTGGATATTGGGGCGGTCGAAGCTGGACACGAACCTGCGGGCGGCGCCGAGGTCGAGGCGCTGGATGATCTCGTCACGGGTCTTCTCGGTGGCGGTCGCGGTCAGCGCGATCCGCGGTACGTCCGGCCAGCGCTCGTGCAGCAGCGAAAGGCCCAGGTAGTCGGGCCGGAAGTCGTGACCCCACTGGGAGACGCAGTGCGCCTCGTCGATGGCGAACAGCGCGACCTTGCCGCGATCGAGCAGCTGCGCGGTGGAGTCGAGGCGCAACCGTTCCGGGGCCAGGTACAGCAGATCGAGTTCGCCGGCGACGAATTGCGCTTCGACGGCCCGGCGCTCGTCGGGGTACTGGGTGGAGTTGAGGAAGCCCGCGCGCACGCCGAGCGCACTGAGCGCGTCCACCTGGTCCTGCATGAGGGCGATCAGCGGGGAGATCACCACACCGACGCCGGGACGCACCAGCGCGGGGATCTGATAGCAGAGCGACTTGCCGCCGCCGGTCGGCATGAGCACGAGCGCGTCGCCGCCATCGATCACGCGCTGCACGATCGTCTGCTGCTCACCGCGGAAGCTGTCGTAACCGAAGACTCGGCGTAGAACCTCTTGCGCCGCAACGGATCCAGCGTCCGATCCGGACACGGCTTCGGTCGCTACCGCAGCGAAATCATCGGGGGGAGTCACCCGGCCCATCCTACGAGCGCACGGGCGGGGCGGTACCCGCACCGTTCGGCGTTCGCCCTGTTGGGCCGCCGAGTTGTCCACATGTGGACAACCGAGACCCTCGCTTTCCGTCACAGCGCGCCGACCTCGCGTTTTCTCCACTCGAGCGAAGTTCGCCGGCCTGCTCGCGGGATCCGGCGCTGTTATGTTGTCGCTCATGGCAAAACGGATAGGGATTCGGGCGTGCGCCGCGGTGCTGAGCGCCGTCGCGGTGACTGCCGGAGTCACCGCGGCGATACCGACGGCGCGGGCGGAGACATTCCCCTCCAGGTGCTCGGACGGCTGGGAGACCACGACGGTGGTCGAAGGGGTCGGCAATCTGGAGAATCTCGATTCCGACGGGCGGGGCGGCTTCTACGTCACCGGTCTGATGGACGGCTACTTGGCGCACGTCGATCGGGCCGGACGATTGGAGAAGCTGGTCACGAACCTGTACCGCCCGGCGGGCGTGCGCGTCGCCGGACGCTACGTCTACTTCCTCACCGGAGACGGGCTCAGCGAACCGCCGGGCACACTCCAGCGCTACGACACCGAGACCGGCGCCGTGCAGGTTCTGCTCACCGGGCTGAACGGGCCCAACGGCCTGCTGTTGCTTGCCGATGGCAGCCTGCTGTTCACCACGATCGGCCTCGGCGGGTCGAACGGAATCTCCCGCTACTGGCCGGCGACCAGCGAGTACGAACGGGATTGGTCGGTGCTGCCGCCCGCCAACGGCCTCGCGCTGGCCGCGGACGGCGAATCGGTCTACGTCGACACCTTGACGTTGCAGATCCTCCGCGTCCGGCTGGACGATCCGGCTCATCCCACCACCGTCTCCGGTATCCCGGACCTGGTAGCTCTGCCCGACGATATGGAAGCCACCAAGGCGGGGGCGCTGTTCGTGGCCGATCACATACTCGGCGCCGTCTATCGGGTGGATACGGCGACCGGCGCAACGTGCGCGATCATCACGGGCCTGATCAAACCCGCTCCGGTGCGCAACCCACCGGACGGCGCCACGTCGGTGCGCATCGACCGTGACGGGGACTCCTGGGCGCTGTTCGTCACCAGCATGGACGGCACGCTGCGCCGCCTGCGTCCTCCGACGGGGATCGACCTCACGCCGGCGACCCCGTGGCGGGCCGGTTAGCTCCGAACATCGCGAGTGCGGTCAGCCGCGCAGGCGGTCGAGGACCTCATCGTGCAGCAGGCCGTTGGTGGCGATGGCGTCGCCACCGTGCGGGCCGGGTGCACCGTTCAGCGAGGAGAAACGCCCGCCCGCTTCGCGGACGAGGATGTCCAGCGCGGCCAGGTCCCACAGGGAGACCTCCGGTTCGGTGGCGATGTCGACGGCGCCCTCGGCGAGCAGGCAGTAATTGAAGAAATCGCCGTAGCCGCGCACACGCCACACATCGTCGGTCAGAGTGATGAACTGCTCGCGCAGGCCGCGGTCGCGCCAGCCGGAAAGACTGGACAATGCCAGGCTGGCCGAACCCAGCTCACCCACGGCGGAGACCGAGATCGCTCGCGCGGCACGCCCTTCGAAACTAGACCATGCCCCCGATCCCGCCGCTGCCCACCAGCGCCGTGCCAGAGCGGGCGCGCTCACCACGCCCACGACCGGTTCACCGTCTTCCAGCAGGGCGATCAGCGTCGCCCAGATGGGCACTCCGCGCACGAAGTTCTTCGTGCCGTCGATCGGGTCGACCACCCATTGCCTCCCGCTGAATTCGGCGGCGCCACCGAATTCCTCACCGAGCACCGCGTCGTCCGGCCGCGCCTCGGACAACACCTGCCGGATCGCCTGCTCGACGGCCAGATCGGCATCCGACACCGGCGTCAGGTCCGGCTTCGCGTCGACCTTCAAATCGAGCGCACCGAAGCGAGCCCGCGTGATCTCGTCGGCGGTATCGGCCAGCCGCAGGGCGAGTTCGAGGTCGGAGGAGTACACAGCCACGCCCCGCACCCTATCGGCCCGGCGCTCACCCCACGGGTTCCAGGGATCGCGCCGCCGTCAACGCGCTCGCCCACCAGTGCAACTGATCCAGCATCGCCGTCGCGGCGGCCGCGGGCTCCTGCGGCTCCCTCGGCTTGCCCTCGTCGTCGAAGAGCAGGTAGTAGCGCGGGAACGACACGTAGTTGCGCACGGTGTGCGCGTTGAGCTCGTTGAAGATCTGCCGCAGGTGCTCGATGGCGAGCAGGCCGCCGGACGCTCCGCTGTAGCCGACGAAACCGATCGCTTTCGCGTTCCACTGGGTGAAGTGCCAGTCGATGACGGCCTTCAGGGACGCGGGGATGCTGCGGTTGTAGTCGGGCGTGACGATGACGAAGGCGTCGGCCGCCGTGAGCCTGCGCGTGAGGTCGGTCATCCCTTCGGGTCGCTGCGGGTCCGGATCCATCGCGGGCGGCACCGCGGGCAGTTCCCAGGGGATGTCCGCCTCGGCCAAGTCGATGACGTCCACCTCGAACGAACCGTGCCGCCGCGCCTGCTCGGTGAACCATGTGGCCACGACCGGCCCGAAACGTCCCTCGCGGACGCTGCCGATGATCACCGCGAGCTTCAGTGGGGCGTTGGACATGCTGTTTCCTCCTCGGATCACAGAACGGCCCGGCCGGGCCGCCCACTCAATCTGCTGCCGGGCACGTGGAACAGGGAGACCGCCGTAAGAGTGGTAGTGGCAGGGACACCCTCCGAGCGTTTCGCCTTGTTAGGTTCGACAGGTGAGCGACAACGAGCTGGGGCTGTTCCTGCGCACCCGCCGCGAGGCGGTGACGCCCGCCCAAGTCGGCCTGCCCACCGGCGCGCGGCGGCGCACCCCCGGATTGCGCCGCGCCGAGCTGGCCACCCTGGCCGGTGTGAGCGTGGAGTACGTCACGCGCCTGGAGCAGGGGCGCGACCGGCGTCCCTCCCCTCCGGTGCTTTCCGCGCTGGCGGACGCGTTGCGTTTGAGCCCCGCCGAACGCGTGCACCTGCACCGGTTGACCAAGTCGGTGGACAGCGGCTTCACCTGCATGGGGGACGCGCAGCCGCTGCGCGAGGTGCGGCCGACGGTGCGCGCGATCCTGGACCGGCTCGAGCCGACGCCCGCCGTCGTGGTCAATCGCCTCACCGAAATTCTCGCCTACACCGGCGCCTACCACCGGCTGATGGCGCCGACCGGACTCTTCGACGGGCCGCATACCCCGCCCAACCTGGCACGTTTCGTCTTCTGCGTCCCTGGATCCAGGGACGTATACGCGGACTGGGAGCACGTCGCCGACGAGACGGTCGCGACGTTGAAGCAGGGCCCGTTCCGCGCCGACTCGCATATCGCCGCGCTCGCCGACGAGCTCACCGTCACCGTGGGCCCGGCGTTCGCCGACCGGGTCGACACCGTGCCGAGTTTGGCCGCCGCCACCGGCATCACCCGCCTCGCCCATCCCGAAGCCGGATCGCTGCGCCTGGCCTACGAGTTCCTGGAGCTCTCCGCCGACGACGACCAGCGGGTGATCGTCTATCTACCGGCCGACGACGCCACCGCCGCGGCCCTCGACGCACTCGCCGGACGCCGCCCGGGTGGACTGCGGGCCGTCTCGGGCTGAGCGGGCCACTCATGGCACAGCAGGACCGATCGCGGTAAATCGAGTACGCCCGCGCGCGGCCGGAGCCGACCAGGCATATTGATCTCTGACCCCGCGGGTGAGGAAGCCGGAAGCGGCGCGGTGCTTCCACAACCCTGCGCTCGCCGTCGGGGTCCCGGTGGCCGCACCCCCCGATATCGGCTGTGA
This sequence comes from Nocardia sichangensis, assembly GCF_047200615.1. Classification (NCBI taxonomy): domain Bacteria; kingdom Bacillati; phylum Actinomycetota; class Actinomycetes; order Mycobacteriales; family Nocardiaceae; genus Nocardia; species Nocardia sichangensis. Next base: position 281,690 of record NZ_JBJZOK010000006.1, read on the forward strand.
CCAGCCGGAACGGCGAAACGCTCTGCCGTGGGCGCAAGTCCCCCGGGCGAACCCTCCTCGGCCACGGGGTTTCGGCTGCCGAGCACGCCGATCGCCGCTTCGGCCGAAATCACCTCGGCCGGAATCGGCACGGCCGAATCGGCACGGCCGAATCGGCACGGCGGAATCGGCTTGGCCGAGAGTCGTCGAGCAGTTGCGTGAGCTCCGAGCGGCGGCGATCCGCGGCCGCACGAGTGGAGTTCGCCACACCGCTCCCCTCGCGCACAAACCGTCCGCCCGGCAGGACGACTGATCAGGCACGACCGGCATCCCGTCGCGTGGCCGGAGCAGCATCTCCGCCGCGAATTCCAAACACCAACTGCGCCAAGCGCGGTCGCCGTTTAGGGTAGAAACCCATGAGGCGTCCGTCACAGCTCACCCGCCTGGCGCGGGCTGTCGAGCGAGCGCGCGACGTCCCGGCGATCCGCCCGCTCGGCCCGCGCCGGGCGCGAGCAACCCGCGCAGGCGCCGTCCCCGGTCACACCGCGCGCACTCGTGTGCTGCGGCCGAAGAGGGGCAGCTAGGCTTGACGATCGTGCATCCTGACGTTTCCGCTGATCTCGCCGAACTCGACGCCACTCTCAAGACGGTCGAATCGGTCCTCGACATCGACGAGCTGCGTCGTCGTATCGACGAGCTCGAGCATCAGGCCGCCGACCCCGAGCTGTGGAACGACCAGGACCACGCCCAGCGGGTCACCAGTGAGCTGTCGCACGCCCAAGGCGAGTTGCGCCGGGTGGAGGAGCTGCGTCAGCGGCTCGACGATCTGCCGGTGCTCTACGAACTGGCCGAAGAGGAAGAGGGCGAGGCCAAGACCAACGCGCTCGCCGAGGCCGACGCCGAGCGCGCCGCGCTGCACAGCGACGTGGAGGCCATGGAGGTCCGCACGCTGCTGTCCGGCGAGTACGACAAGCGCGACGCGCTGGTGAACATCCGCTCCGGCGCCGGTGGCGTGGACGCCGCCGACTGGGCCGAGATGCTCATGCGCATGTACATCCGCTGGGCCGACCGGCACAAGTACGGGGTCGAGGTCTACGACACCTCGTATGCCGAAGAAGCGGGCATCAAGAGCGCCACCTTCGCGGTGAAGACGCCCTACGCCTACGGCACGCTCTCGGTCGAGATGGGCACGCACCGGCTGGTGCGGATCAGCCCGTTCGACAACCAGGGCCGCCGCCAGACCTCCTTCGCCGAGGTCGAGGTGCTTCCCGTGGTGGAGACCACCGACCACATCGAGGTGCCGGAGACGGAGATCCGCGTCGACGTGTACCGCTCGTCGGGCCCCGGCGGCCAGAGCGTCAACACCACCGACTCCGCGGTCCGGATCACCCACTTGCCCACCGGCATCGTGGTCACCTGTCAGAACGAGAAATCGCAGCTGCAGAACAAGATCTCGGCCATGCGGGTGCTGCAGGCCAAGCTGCTGGAACGCAAGCGGCAGGAAGAGCGCGCCGAGATGGACGCGCTGAAGACCAACGAGGGCGCGTCCTGGGGCAATCAGATGCGCTCCTACGTGCTGCACCCGTACCAGATGGTCAAGGACCTGCGGACGAACTACGAGGTGAACAACCCGTCGGCGGTGCTCGACGGCGACATCGACGGGTTCATCGAGTCGGGGATCCGCTGGCGAATGCGAGAGCAGGCGAGCTAGATGAATGTCGCGGACATCCAGGCTATCGCTTCCACCGGTTTCACCACGTGGCTACGCGGTTCGGGCCTGGAGATCGTGCTGCTCATCCTCGGCGCCATCCTGTTCAGCCGGCTCGCCACCTACCTGCGGGACCGGGTCACCCGCAGGATCGACGCGGGATTCCGCAGCAGCGACGCGCTGGTGCGCACCGAGGCGGCCAAGCATCGGCACGCGCTCGCCCAGGTGATCACCTGGGTGGTGCTGACCATCGTCTACGTGCTGATCACCATGGAGGTGCTGCGGCGGCTCGGCTTCGCCGTCACCGGGTTGGTCGCGCCCGCCGCGGTGCTCGGCGCCGCGCTGGGTTTCGGCGCGCAGCGCATCGTGCAGGACATCCTCGCCGGATTCTTCCTGATCACGGAGCGGCAGTACGGGTTCGGCGATGTGGTCCGCATCGCCGTGACCGGAGCCGCGGAGCAGGCCGAAGGTACGGTCGAGGACGTCACGCTGCGGATCACCACATTGCGCAACGCCGACGGTGAAGTGATCACCGTGCCCAACGGCCAGATCGTGAAGGTCACGAACCTGTCGAAGGATTGGGCGCGCGCCGCGATCGACGTTCCGGTGTCCGCCAGCGCCGACATCACCAGGGTCAACGAGATCCTGCACGAGGTGGGCGCGAAGGCGTACGAGGACGCTCGCCTGAAGCCGTTGCTGCTGGACGAGCCCACCGTCATGGGTGTGGAAGACCTGACCGTCGACCAGATGAACATCCGAATGGTTGCCCGAACGTTGCCGGGTAAACAGTTCGACGTCGGACGCGAGCTGCGGGTACGAGTCGCCGCGGCGCTGCGCCGGGAGGGAATCAGTGAGACCACGTAGATCCACGGCGATCCTGATGGCAACTTGGGTCGCCACGTTCGTGCTGTACGTATTCGTCAAACCCGAGGAGACCACCACCGCTCCGGCTACCCTGGTCAACGCTGTTCCGGCAGCGGTGTTCAGCGAACAGCCGGGCCACTGAGCCGAGTGGGACCGACCGCCGCCGCACTGTCTCCCACGGTTGACAACGCAGGCCGCGAACGGTTGCTGGTTACACTGGCTCCCCGTGATCACCATGCGGAACGTGACCAAGTCGTACAAGACCTCGACGCGACCCGCGCTGGACAACATCACCGTCGATGTGGGCAAGGGCGAGTTCGTCTTCATCATCGGACCGTCCGGCTCGGGAAAGTCGACCTTCATGCGCTTGCTGTTGAAGGAGGAGACTCCGACGGCGGGCGAGATCAGAGTGGCCGATTTCCGGGTCGACCGCTTACCTGGCCGCAAGGTGCCCAAGTTGCGCCAGCGGATCGGGTGCGTCTTCCAGGATTTCCGGCTGCTGCAGCAGAAGACCGTGTACCAGAACGTCGCCTTCGCGCTGGAGGTCATCGGCAAGCGACGGCAGGTCATCGACCGCACGGTCCCCGAGGTGCTCGACATGGTCGGCCTCGGCGGCAAGGCCGACCGGCTGCCGACCGAGTTGTCCGGTGGTGAACAGCAGCGCGTCGCGATCGCGCGCGCCTTCGTGAACCGGCCGCTGGTGCTGCTGGCCGACGAACCGACCGGCAACCTCGATCCCGACACCAGCGCCGACATCATGATGCTGCTGGAGCGGATCAACCGCATCGGCACCACGGTGGTGATGGCCACCCATGACAACCACATCGTCGACGCGATGCGCAGGCGGGTGGTCGAACTCGACCACGGACGCCTGGTGCGGGACGAGGCGACGGGCGTGTACGGGGTGGGCCGGTAATGCGCGCGAGCTTCCTGTTCGGCGAGGTCTTCGCGGGCCTGCGCCGCAATGTCACGATGACCATCGCGATGATCCTGACCACCGCGGTCTCGCTCACCATGCTCGGTGGCGGTCTGCTGGCGGTGCGCATCGCGGACAAGACCGAGCAGTACTTCCTGGACCGGCTCGAGGTGCGGCTGTACCTGACCGAAGACGTGTCGGCCAACGACCCGGACTGCTCGCTGGACCCGTGCCGCTCGCTCATGGCGGATCTGAAGGCGACCAGCGGCGTGGAATCGGTCCAGTTCCTCAACCGGGAAGAGGCGGTCCGCGAGGCCAAGGAGAAGACGTTCAAGGACCAGCCCGAGCTGGCCAAGTACGTCAGCGAGACGCCGTTGCCCGCGTCGCTGCGAGTCAAGATGGACAACGCGGAGCTCTATCCGACGATCTACGAGAAGTTCTACGACCGCCCCGGCGTCGGCATGGTGCGCAACGACAAGGACATCGTGGACCGGCTGGTCAGCCTGTTCGACGGGTTGCGCAACGCGGCGTTCGGCCTGGCCGTGCTGCAAGCGCTGGCCGCGGTGATGCTGATCGCGAACATGGTGCAGATCGCCGCGTTCACCCGGCGCACCGAGGTCGGCATCATGCGATTGGTCGGCGCGACCCGCTGGTACACCCAGCTGCCCTTCCTGCTCGAGGCCGTGGTCGCCGCGCTGGCCGGCTCCCTGCTCGCCATGTTCGGCCTGCTCATCGCCCGCCCGCTGGTGATCGACCGCGCCCTCGGCGACCTGTTCGCCAGCAAGGTCTTCCCCCGCATCACCGGCGACGACATCGCGATGACCGCGCTCGTCATCGCCCCGGTCGGCATCGTCTTCGCGGGGATCACGGCCTACGCGACGCTGCGGTACTACGTGCGCGAGTGATCCTTCGGGCCGGTGGCCGCAGCGCCACCGGCCCGCTCGGACCGTGTACGAGTCGGCTCCGGCCCCTCTTACAGCACGAGATCGGTGAGCTGGTCCCAGTCGAGCTGGATGCGGATCGGCAGATCGACGGCGAACGCGGTCTGCGGCTTCAACACGCGGGCGAGCCGGTAGTGACCGACGCTGTGGTCCAGGCCGTAGGTCTCGATCGCGGTCACCTCGGTGTCCGACACGCTGACCAGCCAGTACCACGGAATTCCGGCAGCGGCGTATTCGCCCATTTTCTCGAGTCGGTCCGTTTTGACATGGCTGGGCGAAATGATCTCGACGGCGATCTTCAGATGGCGCGCAGGCATCGGTCGCACATCCGCTGGCACGCACTCGAACAGTGCGATGTCGGGACGCCGAATCGTCGCTCGGGGCACTTCCCAAAGGACCACGTCGAAGTCGTGGTTGGCGTCCAGACATGCCGACGGATCTTCGGCCATGTATTCACGAGCCGCCGATTCCAGCATCGCCAAGAGCCGGTGGACGGCTTTCTGATGTGCCCTACTCGGTGATTCGCAACGGACCGCGTCCCCGTTCACCACTTCGACCAAGCGGCAGAACTCTTCCGGAAGCTCGCGCCAGATGTCGACCGTGATCGGCTCCGGCTGCACATTGTCCGGCCGGGCCCAGTCGAAGATCGCTGACATGCGTCGGATTGTAATCACGGCACCACGGTCGACCGCCTCCGTCGACATCACCTGCCGTTGGATTCGTCTCGCCTGCCGACCGCGCCGCCGCCAGGTTCGAGACAGCTCTGCCGATCGCTCCACACAGCACGCATGTCCCCTGTCGACGAAATAACGAATCAGCATCGATCGCCGCTATGGCCTTGGATCGCGGCGAACCGGCGGCGGTCGATCCGGCTATCCGGCTCGGAGTGTCCGCGTGTGTTCCGAAGCCGCAGCTCATCGCGCTGCGTGGCCTAGCACGACGCGCGCAGGAGGCGACGGCCGACCCCGGGACGCAACTTCGGGCACTTGTCCAGCAAGGCGCGGATTCACCGCGTATGCTGCACCTCGACGCACTTCTTACTCAGCAGTAAGATAGCCTTACTCTGGAGTAAGATAGCTGGGAAAGACCGCACCAACCCATCCGAGAAAACAGGTGATGATGAGCACTCGAGACAGCGCAACGAAGCGACGTCCAGACACGTCCGCGGTCGGCCTGAACCATCCCAAGCGGGATTGGATGGGCGCGGCGATGCGGGTCATGACGAGCATTACCGGGTCGGAACTGGCCGAGAAATACAACCTGCGCAAGCCGATCGAGCGCGTCACCTACGAGGGCACCAAGACCGGCTTCCGCACGCTCGGCGCGGCGACCCGCGCCTTCGCCAAGGTCGCGGGCGGCGGTGCGCCGAAGCGCCTGGCCACCAACGAGGCGAAGAACAAGGACTTCTTCGACCTGACGCCCAGCGACGAGCAGCAGATGATCGTCGAGACGGTGCAGGAGTTCGCCGCCGAGATCCTGCGCCCGGCCGCCTACGAGGCCGACAACGCCGCCAAGGCGCCGCGCGACCTGCTCGAGCGCGCCGCCGAGCTCGGCATCACCCTGATCAACGTCCCCGAGGAACTCGAGGGTGCGGCCTCCGAGCGCGGCGCGGTGACCAACTCGCTGGTCGCCGAGGCGCTGGCGCACGGCGACATGGGCTTGGCCCTGCCGATCCTCGCTCCCAGCGGCGTCGCGGTCGCGCTCGCGCAGTGGGGCAGCGACGCGCAGCAGAAGACCTACCTGCCCTCCTTCACCGGCGAGAACGTGCCGCAGGCTTCGGTGGTGATCAGCGAGCCCCGCGCCCTGTTCGACCCGTTCGCCCTGGACACCAAGGCCGTGCGCTCGCCGAGCGGCTACCGCATCTCGGGCGTGAAGAGCCTGGTGCCCGCCGCGGCCGACGCCGAACTGTTCCTGATCGCCGCCGAGCTCGACGGCCGTCCCGCGCTGTTCATCGTCGAATCGGACGCGCCCGGTCTGGTGGTCGAGGCCGATCCGAGCATGGGTCTGCGCGCCGCGGGCCTGGGCCGGCTGATCCTGGACAACGTCGCGGTCGGCGCCGACGCCATCCTGGGTGACGGTGACGCCGCGACCCGCGCCGAGGAGTACGCCGACGCCGTGCGCCTGGCCCGCCTCGGCTGGGCTTCGCTCGCCGCGGGCACCGGCCGGGCCGTGCTGGACTACGTGATCCCGTACGTCAACGAGCGCGAGGCGTTCGGCGAGCCGATCTCGCACCGGCAGGCGGTGGCCTTCATGGTCGCCAACATCGCGATCGAACTCGACGGCCTGCGGCTGGTCACCCTGCGCGGCGCGTCCCGCGCGGAGCAGGGCCTGTCCTTCGGCCGCGAGGCGGCGCTGGCCCGCAAGCTCGCCACCGACAAGGGCATGCAGATCGGCCTCGACGGCGTGCAGCTGCTCGGCGGCCACGGCTTCACCAAGGAACACCCGGTCGAGCGCTGGTACCGCGATCTGCGTGCCATCGGCGTCGCCGAAGGTGTCGTGCTCATCTGACCGGCCCGTTCCGTTTTCCAGGAGACCTCACAACATGATCAACCTCGAACTCCCCAAGAAGCTGCGGGCCAGCGCGAACCAGGCGCACCAGGTCGCGCAGGAGATCTTCCGCCCGATCTCGCGCAAGTACGACCTCGCCGAGCACGACTACCCGGTCGAGCTGGACACCATGGCCGCCATGGTCGAGGGCTTGGCCGACTCCGGCACCCAGAAGATCGGCGGCGCCGCCGGTGGCCGCTCGGATGACAGCGAGGGCGACCGCCACGCCACCGAGCTGCTCGGTAACACCAACGGCGGCAACATGTCCGCGCTGTTGAACGCGCTGGAGACCTCGTGGGGCGACGTCGGCCTCATGCTGTCGATCCCTTACCAGGGCCTGGGCAACGCGGCCATCGCCGCCGTCGCCACCGACGAGCAGCTGAAGCGCTTCGGCAAGGTGTGGGCCTCGATGGCGATCACCGAGCCGTCCTTCGGCTCCGATTCCGCCGCCGTGTCCACCACCGCCGTGCTCGACGGCGACGAGTGGGTGCTCAACGGCGAGAAGATCTTCGTCACCGCGGGTCAGCGCTCGACCCACATCGTGGTGTGGGCGACGGTGGACAAAAGCCTCGGCCGCGCGGCGATCAAGTCGTTCGTCGTGCCGCGTGACGCTCCCGGCCTGTCGGTGGCGCGGCTCGAGCACAAGCTCGGCATCAAGGCCTCCGACACCGCCGTGCTGCTGTTGCAGGACTGCCGGATCCCGAAGGACAACATCCTCGGCAGCCCGGAAGTCAACGTGGAGAAGGGTTTCGCCGGGGTCATGCAGACCTTCGACAACACCCGACCGCTCGTCGCCGCGATGGCGATCGGCGTGGCCCGCGCCGCGCTGGAAGAACTGCGCTCGATCCTGACCGCGGCGGGTGTGGAGATCTCCTACGACACCCCCGCGAACAACCAGCACGCCGCAGCGGCCGAGTTCCTGCGGATGGAAGCCGATTACGAGTCCGCCTACCTGCTCGCCCTGCGCGCCGCGTGGATGGCCGACAACAAGAAGCCCAACTCGCTCGAGGCGTCCATGTCCAAGGCGAAGGCGGGCCGCACCGGCACCGACGTCACCCTCAAAGCCGTCGAACTGGCCGGCGCCATCGGCTACTCGCAGCGAACGCTGTTGGAGAAGTGGGGCCGCGACTCGAAGATCCTGGACATCTTCGAAGGCACCCAGCAGATCCAGCAGCTCATCGTCGCCCGCCGGGTGCTGGGCAAGACCAGCGCCGAGCTGAAGTGACGCCGCGCTAGACGGTCGACAACGGAATCCGGTGCGAGCTTCTCGGACTCGCACCGGATTTTCGTTCTCTCCGCCGCCAGTAGGCGAATGACGTGTCCCCGAACACTTTCAGTGATGCGTAGCTATGGATTTCGCCCCGCGGGTTCCGTACTCTTCGCCCCCATGTGGAGCATCGTTCTCATTTCGATCGTCAGTTGTTTCGTGATAGCCGCTGGATTCGCGTGGGGGCTGCCCGGCGACTGAGACGCCCCCTCGTATCAGCGCGTTCGCTCGCTGACTTGGGCACCGCCGAGCGTTTCAGTCCGGGTTTCGGCGAGCGAGCCGGGCGGCGGTGACGTCGGCTGTCCAGAGGGGCTGGAGCATGTGCCAGTCGGCGGGGTGGGCGGTGATTCCCGCCGCGAATCGATCGGCCAGCGCCTGGGTGGTCTCACGCACTCCACGGCTGGTGTCGATAGGTGGATCCACGCGGAATCCCCAGCCGTCGGGGGTGTACCAGCAGTGCACGGGGAGAAGTGGCGCGCCGGTGTCGATGGCCAGCCGAGCCGGACCGGCCGGCAGCCGAGCCTGCTCACCGAAGAAAGTGACCGGTACGCCCGTACCGGACAAGTCGCGTTCCCCGAGTAACCCGACTATCCGCCCCTGCCGGATCCGGGCGAGCAACTGCGGGAACGGCGGCGTCGCGGTGCCGGTGAGGGGGATGATCTCGAAGCCCAAGCGTTCACGGAAACGAACGAAGCGCCGGAACAACGATTCCGGCGCGAGCCGCTCCGCGACCACGGTCGGCGAGCCGACGCGCTGCACCAGCCAGACCCCCGCCAGGTCCCAATTACCGCTGTGCGGCAGGGCGAGCACGGCTCCGGTGCCGCGTTCGACCGCCCGGTGGATGTGTTCGAGTCCGGTCGCCGAGGATTCGATGGCGTCGGCCAGGCTCAGCGGGTCCATCGACGGCAGCCGGAAGGCTTCGCGCCAGTACCGGGCATAGGAGCGCAGGCTCGCCAGGACCAGCGGCTGCGGCACATCCTCCGGCGCGGTGCCCAGGACCCGAGAAAGGTTCCGGCGCAATTGGTTCGGTCCGCCGTTCTGAGCCGCGCGTTCGGCTCCCACATCGAAGAGGCGGACGGCCAGTGGTTCCGGCAGGGCGCGCACCAGCCGCCAACCCGCGGCGTAACCGAGATCCCATGCCCTGGCCGCCGGATCCATCGGTCACCCGCCTGCGGCCTGCGTCGTTTCGTCGGTCGCCATGGCAGGAGTTGCGGCGACAGCGTCGCTGAATACGGGCAGATCGACCGCGCCCGGCATCGGCGCGCTGGTATCGACCGGCTCGCTCCGATGGCTGAACAGGTCAGATGAGGGTCGGTTACTTCGATACATTCCGGGGTTCTCCGCTCACTCGCGATCGATGGCACCCGACTGGGTGGCGTACCGCGAAGACACGATCGCCGCCGCCGCGAATTCGGCGGTCACCTCGAGAACTCCACACTACGCCTGCGCAGATCAAACGGAATGGTTTTATCGGAAGTGCGCCGAACCGCTCCTTGGAAGAGACCCGCGATGATGGCGACGACCGCGGCCGGTTCCCTTCGCGATGTCCGACGACGAGGACAACCACCGCGGCTGCTGTCGACGGGCAGGCCGCTGCATCGATGTGTCAATGACACGATCACGCCAATCCGCGTTCATCCCTGGACAGACGCGCCCCGGCCGAGGCAGCCTATCGCCCTGAGTCGCTGGATCGACGAATCAGCGGACGTATCTTCACTCGAGCAGTACCAGCAAACTTCAAGGAGAACTGGTTATGCAACGACTGAGTTTCACGCGTCGCCTCGCCACCGCTTTGGCCGCCTCGGCAGTGTTGACAGCGCCCTTCGCCGGACACGCCGCCGCCCAACCCGCCGCGGTCGATTGGTCCGCCGCCGCGCAGCAACTGCGGACCGCCGCGGCCGGTAATCCGGCGGCGGAGCAGGCGGTGGATCGGCTGATCGCCTCCGGACAGCTCGCGAAGGCAGGTCAGGTCGCCTTGCCCGCCCAGCCGTTCCAGGTTCCGGCGCAGTCGGATATCGGACGCGGTGAGGGGCCGGGCGTGTACGGATCGGGAATCGCCCTCGGGATGGACGGATTCCGCATCGGGTTCTTCGGCGGCCCCGGCACCATCTCGCCGAACCAGGGCGGCGCGAAGCTCGAGGCGCTGTGGATCAACCTGGCCAACGGGCGCAGCGGCACCGAACTGCTCTACGAACACAACGACGTTCCGGTGGACACCACCATTCGCAGCCGCGCCCTGGACACCGGCGCGGGCCCGGTGGTCGCCGCGGTGTACGGATCGCTGTGGCATCGTTGGTCGGTGCCCGTCAGCGACATGAACCCGGATGGGTACGCCTACCGGTTGGGCACCATCTCGGTTCCGTCGTTCGGCGCCGTCTACAACTGAGTACGAAAGGCCCCGGCTCCCGCCGCCACGGGAGCCGGGGCCATCGGTTTGTCGGAAGTTATGGAATTCCGTAGCTTTTGGGTTCGTGAGCCTGGAAGACCGAGTCGCCGAGTTGGAACGGCGGCTCAGCGCGCTGGAAGAAAGAATTCGCCCCGAAGATCTCCCGCCGGGCGCCGAGCAGTGGGCGGTGGCTCGTCTGCGGGACGAGTTCGCCGCGGCCGACGAGCCCGACGGCGGCGTGGTCTTCGCCGGGTCGGTCCGTTTGCCCAACGACCAGCAGCGCGAGTGGCAGGCCCGGTTCACCACCGGCGACCTCATCGAGGACGACTGGGCCGAGACGGCGGAATGCCTTGCGGCGTTGGGCAGCCCGGTGCGGCTGCGGCTGCTGCGCGAGATCATGGGCGGGCGGCGAACCGCGGCCGAACTGGCCGGAGTGGACGGTGTCGGCGACTCCGGCCAGATCTATCAGCACTTGCGGCAACTGGCCGCCGTCGGCTGGCTGCACACCGCGGGGCGCGGGCGATTCGAGGTGCCCACCGCCCGGGTGGTGCCCTTACTCGTCGCCCTGGCCAGCGCTCGCCGCTGATTCCGGCGGCACTCCGGCGGCCACGTATCCGGCGGTGGCGAGCATCCCACCGATCTGCTCGTAGGTCGCCCGCTCCTTGGGCGCGACCGTCGCCAGGCCGTCCACATAGCGGTTGAACATGCAGAACGCCGAAGCGATGAGGACCGCGTCGTGGATGTCCTCGTCCTTGGCGCCCGCGGCGCGCGCGTTCTCGACGTCCTCCGCGGTCACCTCGAGTCCCGACCGGCGCACCTTGTCCGCGATGCGCAGCAGCGCACGCAGTTTCGGATCGATCGCGGCGGAGTCCGCGTCTTCGATGACGGCGTCGATCAGCTCGCGACCGCCGTCGACCAGCGCTGCCGCGGTCGCCGCGTGCGACTGGGTGCAGAAGTAGGTCTGGTTGCGCGACGACACGTACGCGGCGATGGTTTCGCGCTCCCCCGGCGTCAGCGGGGACGACCCACGCAACAGGGTCTGCGCGAATTCGCTGAGCGCCGTTCCGGTTTCGGGCTTGAAAGCGAACAGGCCGCGGATACCGGGCAGATCGCCGGGAATGTCGATGAACGGTGCACGGTCCTTCGGATCGGACATTGGCCGCGTCTCCCTTCGAGCGGTCTCGAGACGTTGCGAGGGTAGCGCTACCGGCCGGTAACGGCGGGCGAAAAGACCGAAATCGGACCGGCGACCGCTCTCACCTGCGGTGGCCGCGACCGAACCGAGACGGGTTTGTCCGTTTCTGTTGTGACCTGTCACACTCCGCACTGCTACGGTGTCAAGTCACACGCCGTACCGGTTCGCTAGGTCGAGGACCGACGCGAGGGTTTTGTGGAGGTTGTTCGACATGAATTTGGCCCACACGCTGGAGGCCGTGAAGGCGCTGGGTGTGCTGCGCAGCCGGGGTGTCACCGATCCCCGGAAGCCGCTGGAGACACTGCGGACGATGAAGGAGTCGCGCATCCTCGGCCCGCAGGCCACGCTGATCCGGCACTCCGCGCGCGTGGCGCCGGACGCTCCGGGCATCGTGGACGAGGCGGGCGCCCTGACCTACCGCGAACTGGACGACCGGTCGACGGCCGTCGCGCGCGGCCTGCAAGCGGCGGGCATCTCCGAAGGCCAGGTGATCGGCGTGCTCGCGCGCGACCACCGCGGGCTCATCATCGCCATGGCCGCCGCGGGCAAGCTCGGCGTGCGAGTCGCGTTGATGAACACCGGATTCGCGAAGCCGCAGTTCGCCGAGGTGTGCGCCCGCGAGAAGGTCAAGGCGGTGCTGCACGACAGCGAGTTCCTCGGCCTGCTCGACGCGTTGCCCGCCGACTTGCCGCGCTACATCACCTGGGTCGACGAGGGCGCCACACTCCCCGAGGGTGCGCAGACGCTCGACGACCTGGTGGCCGCCAACTCCGCCGAGCCGCTGCCCGCGCCGAGCAAGCCCGGTGGCTTCATCATCCTGACCAGCGGCACCACCGGCCTGCCGAAGGGCGCTCCGCGCACCAAGGTCACTCCGCTGTCGACGGCGCAGATGGTCGACCGCATCCCGTTCCCGCAGCGCGGCACTCAGGTGATCGTCTCGCCGATCTTCCACAGCACCGGACTGGCCACCTGGCTGGTCGGCGCGGCGCTGGCCAACAAGGTCGTGGTGCGCCGCCGGTTCGACGCCGAGGCCACGCTCGCCCTGGTCGCCGAGCACAAGGCCGACATGCTGGTGGCGGTGCCGACGATGCTGCACCGGATGGTCGAACTCGATCCGGCGATCCGGGCGAAATACGACACGTCCTCGCTGAAGTCGATCGTGCTGGCCGGTTCGGCGCTGTCGCCGGAACTGACGATCAAGGCCACCGAGGCGTTCGGTCCGGTGCTCTACAACCTCTACGGCTCCACCGAGTGCGCCGTGGCGACGGTGGCCAACCCGGAGGATCTCGCCCTCGCGCCCGGCACCGTCGGTCGCGCGCCGATCACCTGCGAGGTTCGGCTCTACGACGACAACGACCAGCGCGTCACCGCCACCAACACCACCGGCCGCATCTTCATCCGCAGCGGCGCTCCGTTCGAGGGCTACACCGACGGCAGGCACAAGCAGATCATCGACGGCTACATGTCCAGCGGCGACGTCGGCCACTTCGACGAGAACGGCCTGCTCATGGTGGACGGCCGCGACGACGACATGATCGTGTCCGGCGGCGAGAACGTCTTCCCGCAGGAGGTGGAGAACCTGCTGCTGGAACGGCCCGACATCTTCGACGTGGCCGTGGTCGGCGTGGACGACGTGGAGTTCGGCAAGCGCCTGCGCGCCTTCGTAGTTCCCGAGCCGGGCTCCTCGCCCGACGGCGAGGAGATCAAGGCGTACGTGAAGAACAACCTGGCGCGCTACAAGGTGCCGCGCGAGGTGGTCTTCCTCGATGACCTGCCGCGGAACGCCACCGGCAAACTGCTGCGCCGCGTGCTGGTCGAGTACGAGGTCAAGGCCTGATGAACAGCGGGCCGGGCCACCGCGCCCGGCCCGTTACCAGCGGGTAGCGTCCGCTGAGATACATGACACAACCGGTTACACAAGCTTGCTAGTGTTAGCACCAGCACTGGGTATCGAAATTGCGGTCCGCACCACCCGGAGGATCACCGGGTGATACCGCCGGAAGGTTGTCGTCGATGTCTCTTTCCCTCCCCGCGTTGGGCGGCGCCGCCCGCAAGGCTGGCGATCTTGCCCTTGGCGTGAACGTGATGGTCAAGCGGCGGCTGTTCAATCCGCTGCGCCCCGACCATGCCGCTCGGTCGGCGTTCAATATCTTGAAGTTCGGCCCGTTCGCGGGTGTCGTCATGCATGCCGCGCAGACGAGGCCGCACGCCGTCGCGATCGTCGACGAGCGCGGGGAGCTGACTTTCGGCGGTCTCAACGAACAGTCCAACGCCTTGGCCCGCGGCTTGCAGAGCAAAGGCATCAATCCCGGTGACGTGGTGGCGATCCTGGCGCGCGACCACCGCGGCATGGTGCTGAGCCTGCTGGCCACCGGCAAGCTCGGCGTGCGCGGCGTGCTGATGAACACCGGGTTCGCCAAGCCGCAGTTCGCCGACGTCGCCGAGCGCGAGAACGTCAAGGCGGTGCTGCACGACAGCGAGTTCATCGACCTGATGAGCGCCATCCCCGCCGCGATCCCGCGCATCCTCACCTGGGTGGACGAGAAGGACAACGCCGATCCGGCGATCCCGACCGTCGATTCGCTGATCAGCGGGCAGTCCGGCGCATCGCTGCCCGCCCCGGCCAAGCCCGGCGGCATCGTCATCCTGACCAGCGGCACCACCGGCACCCCGAAAGGGGCCCCGCGCGACCGGGTCAGCCCGTTTGCCTCGGCTCAGTTCGTCGACCGGGTGCCGCTGCCCGCCAACGGCACCATGATCATGGCGGCGCCGATCTTCCACGGCACCGGCTTGTCCCAGTTCACCCTCGGTCTCGCGCTGGGCAACCGGGTGGTCTTCCAGCAGCGCCGCTTCAATCCCGAGCAGACCTTGGCGAACATCGAGAAATACCGGGCGGATTCGCTGGTCGTGGTGCCCACCATGCTGCAACGCATCCTGGACCTGGATGCGGACGTGCTGGCGAAGTACGACGTCAGCAGCATCAAGGTGATCTTCGCGGCGGGCTCGGCCATCGCGCCGGACGTGGTGACCCGCACGCTGGACCACTTCGGCGACAGCCTCTACAACCTCTACGGCTCCACCGAGTGCGCCGTCATGACCGTCGCGACGCCCGAGGACCTGCGCAAGGCGCCGACCACCGCAGGCAAGGCTCCGGTCGGCATCCGGATCGTGCTGCTCGACGAGAAGCGCAAGCCGATCACCGAGCCGAACGTGACCGGAACCATCTTCGTGGACAACGGCTTCGCCTTCACCGGCTACACCGACGGTCGCGGCAAGGAGATGGTCGACGGCATGATGTCCAGCGGCGATGTCGGGCACTTCGACGCCGACGGCCTGCTCTACATCGACGGCCGCGACGACGACATGATCGTCTCCGGCGGCGAGAACGTCTTCCCGCTCGAGGTGGAGAACCTCATCGCCGGTCGCGACGACATCTTCGAAGCCGCGGTCGTCGGCGTCGAGGACCGCGAGTTCGGCAAGCGGCTGCGCGCGTTCGTCGTTCCCGGTCCCGATTGCAAGCGCGATCCGCAGGAGATCAAGGACTACGTCAAGGCGAATCTCGCCCGCTACAAGGTGCCGCGCGAGGTGGTCTTCCTCGACGAGTTGCCCCGCAACGCGACCGGCAAGCTGCTGCGCAAGCCGCTCATCGAGATGGAGGTCGACGCGGGCTGAGCGGAGCGCGTCCACGGTCTTCCTGGCGGTGCGCCTGCCGCCCGCCATGGAGGCCTGAGTATTTTCGGGGCCTGCTGATGCGGTCGGACGCGTGCAACCGGTCCGCTATCATCAGCGGGTGAGTTACGAGTTCGACCGGTCTGCCGCGGGACGTCGCGGCGCCGTCGCGCGGGTGCGCGGTGGCTCGGCCGGTGCGATCTCGGGGGCCATTTCCGTCGCGGCGCACGGCTGGGCTTCCGGCGGCATGCTGCCGGACACCACCGCGCTGGCCCTGCTCGCCGCCGCGTCCGCCGTGATCGGCGCGCTGGTCGCGGGCCTGGCCCCGCTGCGCGAGACGTCGTCCGGGCTGGTCGCGGCGCTGGTCGCCGGGCAGTTGCTCGGGCACTTCACCATGGGGATCAGCTCGGGACACCTGCATCACGGTGATGCCCAGCTGACCCCGGCCATGCTGGCCGCGCACGTGTGCGCGGCATTCGCGGCGGCCATCGTGATCCGGGGGGCGGAGGCCGCCTACCGGATCGGCACCGCGGTGCTGCGCCAGGTGCTGCCGGTGCGGCACACCCCGCCCGTCGTCGCGGACCGCGCTCCTTTGCGGACGGCCCATCGTGACCGGGTCGTCCTGCGTGTTTTCGCCACCGAGGCGCTGCGCACACGCGCTCCGCCGCTCGCGGTCGTTCTCTGAATTCTTTCCACACCCGGTGCACGCGTGGCGTGAGTATCGCTCATCGTCACGGTCTTTCCTCGTGCAGCGCAGCGTCGCCGCGCACTCTCGTGCCCACTCCTGAGCGTGCCGACGCGACGCCGTTCACCGAATCGCACACCTTCCTTCCGTGCGGTGCCGAGATCGCGCTTCCGTCGAATGGACGCGTCCGCAGATGATTCCGCGACGGCTGTCCGCGCAGGACGGTCGCCGCGGCGGTCGCGTGCCCACGGCCGTCAGAAAAGGTTGCGTCCCACCCGGGTTCCGCCGTCAGAAACGAAATGATCGTGAGTACAACAGAAACTATTTCCGACGCCGACTTATCGGAGCCGTCGGATTCCTCCGGCCCACGCCGGGCCACCGCGCGTAACAGTTTGTACGCGCTGGCCATGCGGCTGCACTTCTACGCGGGAGTGTTCGTCGGGCCGTTCATCCTCATCGCCGCCGTCACCGGCGCGCTCTACGCGATATCGCCGACGCTCGAGTCGATCGCGTCGCGCGACCTGCTGACGGTCACCGCGACCGGAACGCCGAAGCCGCTGTCGGAGCAGGTCGGCGCGGCCGTCGCCACGCGGCCGGATCTCCAGCTCGTCGCCGTCGCCCCGGCGGGGGGCGCCGAGGACACCACCCGGGTGCTGTTCAGCGAGCCGTCGCTGGGGGAATCCGAGCGGCGGGCGGTGTTCGTGAACCCGTACACCGCGCAGCCGGTGGGCGATTCCGTCGTATACGGCAGCTCGGGTGCGCTGCCGATGCGCACCTGGATCGATCGGTTGCACCGGGACCTGCACCTCGGCGAACCCGGCCGGCTCTACAGCGAGCTCGCCGCGTCCTGGCTGTGGATCGTCGCGCTGGCCGGGCTGGTCATCTGGGTCCGCCGGGTGCGCAGCCGACGGGCCCGCAACGGCTGGGGCTGGCTGTTCGCGGCCGATCGGTCGCAGCGCGCGCGAGGCCGCACCCTGAACTGGCACGGTGCGGTCGGAATGTGGGTGCTTCCCCTGGCGCTGCTGCTGTCGGCGACCGGCATGACCTGGTCGACCTACGCGGGTGCGAACGTCACCGAACTGCGTGAGCAGCTCAGCTGGACCACACCCGCGGTCAGCACCGCGCTGCCCGGAACCGCTGCCTCGAGCCATGATTCGGGTTCCGATCACCACGGCGGCGGGCACGCCGACCACGCGCCCGCCGCCCTGGCCGAGCGGATCGCCCAGCTGGATCGGGTCTACGCGACCGCCCGCGCCGAAGGCATCACGCAGTCGGCCGAGATCGCCGTA
The DNA here is from genome assembly GCF_047200615.1 of Nocardia sichangensis. Taxonomy (NCBI): domain Bacteria; kingdom Bacillati; phylum Actinomycetota; class Actinomycetes; order Mycobacteriales; family Nocardiaceae; genus Nocardia; species Nocardia sichangensis. The sequence continues at coordinate 299,136 of NZ_JBJZOK010000006.1, forward strand.
CCGGCCGCGCCGGGCAAGGCGTTCGCGGTGAAGGAACGCCGGATGCCCGGCACCTACACCGTCGACTCCGTGGCCGTCGACGGCGCGACCGGCGCGGTCACCGACCGTCTGCCGTACGCCGACTGGCCGCTGATGGCCAAGCTCACCAACTGGGGCATCCAGTTCCACATGGGGCTGATGTTCGGGTTGCTCAATCAGTTGTTGCTGCTCGCGGCGATGATCGGCCTGATCACCGTGATCGTGCGCGGCTACCTGATGTGGTGGCGCAGGCGGCCGACCCGCGATACGGGGCGGTTCGTGCTGGGCCGCGCCCCGCGACGCGGCGCGTTGCGCAAGACCTCGCTCTGGCTGGTCGTGCCGCTGGTGACCGCCGTGCTGGTGGTCGGCTGGTTCGTCCCGCTGGTCGGGTTGAGCCTGCTCGCCTTCCTCGCGATCGACGTACTGCTCGGCCTCGCCGGACGGATGCGCGCCGCCGCTTAACCACACATTCGCGGGCGAAGGCCCGTCACCCCAACGACCTACCGAAACGTCACGGGTATGGCCGTCGCTTCGCCATGCCTTCGAAACCGAGGATTTCCCATGCAGATCACGAAACTAGCCCTGGCCGCCGCGTTCACCACCGCTGCCGTGAGCATCGCCGCGGGCACGAGTTCCGCCGCCCCCGAGGTCGCTGCGGTGGACAGCGCGTCCGTCGAGGCCACATCCACGGAGGCCGCCGAGGCCGTCGGTTTCACCGCCCACGCCACCGAGACCGCCAGCATCATCAGCATCGATTCCGGCTCGCTTGTGGTCGAGGACCAGGTGCTGAAGGTGAAGGCCGCCGACGGCACCGTCGTCGCGGGCACGCCGTTGACCTTCCTGGTCGACGAGTTCGAATTCCCCATCGCTGCGGAGATTTCCGACCGCACCGCGACGCTGACCCCCCAGTTCGACCTGGCACACGCGGTCTACAAGCCGGTCGCCCTGCCGTTCGAGGACAAGGCGCCGTGGAAGACGGAGTACGACCGTGAGCAGGCGGCCTGGTCCCGGATGACCAGCACCATCTCCATGGGCGCCACCATCGGAACCCTGGTCGGCGGCATCGGCGGCGCGGCGGTGGGCTGCGTGCTCGGCGGCATCGCCGGAGCGACCGTCGCCGCCGCCACCATCGTCGGCATGTTCGGCCCGTTCATTCCGGCCGCCGCCGTCGGCTGCCTCGGCGGCATCGTCGCCGTCGGCGCCCTCGGCACGGTCGCGGGCCAGATCCTGGTGACGGCCCCCGTCGCCATCGGCGCGGCGATCATGTACTTCTCCACGATCAACGCACCCATGCCGGCTCCGCTGAAGTAATCTCCGGCCCGGCATCGAGAGCGTGTCACTCGGTGCCGGGCCCCGCTTCATCCGTTATCCGAAGACCGATTTCGGCGAGCAGGTCGCGGACGTGCCGTTCGATCTCGGTGCGGATCGCGCGGACGGTGGCGCGGTCTTGTCCGGCGGGATCGTCGAGCTTCCAATCGAGATAGCGTTTTCCGGGGTAGTAGGGGCATGCGTCGCCGCAGCCCATGGTGATGACGACGTCGGAGGCTTCGACAGCTTCGGGCGTCAGGATCTTCGGCTTCCGGTTGGTGAGGTCTATGCCGATCTCGTTCATGACTTCGGCGACGACAGGGTTGATCTCGTCGGCGGGGGCCGAGCCTGCGGAGCGGACCTCGACTTCGCCCTGAGCGAGGTGGGCGAGCAGGGCGGCGGCCATTTGGGAGCGTCCGGCGTTGTGGACGCAGACGAACAGCACGCTCGGTATGGCTGGCATCGCGGCCTTTCAGTGAGTGTCGATGGTGTCGCGGGGGATGACGGCCTTGTCGGCGGCGGCGGCGGTGGCCGGGTAGAGGATGGCGACGAGGGCCATGCCGATGAGTGCGCCGAGGAGTTGGGCGGCGAGGTAGCCGGGCACTGAGGCGGGGGCGATTCCGGCGAAGGTGTCGGAGAAGACGCGGCCGATGGTGACGGCGGGGTTGGCGAACGAGGTGGAACTGGTGAACCAGTACGCCGCTCCGATGTAGGCGCCGACCGCTGCCGCCGACAGGGCCGCTCGCCCGCTGCGGGCCAGGCCGAAGACGACGGCGATCAGTCCGGCCGTGGCGACGACTTCCGCGATCACATGGCCGGTGGTAACGCGATGGTGGGTGGAGATCTGCAGCGCGGATCGATCGAACATGATGTTGGCGAGGATCGCTCCGAAGACGGCTCCGGTCGTTTGGGCGGCGATGTAGCCAGGGAGGTCTCGGCCGGAAAGGCCGGTGCCTTGGCGTCGCCCGAGTAGCCAGTCCACCACGGAGACAACGGGATTGAAGTGTGCGCCCGACACCGGCCCGAAGACCAGGATCAGCACCGCGAGTCCGAGAACGGTGGCGGTGGAGTTCTCCAGCAGCTGCACGCCGATGTCATCGGGCGACAGTTGCCGGGCAGCGATGCCGGAGCCGACGACGACGGCGACGAGCAGGGCGGTGCCGAGGAATTCGGCCAGTAGCCGCCGGGCCAGGTCGGTCATCGCGCCGCTTCCGAGACGGTGATGTCGAGCAGGCGGGACAACTGCCGCAGCGCGGCGGGTTCGATGCGGTAGTACACCCACGACCCGCGACGCTCGCTGCTGAGCAGTCCGGCTTCGCGCAACACTTTCAAGTGATGGGAAATGGTCGGCTGGCTGACGTCGAAGCCTTCCGACAGGTCGCAGACGCACGCCTCCCGCCCGGCATGGCCGGCGACCACCGACAGCAGCCGCAAACGGACCGGGTCCGACAGCGCTTTGAAGACGCAGGCCAGCTCGATGGCGGCGTCGGCGGTCAGCGGTTGGCGGATCATCGGCGTGACCTCACACGATGGTGCGGTCACGCCGACGAGCGGTAACTCCTGTTTCGACACAGGTCGATATTGATATATATCGAATCCAGAGGCAAGCGAACACCTGGTGAACGCCGCCCGGGGTCAGCGGCAGCAGGTGGCGCCTGAGTCGATTGCCTCCTTCTTCGCGGCCGAGCCGCAGCACGCACCTTCGGCGGCGGCTTCCTCGGCCGTGCCGCAGCAGGCCTGAACCGCCTCGGCGTCGGAAGGTGTGGCCGCACCGGTGAGTTCGGGTGCCGTACCGAAGGTTTCGCTGTCGGCTAGCACGGTGTAGACCTCCCAGCGTTCGGTGTCCGGCGCGGTGACCCAGACTTTGTCCTGCGTGGCGAAGCAACAGGTGGTGGCGATCTGCTCCTCGGTGAACAACCCGGCTTCCGACAGGCGGGCGATCTCGGCGTGCACCCGGTCGGAGGTTTCGACTTCGACGCCGAGGTGGTTGACGCTGCCGCCGTGGCCGGGGTTCTCGATCAGCACGAGTTTCAGGGGTGGTTCGGTGACGGCGAAGTTGGCGTAGCCGGGCTTGCGCTTGGCGGGTTCGGTGCCGAACAGGGTCGAGTAGAACCGCACGGCTTGGTCGATGTCGTCGACGTTGAGGGCGAGTTGGATGCGGGACATGACTACCTCCACTTGTGTGACATATATCGAAGAACCGGTTCGATGCCGAGTCTGCCACCTTTTCGACATATGTCAACAAAGTCGGTAGAGTCGATCGCATGCCCAAGACGCTGCCCGTGATCGACATGTCCGTCCCGGTCTGCTGCGCGCCGGTCGCGGCCGGGCCGATCGACGACGCCGCCGCGCTGGAGGTGGCGTTGCGGTTGAAAGCGATCGCCGACCCGGCGCGGGTGAAGCTGCTGTCACTCCTGTTGACCAGCACTTCCGACGAGGAGAACGGCGGCGATCTCGCCGCGGCGGTCGGATTGTCGGAGTCGACGGTCAGCCATCACCTCGGCCAACTGCGTAAGGCCGGGCTGGTGGAATCGGAACGTCGCGGCATGAACACCGTCCACCGAGCCCGCCGCGACGCCCTATCGGCACTGTGCTTCGTCCTCGACCCCAACTGCTGCCGCTGAACCTGTTCCGCGAACCCTCCGAGACCGGACGGAATCCTGCTGCGTTCCGCAGCCAATCCCTCCCACAGCGAACGAACTCTCCCCACCAACGAATCCGTCCACACCCCACCGTTCTGGCCCCCTTCAAGATCAACGGCACATGGTGGAGAGGCTTACTCGCGAAATGCCGCAGTCATGCGCCGTTGACCTTGAACCTACTTGGGAAGCGCGGTGACGCATTCGTACATGTGGCCGTCGAAAGAGCCGAGCGGGGCCACGCTCCAGAGCATTCCGGTTTCTTCCATGCTGGGGGTGTAGATTTCGCTGCCCGCGCTGTTGAAGTAGCCGAAGGACGTTCCGGGGAACTTCTTGCCGGAGGAATTCAGGTATTCCGTCATCGAGTCGACGAAGGCGGAGAAGCGCGCGGAGTCGCTGGATTCCTCTTCCGCTACCGCGGCGGCGTTCTGCGACCAGTCGTCGTATTGCTCCATCAGCGAACCGGAGGGCGCGGGTGTGCCGGACGGGAAGGCGATGGCCTCGTAGATTCGGGAGCGGTCGCGGAACCCCGACAACGTCCAATAGATCGACGACGCGTCGCCACGATCGACGCCCGCGTTGTCCGACATGTGGCACACGCCGTACGCATGGACGTCCAGTTTCAAGCCGAGGCGGCTCAGCCAGCCGGGGAGCACGTCTTCGAATTGGCTGAGACACGCCTCGTCGTCGCTGCCGTCCTCTTCCGCCTCGGTGGCAGCCATCAGGCAGGCGAGCTGGTACGCGCCGTAGGCGTCGTCCCGGCCGCCGTTGGAGCCCTGAATGCGCTTTTTCAGTGCCTCGGGATCGCGCCTCTCACTGCGGGCGGGCATGTCGAAGATCTCGACCTTCTTCATTCGAACCCTCCTTCACTCGATCATCCGGCATCTGTTCGTCCTCAACCCTGACCACACGCGGGCCTGCCGTCCTCGCACATTCCGGGTGGTTCTCACGCTCGGGATGTGCGGCGCGTCGGTTCCGGAGACGCTCGGGGCGGGCTGGCTGGGCCGGTGGCGGGAACGGCGGAGCATGGCGACTCGCTGGCGGTCGAGGACCAAATGCCGGAGGTGGAGGCCGCGGTCGCCGAGACCGCCACGCTTCCCGACGCCAGGCGGCAATACCGCTGAAACGATCGCGCGAGCCCTCGATTGTGTTGTGCCAGAAGGATTGTCTGAACCAGGGGGCATCTCGTTGAAGTCGAAGTCCGTACTCGCTGGGACAGTCGTCCTGTGCGTGCTGGCTGCCTGCGGTAACGACAGTCCGATTCGAGCCCCGAGGATCAGAGCAACCCAGGAACCTCCGACACAAAGCTGGCAGTGCCCGGGCTGTACGACGCGAACAAGGGCTGGCGGATAGAAGTGCGCGAGGAACCGGCCATCTTGCCCCACTCGAAGGCCGTCGCGGTCTGGCGCGGCGAGCGGCTGGACGAAGGCGCTTTCGCCGTGCTGGACGCGACCACCGGGAAGGCTCGCTGGAGCCGACAGCGGTACGCGCGCTGGACGCATTGGCCGCCGACGTCCTCGTCTGAATTGATTCGGGAAGAAAACATGGGCCTGATCGGGCCGGAGACCTGGTCCGACGGCGCTGGGCGGCACGTGTGACGAGGATTCCGCTCTGTTTGCCCCCCAACGACCCGGGTAAGCGACCAATGTCCCGAGTCGCCCCACAAGGGAGCGCTTGTCAACCGAGAGACGCCGACCCGCGAAAGACGCGGATGGGCGAGGAAAGGGGTAGCAAGTGAGCACAATGGCCGCCACGGTGGACGTCGAGGTTCCGGTTCGCACCGCCTACAACCAGTGGACGCAGTTCGAGTCGTTTCCGCAGTTCATGGAGGGTGTCGAAGCGGTACAGCAGATCGATGACCGGCATATGCACTGGCGTGTCCATGTCGGCCCGTCGACGCGGGAGTTCGACGCGACCATCACCGAGCAGCATCCCGACGAACGCATCGCCTGGAAGTCCGACAGCGGACCCAAGCACGCGGGCGTCGTCACGTTCCATCGGCTCGACGACACCCACACCAGGGTGACCACACAGATGGACGTCGACCCGGAAGGGTTCGTGGAGAACGTCGCCGACAAGCTCGGTGTGCTGAAGCACCGGGTGAACGGTGACCTGGAGCGCTTCAAGCAATTCATCGAGCATCAGGGCAGCGAGACCGGCGCGTGGCGCGGCGACATCCCGCGTCCGGACGCCGGCGGCACCGCGACCGAACGCGGCACGGCTCCCCGGCCCGGCGTCGGCGGAACCGGCATGCCGGGCGCAGGCGGAACCGGGACCCCGGGAACGGGCGGAACCGGCAGCCCGGGTGTCGGTGGGACCGGCACACCCGGCACGTGGCCCGGCGGAACCGGTAGCCCGGGCGTCTGACCAGTGCGATGACGACGCCCCCTGGGTCTCCCAGGGGGCGTCGTTCGCGTCAGGCGGAGTCGCGCTCCTCATCGGTGTCCGCCGGACGCGCTTCCGGTGGCACCTGGACCGGGCGCAGCAGCGCCCAGGCCACGAAGGCCACCGCCACCACGCCCATGCCGAGCCCGGCCCACAGGTTCACGTTCACCCCGCCGGTCTTGGCCTGCTCGGCGGCGGTGTCGTGCACCAGGCCGGTGACCACGAGAACGATCGCGTAGCAGCCGAGCAACCCGCCGACGATGGTACGGATATCGAAAAACATTGCGGCGATTCCTTATCCGACGAAGATGTTGAGCGCGATCACGAGCACGAGCGCGATGCCTGCCAGCAGGACCGGGCGCTGGTACCAGGGCAGCGTGTCGGCCTCCGGGTCGGTGCGCACTTCCTTCGGCGTCTCCGAGTAAACCAGCCCGATCAGTTCCGCCGCCGGTTTCGGCTGGGTCACCTGGGTGACCAGAACACTGACGAGGATGTCGACCACGAACGCGACACCGGCGGCGACGAAACTCGCCCCTTGGCCGGACAGCTCGAAGACCTTCGTCTCGTGCAGGATGAAAACGACTATGGCGGAGGCTGTTCCGCAGACCAGACCGGTCCAGCCCGCGGTCGGCGTCATCCGTTTCCAGAACATGCCGAGGATGAACGTGGCGAACAGCGGCGCGTTGAAGAAGCTGAACAAGGTTTGCAGGTAGTCCATCATGTTGCTGAACCCGGAGGCGATGAACGCGGTGAAGATCGCGGCCACGGTCGCGCCGATCGTGGCCAGCCTGCCCACGCCGAGGTAGTAGCCGTCCGCGCGGTCGCGCCGCACGTACTGCTGCCACAGGTCGTAGCTGAACACCGTGTTGAACGCGGAGACGTTGGCCGCCATGCCCGCCATGAACGCGGCGAGCAGGCCTGCCAGCCCCACACCCAGCAGGCCGTTGGGCAGCACGTCCTTCATCAGGTAAAGCAGCGCCTGGTTGTAGGTGGTGTCGCTCTCGAAGTCCGGATTCGCCGTCACCGCCGCCTTGTACTCCGCCATCTGCGGCACCAGCACCGCGCTGATCATGCCGGGGATCACCACGATCAGCGGGATGAACATCTTCGGATACGCGCCGATGATCGGCGTGCGCCGCGCCGCGGAGATGGAGTGCGTCGCCATCGCGCGCTGTACCTCGACGAAGTTCGTGGTCCAGTACCCGAACGACAGCACGAATCCGAGGCCGAACACGATGCCGAGGATCGACAGGAAATCGTTGGAGAATCCGCTGAGCGCGTTACCGGGCCACGATTCCAGCTGCGCCGCGCCGCCCGGCGAGGCGGTCACTTTGTCGCGCAGCCCGTCCCATCCCCCGACCCGGTGCAACCCGACCAGGGTGAGCGGCAGCAACGCGGCGACGATGACGAAGAACTGGAGCACTTCGTTGTAGATCGCCGCGGACAGACCGCCGAGGGTGATGTAGGACAGCACGATCACCGCAGCCACGATCACAGAGACCCACAGCGGCCAGCCCAGCAGCACGTTCACGATCGAGCCGAGCAGGTACAGGTTGACCCCGGCGATGAGGATCTGCGCGACGGCGAAACTCAGCGCGTTCACCAGATGGGCTCCGGTGCCGAAGCGGCGGCGCATGAATTCCGGCACGCTGCGGACCTTGGAGCCGTAGTAGAACGGCATCATCACCACGCCGAGGAACAGCATGGCGGGCACCGCCCCGATCCAGAAGTAGTGGAAGGTCGGGAAGCCGTACTCCGCGCCGTTGGCGGACATGCCCATGATCTCCACCGCGCCGAGGTTGGCGGAGATGAACGCAAGGCCGGTCACCCAGGCCGGTAGCGAGCGCCCGGACAAGAAGAAGTCGATGCTGGATGACACCCGTTGCCTGGCCAGAAGGCCGATGCCGAGCACGAACACGAAATACAGGGCGACCAGCGCGTAGTCGACGGGCTGCGCGTCCAGGCGGAGGGTCTCGGCGGCTTCGAGGTGCGGTGGCGAAGCGGCCGAGTGCAGGCCGGGCACGGCGGCGAGAACGGACGAATCGACGAGCGGCACAGCGTTCCTCCTGGCGGTGAAACCGGGGCGGCGAGCGAGGTCGTTCGTCGTGCGAGAGCCGCGTCGTGCTGGTCCTGCCCGGCGCGCGCGACCTCCTCGTCGCCCGCCGAATGGTGTCGGCAGACACCACTGTGCGCGATCATGCCCAACGGCGTGGCACATTCGCGCACAAATCCGGTCGGTCGCTCAGTCGACCCGGTGGGCTCCAGGGGCGGGGACCACCACGAAAGTGCGCGGATCGGGGAGATCCGCGTCGGCGAAACGCTGCCGCACCGACTCCGCCACCGCCGCGGTGCGGTCCCGGTCGACGAGCGCGATGACGCTGCCGCCGAATCCGCCGCCGACCATCCGCGCGCCGTGCGACCCGGCCGCCAGCGCGGCGTCGACCGCCGCGTCGAGGGCCGGAGTGGACACCTCGAAGTCGTCCCGCAGCGAGACGTGTCCGGCGGTGAGCACCGGGCCGATTCCACGCGGGTCGAGCCCTTCCCGCAATTTTTCGGCAACTGCGACCACTCTGGCGTTCTCCGTCACCACATGCCGGGCGCGCCGACGCAGCACGTCGTCGGCGATCCGGGTGGTGTCCGTCGCCGACGCCACGTCGCGCAAGGTCTCGACGCCGAGTGCCTCGGCCGCCGCAGCGCATTCCGCGCGGCGCTCGGCGTAGCGGCCGTCGGCCAGTTCGTGCGGCTGGCCGGTGTCGACGACAAGGAGTTCCAGCTCGAAAGCGCCGAGATCGAAAGGGATCTGCTCGACGCCGCGCGGCGCGGCGGTGTCGGCGGCGAATGCCCGCACGTCCAGCAGCAGCGCGTGCCCGGCGGTGCACAACATCGCGGCCGATTGGTCGAGCAAGCCGGTCGGCGCGCCGACGTAGTCGTTCTCGGCGGCGCGGGCCATGTCGATCAGCGTGCGATCGGTCAGGCCCGGCGCGAACAGATCACGCAGCGCGATGGCCACCGCGCAGGACAGCGCCGCCGAGGACGACAGGCCCGCGCCGATCGGCACCGCGCCGTCGAGGTCGAGATCCACGCCGGGGATCCGGTGTCCGCGCCGGGTGAACTCGGCGACCACGCCGAGCGGATAGCGCGACCAACCAGGCACCCGCGCCCGCGCGCCTTCGAGGTCGGACACCGCGACGAGCACCGGCTCGCCGGGCCGCTGCCGCGAGCCGACCCGCACCAGCCCGTCCGTGTGCGGCGCCGCCGTACACCGCGCCACCAGCGGCAACGCGATCGGCAGGACGTAGCCGTCGTTGTAGTCGGTGTGCTCACCGATGATGTTGACCCGCCCCGGCGCCACCCATGTCCGCACACTCGCTCCTCGCTGTCCCGGTCGGTGCCAGGGTACGAGACACGCCGCCCGGACATCGTTTTCGGCCCGGTCGGCTGCGGGATCGGCGTTCGTGCCGCAGAGTCGAATTCGACGCAAGTCCGGCCTGCGAAATCTGGCGGCCGCGGCGGATCGGGAGGGCACCATGATTCACGACGCCTCACGCGGCGACCTACGCGCGCGGCCTCGCCCGGATCGGCTGCGGCCGCCGCTGGAGCGGACGTTCCCGGCGCCGCTGACGATCGAGATCGGCGCGGCGACCGGCGCGGGACCGACCGCCATGTCGGCGTTCGACGCGGCGCTGCGCGATCTCGGCGTGGGTGAGGCGAACCTGATCCGGTTGTCGTCGGTCATCCCGCCGCGCGCCACCGTCGAACGGATCGGCCGGGTACGCAAGCCGATACCGTGGGGTGACCGGCTGTACTGCGTCTACGCGGTGCGGCACGCCTGCGAACGCGGCGCGACCGCCGCGGCGGGCATCGGCTGGGCGCTGCGCGACGACGGCTCCGGCGCGGGGTTGTTCGTCGAGCACGAGGCCGACACCAGCGACGAAGTCGACGCCCTGATCCGCGCCAGCCTGGCGGACATGACCCGCCACCGCGGCGACGGCTTCGGCCCCGTCCAGTTGTGCACCGTGGACGCCACCTCCGACGGTGACCCGGCGTGCGCGCTGGTCCTCGCCGCGTATCACACCATTCCGTGGGGCCCGCGATGAGCGAGATCACCGTGACCGTCGAGGCGGCGATTCCGGAGGAACGGATCGCGATGTTCCATCGCCTGTACGAGGAGGCGTTCGGCCCGTTGCGCGCGAAGGCCATCGCACGGCAGGTGCTGCACCCGGAGGAGTTCCGGGAGGAGATGGTGGATCCCCGCGTGCAGAAGTACGTGGCGCACGCCGACGGCGAGCCGATCGGCGTCACCACGCTGACCAGGCATCTGGAGACCGTGCCGTGGATCAGCCCGGACTATTTCGCGGCCCGCTATCCCGAACACGCGGCGCGCGACGCGATCTACTACGCGGGTTTCACCCTTGTTGCGCCAAGTGCCCGCCAAGGGGCGGCGTTCCATGCCATGATCAAATCAGTTGTCCAGATATTGGTTGCCGAGCGCGCTGCGGTCGGTTGGGACATCTGCTCGTACAACAACACTCGGTTCTCGTTCGCCGACAGCATCAGGGCGGTGCTCGACGAACAGGCGAACGTCGAAGTCGCGGTGGAGGATTCACAGATCTATTACGCGGCCCGGTTCACCGGGGATGGAGCGACCAAGGGGGGCTGATGACACCAAGTGAACAGCCACAGACCAGCCGTCCGCGCGGCATCGGATCGGGCTGGTACCCGGTACTTCTGGGGGGAAGCGCGGCCGCGATCGCGGTCCATCTGGCGGTGGACTCGCACGTGGCGGCGTTCGTGACGATGACGATCATCGTCGGCGCGACCCTCGCCATGATCGCGGTCGGCGTGCGCACGCACCGGCCCGCGCACCCGTTGCCGTGGTATCTGCTGTCCGGCTCGGCGGTGCTGTTCGCCACCGGCACCACGCTGCGCGACATCGGCGACCACGCGGTCCATCCGCTCGACGACGCGTTCACTCTGCTGGGTTATCTCGGCGTCGGGCTCGCGGCGCTGATCTGGTTGTGGCCGCGCCAAGTGCACGGCGACTACGACCTGCTCCTGGACTCGGCCCTGATCGGGCTCGGCGCGCTGCTCGCCTCCTGGACCTTCCTCATCTCCCCGATCCTGCAATCCACCGCGACCGGGCTGGACGCGCTGTTGGCGGCGACCTACCCGGTACTCGACGCGCTGCTGCTGACCTTGGTGGCGCACTCCATGGCGACCTCAACGCGCGCGGAGACCTCGCTGTGGTTGCTGCACGCCGGACTCGTCGCGGTGCTGCTCGGCGACTTGGGCTACAGCCTGGAGACCGCGGGCGCGACCGTGTTCGGGCGTGAAGTGCTGCTGGCTCCCCTGCTCGCCGCCTACGCCACCGTGGGCGCCGCGGCGCTGCACCCGACCATGACCGCGCTCGGCACGCCACGGCGCATCCACCCACACCACTCCAGGCAGCGCGCCAGCCTCATCGCGATCGCGCTGATCGTGGCCTCACTGGTGCCGGTGGTCGGGTCGAGCCTGCGCCCGCTCGATCGCGTGGTGGTGTCGTCGCTGTTCGGGTTACTGCTGATCGGCATGCTGGTGCGCAGCGAGCGCGCCATCGTGCGCAGCGCCCGCAGCGAGCGGCGCGCGCAGTACCAGGCCGACCACGACATACTCACCGGATTGCTGAATCGAGCCGCACTGCTGCGCGCGCTGCGGCAGCGCGGCGAACAGTGGGCCGAGCAACCGATCTCGCTGCTGTTCATCGACCTCGACGGCTTCAAGCGGGTCAACGACAGCTACGGGCACGCCGTCGGCGACGAACTCATCTCGACGGCGGCCGGCCGGATCCGGCGAGTCGCGCGCCACGAGGACGTGGTGACCCGCTACGGCGGCGACGAATTCGTCGTGCTCGCCCGGCTCGCCCGGCCGGAGGCCGCCGTGCTGGCCGAACGGCTGCTCGGCGCGTTCGTCCGGCCGTTCGGGCTGAGCGCCGGGGAGATACCGATCACCGCGAGCGTCGGCGTGGCGTGCGTCGGTCCACGCAGCTCGGACACCGACGTGCACGGCCTGCTCCGGGACGCGGACGCGGCCATGTACCACGCGAAGCAGTACTCGCTCGGTTACGCGTTCCACGACGACGTGCGGCACACGCCTCCCGGCACTGAGCGACGGATCTGGCGCACGGCTGCCCGATCCGCCAGTCCCGCGGTCTGACTCAGTCGCTCAGCTCGTTCAGCAGGCGCTTGGCCTCCTCGAGCTCGGCCTGTAACTGCTGCACCTTGGCCTCCTGCACCCCGCGCAACGCGTCCAGGACGCCCGCGACCACCTCGGCGACCTCCGGATGCAGGATCTTCGCCGCCTGCGCCACCGTGGAACCGGCCACCGGAAGACCGCGCAGGGTGCGCTTCTTCCCGCTGACCACGTCGATGGACCACTCGCCGTCGGCGGTGCCGGTGAGCGTCACGGTGACCTCGGGCGCCTTGGCCTTGCGGGCGGCGGCCGCTTTGGCCGGTTTGGGCGCCGCGGCCTGCTTGGCCGCGCTGTCGGCTCGACTCGCTTCCGCGGCCGCCGCGGGCTTCGGGGTGGCCGCGGGCGCGGGTGCGCTCGGCCGCGCGGGCTCGGTCGTGGTGCTCGTCGTGGTCGACGACTGCGTCACAGGGGATTCCTTCCGTGTTGTCGACTTCTGCTGGGCGGTGGCGCCCGCCGCCCCTCGCGGCGGCTTGGTCAAGGTCACCTCGGTGGGAGAGAAGGACAGTACATCCTTCGATCCGGTCGGCCGGACCTGGAGGAAGTCACCGTCGGCAGGGTCGCCGAGCGCGATCACCTTGCCCGAGCGCCCCTCCGGCACGCCGACCGCGGCGGAGGTGAACCACACCATGGGCGGGCTGCCACCGGCTATGTCCGCGGCGATCTGTTGAATCTCGCTGTCCGACAAGGGCTGCGGTTTGGTTCGTGGGGACGACATGGGTAACTCCGAGCGATTTCGTGGTTGGCTGCGTGCACAGATGATGCCGCACGACGCCGACAGATTCGCGGGCCACCGTCGAATAGGGGCGGCGGACGACACCGTTCACGCATCCAGCGAACAGTGGGCAACACATGCCGTCACCCTGCGGACAGCCCCCACAGACCACAACGCTTCGGCGTCCTATGCGAGAAAACCAGTGCTGGAGGCCTTCTCGCACCTCAGCCGACCCGACGTCACCGACTGGCCCGCCCAGGAAGGTCGACTGTGCCGAACAAGCCCGCTCAACTCGCGTCCGTCGGCGCGCGCAGCGCCGGAAACCAGATGTCGGTGAGCACTTCGACGGCTTGCTCCACCGAGACGTCGATGGTGCCCTGCATCGCCCATCGGGTGAAGAACCGCTCCAGTTGCGCGACGAGCAATTCCACGCGCAACCGCGCCTCGTCGCGCCGGTCGGCGGGCCACGCCGCCAGGTAGGCGGTCATCGCGTTGGGCAATGCGAGGATGCCGTCGCGGGCGATCTCGCGAAACTCCGGTTCCAGCGCGGTCGCCTCGTCCCAGGCGGGCAGCAGGTCTTTGTATTGGTGGAACCACTCGATGGCGCGGGTCATCCAACGGGCGAACTCGGCGCGCGAACCGGTCTCCAGCACCCGATCGAGGTCCTGATAGGAGTGCAGCACGGTAGACAGGGTGCCCTGCTGGGCGATCGCGCGCAGGATCTCTTGTTTCCCCGCGAAGTGCAGGTAGAACGTGGCGCGGCTGCAACCGACGGCAGCGACGATGTCGTCCACCCGCACCGCCGCGTAGCCGCGGGTGGCGAACAGCTCCTTGGCGCCCTCCATCAGCCGGACCCTGGTCTGCTGCTTCTGCTCGTCCCGCAGGTTCGCGCTCGCGTTCGTACGCATGGTGAACAGGTACCTCGTATCCGTGAAAAGAGGGACTGACGTGCGGTTGACGCCGCCCGAGTCTACGCGGGAACGGGAGCGATGGACAGTGCGTCACTCACTAGACACTATGTCTACCGAGTGTTACTTTGTTGCCTACGTCACTCCGGCGCGTGAGCCGCACCGGACGGTTCGGCCGTCACCGACGACGGCCTCCAGCACGAGGACAGTGAATGACGTCAACCGCACTCCCCCGCGTCTGCGTGATCGGGGCGGGTCCCTCCGGGATCACCGCCGCCAAACGCCTGAACGATTACGGCATACCGTTCGACTGCTACGAAGCGTCCGACGAAGTCGGGGGCAACTGGTACTTCAAGAACCCCAACGGCATGTCGGCGTGCTACCAGAGCCTGCACATCGACACGTCCAAGTTCCGCCTGGCCTTCGAGGACTATCCGGCGCCCGACGAGTGGCCGGACTTTCCCCACCATTCGCAGCTGTTCCAGTACTTCCGCGACTACGTCGACCATTTCGGCATCCGCGACCGGATCGTGTTCGGCACCAGGGTGACCGCGGCCGAGCGCGGGACGGACGGCCGCTGGCTGATCAGCACGAGCGACGGGAGCACCAAGGACTACGACGCGCTCATCGTCTGCAACGGGCACCACTGGGATCCCCGCCTTCCGGACTACCCGGGCGAATTCGACGGCACGCTGCTGCACAGCCACGCCTACAACGACCCGTTCGACCCGGTCGACATGCGCGGCAAGCGCGTCGTGGTGGTCGGCATGGGCAACTCGGGCCTGGACATCGCCTCCGAGCTGTCGCAGCGGTTCATCGCGACGAAGCTCTACGTCTCCGCCCGGCGCGGAGTCTGGGTACTGCCGAAGTACGTCAACGGCAAGGTCGGCGACAAACGCTCGATGCCACGGTGGATGCCGCCGAAGCTGGGCCTGAAACTCAAGCAGCGTTTCGTCCGCAAATTCCGCGGCAACATGGAGGACTACGGCCTGCCCAAGCCCGACCACCTGCCCTTCGAGGCGCATCCATCGGCGAGCGAGGAGTTCCTGCACCGCGCGGGCTGCGGCGACGTCACGTTCAAGCCCGCGATCACCGCGCTGGAAGGTTCGCGGGTGCGCTTCGCCGACGGCAGCGCCGAGGAGGTGGACGTGATCGTCTGCGCCACCGGTTACCGCATCTCCTTCCCGTTCTTCTCCGATCCGGAACTGCTGCCCGACAGCGACAATCGCTTCCCGCTGTTCAAGCAGATGGTGAAGCCCGGCATCGACAACCTGTTCTTCCTCGGGCTGGCCCAGCCGCTGCCCACGCTGGTGAACTTCGCCGAGCAGCAGAGCAAGCTGGTCGCCGCCTATCTGACCGGCCGCTACCACCTGCCGCCCGCGGAGGAGATGCGGGCGGCCATGCGGTCCGCGGAGTCGGCCAGGTCGGGGCGCTACTACGACTCGCCCCGGCACACCATCCAGATCGAATTCGAACCGTACGTGCGGGACATGCGGCGGGAGCTGGCGCGCGGCGCGAAACGCGCCACCGCCGCGGGAAACGCGCTGCCGGTTCCCGGCCGCACGCCCGAACACGTGTGAGGCGGCGATGACCACTACCACGGGCACCGCCACCTCGGGATTCTGCGCCGAACGATTCGCACGGGTCCGCACGGAACTGGAGTCCCGGCTCGCCTCCGGCGACGAGCTGGGCGCATCGATCTGCGTCACCGTCGACGGCGAAACGGTCGTCGACCTCTGGGGCGGCTACCGCGACCGGGAACGCACGCAGCCGTGGACCGAGGACACCTTGGTCAACGTCTTCTCCATCACCAAGACCATGACCGCGCTGTGCGCCCTGCTGCTGGTCGAGCGCGGCGAACTGGACGTGCACGCGAAGGTGGCCAGGTACTGGCCGGAATTCGCGGCGAACGGCAAGGGCGACATCGAGATTCGTCATCTGCTCGCGCACACCTCCGGCGTCTCCGGGTGGCAGCCGCCGATCGAGCTCGCCGATATCTACGACGCGGAAGCCTCCGCCGCCCGTCTCGCGAGCCAGCCGCCGTGGTGGGAGCCCGGCACCGCCTCCGGCTACCACGCGCTGGCCTACGGCCACCTGATCGGCGCGGTGATCCGCCGCGTCACCGGTCGCTCGCTGGGCGAGTTCTTCGCCGATGAGCTCGCCGGGCCGCTGGGCGCGGACTTCCACATCGGCACCGCGCCCGAGCACCACGGGCGGATCGCGACCTTGATCCCGCCCGCCATGCCGGAATTCGACATGGCCGCGCTCGACCAGGAAAGCGTGCTGGTCAAGACGCTCACCAGCCCGCTGCTCGACATCGCCGAGACGGCGAGCGCCGGGTGGCGGCAAGCCGAGATCGGCGCGGTGAACGGCCACGGCAACGCCCGTTCGGTGGCGCGGGTGCAATCGCTGGTGTCCTGCGGCGGCGAACTGGCCGGACGGCGGCTGCTGTCGGAGCGGACGATCGAGCTGATCTTCCAGCAGCAGTCCGACGGCGTGGATCTTGCGCTTGCGGTGCCGCTGCGATTCGGCATCGGCTACGGTCTGCCGCAGCGGCAGACCGCCCCGGAGGTTCCCGACGGCCGGGTGTGCTGGTGGGCCGGGTACGGAGGCGCGATGGTGGTCAACGACCTCGAGCACCGCACCACCTTCGCCTACGCCATGAACCGGATGGCGCCGGGGCTGATCGGCTCCGACCGCGGCGATGCCTATCTGCGCGCGACATTCGCGGCGGTGCGCGGATGATGCGGGCACTGCAGCTCACCGAGCCCGGTGTGCTGGAACTGCGCGAGGTACCGATTCCGGAGATCGGTCCCACCGATCTGCTGCTGCGGGTGGGCGCGGCGGGCATCTGCCATTCGGATCTGCACGTGCTGCACATCCCCTTCCGGATGCGCGAGGAACCGTTGACCCTCGGCCACGAGATCGCGGGCACCATCGAAGCCGTCGGCGCCGGGGTCGGCGGCCGCCGGGCGGGCGAGCGCGGCATCGTGTATCTGTGCTGGTCGTGCGGGGTCTGCCGGGAGTGCGTCGGCGGCAACGAGAACGTCTGCCTCGCCGCGGGTCGCACCGCCATGCCGCCGTGCCCCGGACTCGGTCCGGACGGCGGGATGGCCGACTACATCCGGGTGCCCGCGAGTTCGTTCGTGCCGATCGGCGACCTCGACTTCGCCGAGGCCGCGCCGCTGGCCGACGCCGCGCTGTCGAGCTACCACGCCATCCGCGGCGCTCGTGATCGGCTGGGGCCGGGGTCGGTGGCGGTGGTCGTCGGGATCGGCGGGCTCGGCCACCTCGCGGTGCAGATCCTCGCCGCGACCACGGCGGCCGAGGTGCTGGCCGTGGACGTGAGCGCCGACAAGCTCGAACTCGCCGCGCGGTGCGGTGCGGCCGAAGGACTTCTCGCGGGCGACGACACGGCGAAGGAGATCCTCGACCGGACCGCAGGTCGCGGCGCGGACGCGGTGTTCGACTTCGTCGGCGTCGACGCCACCGCGCGGCTCGCGGTGGAATCGGTGGCGCCCGACGGGGCCTACCGCATGGTCGGCCTCGGCGGTGGCGCGCCGGAGATCACGGCGGCGCCCGCCACCGGCACGGGCTGGCCGTGGGGCGCCACGGTCCGGAAATCCTACGGCGGCACCAGATCCGACTTGATCGACGCCGTGGCGTTGGCCGCGGCGGGCAAGCTGCGCGCCGAAGTGGAGCGCTATCCGCTGGCCGACGGCCGCGCCGCCCTCGACCGGCTGGAGCGCGGGCTGATCACCGGCCGCGCCGTGCTGATCCCAGAGCCGTGACGAATCAACCCTTGCGCAGTGACGAGGAAGTATCCGATATGACAAAAGCCATCGACCCGCAGACGTTCGTGGCACAGGCCGCGAGCAGGCTCACCGGACCCGGCGGTCGATTCGAGATGGTGGTCGAGGACGTGCTCGGCGCGCCGCTGCCGGTGGTGCGCCATCGCAAGTCCTCGCTGCGGGAAGTGCTCGTCGCCGGGGCCGCGCACGGCGACCGGGACTATCTGGTCACCGCGGACCGCAGGATGTCGTTCACCGAGCACGCCGCCGCGGTCGCGGCACTGGCCACGGCCCTGCGCGACCGCTTCGGCGTCGGCAAGGGCGACCGCGTGGGCATTCTCGCCGCGAACACGCCCGAGTGGGTGCTCACCTTCTGGGCGGCCCAAGCGCTCGGCGCGATCGCGGTGGGTTACAACGCGTGGTGGGCGCCGCGCGAGATCGCCTACGGCGTCGAGCACACCAGCCCCTCCGTGCTCGTGGTCGACGCGAAGCGCGCGGCGCTGGTGGCGGAACTGGATATCCCGGTCCCGGTGCTCACCATGGAACACGACATACCCTCGCTGCTGGCCGAATACCGCACCGACGACCTGCCCGACACAGAGATCGACGAAGACGATCCCGCGGTGATCCTGTACACCAGCGGCACCAGCGGCCGACCCAAAGGGGCGGTGCACTCGCACCGAAACCTGGTGGCGGTCACCGACTATCACCTCTTCAACGACGCGCTGGCCGCCGCGCTCACCGAGGCGGACGAACTGCCGAGCGGGCGGCGCTTCCTGCTCACCTCGCCGCTGTTCCACATCGCCAGCCTGCACAACCTGGTGGTTCCCCGGCTGGTCAGCGGTGACGCGGCGGTGATCCACCAGGGCTCGTTCGACGCCGACCGGGTGCTGCGGCTGATCGAGGCGCAGCGGGTCACCAACTGGGGCGCCATGCCGACCATGGCGACCAGGATGCTCGAACTCGACCTGTCCGACTACGACCTGTCCTCGCTCGCTTCCTTCTCGCTGAACTCCGCGCCGTCCTCGGCCGCGTTGCAGGAGAAACTGCGCGATCAGCTGCCCGTCGCCCGCAACGCGCTGGTGACCAGTTACGGGCTCACCGAATGCAGCACCGCCGCGACGCTGGCGAGCCCGGCCGAGCTGGCGGCGTTCCCGGACACCGTCGGTCGTCCGGTCGTCGGGGTCGCGCTGGAGATCCGCGACAGCGCGGGCAACGTGGTCCCCGACGGCACCGAAGGCGAGATCTGCGTGCGCAGCCCTTACGTGATGCTGGGCTACTGGCAGAACGAGGCAGCGACCGCCGCGGCGATCACCGCCGACCGCTGGTTGCGCACGGGCGATATCGGGGTGCTGGAGGACGGCAGGCTGCGCTTGTCCGGGCGTCGTTCGGATCTCATCCTGCGCGGCGGGGAGAACGTCTATCCCACGGAGATCGAGCAGTGCCTCGAGGAGCATCCGGCGGTGCGCGAGTGCGCGGTGCTCGGGGTACCCGACGCCGACCTCGGACAGCAGGTCGCCGCCGTGGTCGTGGTCGAAAGCGTCACGGCGACAAGCGAAGAGGAGCTGCGCGCGTTCGCCGCCGAGCGGCTCGCCTACTACAAGGTGCCCGCCCGCTGGCGGCTCACCACCACCGCACTACCGCGCAACGCGACCGGCAAGGTCATACGCGCCGATCTCGAGGTGTAAAGCCATGTACGACACCATCATCGCGAACGGCCAGTGGTTCGACGGCACCGGCGCGCCCTCGGCGATCCGGCACCTCGGCATCCGCGACGGGCGCGTCGCGACCGTCTCGGCCGACCCGATCGAGGACCCCGACTGTCCGAACATCGTGGACGCCACCGGGAAATGGGTGATCCCGGGCATGCTCGACATCCACACCCACTACGACGTGGAGGTGCTCCAGCATCCCGCGCTGACCGAATCGCTGCGCCACGGCATCACCACGGTCCTGCTGGGCTCGTGCTCGCTGTCGACCGTCCACGTCGACGCCTCCGACGCGGGCGACCTGTTCGCACGGGTCGAGGCGATTCCGCGCAAGCACGTCCTCGCCGCGGTCGGCGAGCACAAGACCTGGCGCTCGGCGCACGAATACGCGGCCGCCCTGGAACAACTGCCGCTGGGCCCGAATGTGGCCGCGTTCATCGGGCATTCGGACATCCGCGCCGCGGAAATGGGTCTGGAGCGCGCGACCCGCAAGGACGTCCGGCCCGATGCCGCCGAACTGGCGGGGATGGCGGCGAAGCTGACCGAGGCGCTGGACGCCGGGTTCGTCGGCATGTCCTCCCAGCAGCTGCTGTTCGACAAACTCGACGGTGCGGTGTGCCGATCGCGCACCCTGCCGTCCACCTACGCGACCACCCGGGAACGGCGCAGGCTCAACGCCATCTTGCGCCGGCGCGGGCGGGCACTACAGGGCGGACCCGACGTGTCCCGCCCGCAGAGCCTGGTGACGATGGCGGCCGGTAGCCTCGGCCTGTTCCGCAAGCCGCTGAAGGTCAGCCTGCTCTCTGCCGCCGACCTCAAGGCCATTCCCGGCATCGCGTACCTTTTCCCGCTGATCGCGCGAGTGCTCAACGCGCTGGGCGGCGATTTCCGCTGGCAACACCTTCCGGTGCCGTTCGAGGTCTACGCCGACGGCATCGACCTGGTGGTGTTCGAGGAGTTCGGTTCCGGCGCCGAAGCGCTGCACCTCGCCGACCAAGTGGACAAGCGCCGGGAACTGTTGCGCGACCAGCAGTACCGGCGCCGCTTCCGCAAGGACTACGACAAGAAATTCGGTCCACGGGTGTGGCACCGTGATTTCTTCGATGCGCGGATCGTGGAATGCCCGGACGCGAGCGTGATCGGCAAGACCTTCGGCGAGGTGGGCGCGGAGCGCGGCGGCACGCACCCGGTGGACGCGTTCCTCGACCTCGTGGTGGAACACGGCGGCAAGGTCCGCTGGCGTACGACGATCTCCAACCACCGACCGGAAGTGCTCGATCGGCTCGCCGCCGACCCCGGCGTGCAATTGGGCTTCTCCGACGCGGGAGCGCATCTGCGCAACATG
Organism: Nocardia sichangensis; assembly: GCF_047200615.1. Classification (NCBI taxonomy): domain Bacteria; kingdom Bacillati; phylum Actinomycetota; class Actinomycetes; order Mycobacteriales; family Nocardiaceae; genus Nocardia; species Nocardia sichangensis. The sequence continues at coordinate 320,179 of NZ_JBJZOK010000006.1, forward strand.
GCGTTCTACAACTTCGGGCTCCGCTTCCTGCGCCGGGTGCGCGACGCCGCGAACGCGGGCCGTCCGTTCCTGTCGATGGAACAGGCGGTGCACCGGCTCACCGGCGAACTCGCGGACTGGTACGGCCTGGACGCCGGACATCTGCGGGTGGGCGACCGAGCGGACGTCGTCGTGCTCGATCCGGCTCGCCTGGACGATTCGCTGGACGCCTACCACGAATCCCCCATCGCCCCCTTCGACAACCTGTCGCGCATGGTGAACCGCAACGACGAGGCGGTCACCGCGGTCTTGGTCGGCGGCGTGCCGGTGTTCGGCGGCGGCGCGCCCGCCGCGGAGCTCGGCGCCCGGCGGACCGGCCGTTTCCTGCGCGCGGCGACCGCCACCGGATAGTCCAACCGCCCGCTCGGTCCGGTTCGTCCACGTAAAATCGCTGCTACCCGGCGGTTCGCTCGCCGGTGGTTCGTAGGGAGTCAGCGTGGACGTATTCGAACATCGGGGCAGGTCCGTGGTCTTCGACCGCACGGGCAGCGGGTCTCCGGTCGTGTTCCTGCACAACGCGGGCACGCAACGCCGCATCTGGGACGACCAAGTCGCGGCACTGCGGGACTCGCATGAGGTCTTCGCGCTCGACCTGCCCGGCTACGGGCAGTCCGACCAGCCCGCGACCGGCTACCGCCTCACCGATTACGTCGACATGCTCACGGCGTTCCTCGACGCCCAACGCGTCACCGACGTGGTGCTGATCGGCAACTGTCTCGGCAGCGCCACCTCGCTGCGCTACGCCATGGGGCATCCCGACCGGGTGCGCGCGCTCGTCCTGATCAATCCGCTCACCTTGGACACTGTGAGTTCGGGACAGTCGGCGGGCTTGGCCTGGCTGGACGCGCGGCTGCCGCTGGGGCCGCTGGCCCGCCGGATCAGCCTGCCGGACCCGGTGGTCTCGCTGATCGTCGGCAATCAGCTCGGCCCCCGCGGCCGGCGTCTGCGCACCCAGCACGAGCCGCGCGTGCGGGCGCACTGGACCGATCGGGGCAGGCTGCGAGCTCTGCACGGCTTGGTGCAGGATTTCCCGTCCTACCGCGCGTTGGACACCTTCGAGCCGCCCGCCGGTTTCCCGCCGATCTGCACGATCTGGGGGCGGCGCAACCGCATCCTGTCGGCGAAGGCGGGCGGACGGCTGAACCGCAAGCTGCGCCCGCACACGGCGGTGGAACTACCGGACTGCGGTCATCTTCCGATGGTGGAGGCTCCGGAGCGGGTCGCTTCGATCATCACCGGCTTCCTGGCCGCGACCGACGTCCCGGCGCGCGAGCAGTCCGGCGGCCGCTGAGCCGCACTCAGAGCGGAGCCACGGTCGGGCACAGTTCGGCGAAACTGGCCGAGTGCACTCCGCATCCGGCGCATTCGAACACCATGCCCATGTCCAGCATCCAGTGGATGCGGGTATGGCAGGTCTCGCAGAGGAAATCCACACCCGCCGGATGGCAGCAGGACCGTTTACGGATGAACCATTCCGCGCGATGACGGCAGGGCACGGAATCGAAGCGGAACGTGCACTTCGGCGCGGCGGGCAACTCGGCGACGACGGCATCGAAAGCCGTTGTGGCCGTATGGGTGTTCACAGCGGATACCTTCCGGCGGAGCAGGGGCGGGAGAACGAGCGGTGCGGCGGCGCCTTCTACCCCCTGGATCGATCTCTCTCGATTAGCTGTTACCCGGATGAGTCCGCTTTCACACGGCGGCGGACCCGCTTGTTTGGTCACGAATCGCGCGGGAATCCGAATTGTGACGCCATCTAAGGGAAGGGGTTCTGTCATGTTGTTGCGCCGACTCGCCCGGCCGCTACTGGCCACCGTGTTCGTGGTCGACGGGGTCGATACGCTGCGGCACCCGGACGAGCGGGTGAAGTCCGCGAACGCACTGCTGGAACGGGGGCAACGGCAGCTGCCCGCAGAGGTCGCCGCGAAATTGCCATCGAATCCGTCGACCGTCGTGCAGGTCAACGCCTTCGCCCAGGTGGGCGGCGGCGTCCTGCTGGCCCTCGGCAAGGCGCCGCGACTGGCCGCTTTGGTGCTCGCCGCGACCGTCGTGCCCGCGGCCGTCACCGAGCAGGACTTCTGGAACGAACAGGATCCCGCCCGCAAGTCGGCGAAGCGCACCGCGTTCCTGAAGGATCTCGGGCTGCTCGGCGGACTGATGATCACCGCCGCCGACACCGAGGGCAAGCCTTCGCTGGGTTGGCGTGGCCGCAGGGCCGCGCGCGATGCCGCCGCCGCGGTGACCGCGGCGTTGCCGTTCGGCGCGGCCTCGGACACCGCCACCGGCGCGGCACTGCGCAAGCACGCGCACGAGGCCGCGGACAAGGCGCGGGCAGTGGGCGCGGTGGCCGCGAGCAAGGGGGCGGAACTCGCCGAATCGGCCCAGCGGCACCGGCCCGGGTGGGCGGAGTCGGCCAAAGAGCACAGCAGCGACTGGGCCGAGACCGCCAAGACGCACGGGCAGGAGTGGGCCGAGATCGCCAAAGAACACGGTGCCGACTGGGCGGAGATCGCCAAAGAACGCGGCGCGGACTGGGCGGAAATCGCGAAAGAGCGCGGCGCGGAATGGGCCGAGATCGCCAAGGAGCGCGGCGCCGAATGGGCGGAGGTCGCCAAGGAGCAGAGCGTTCACCTCGCGGATCTGGCGAAGCAGCGCGGCGCCGAATGGGCGGAGATCGCGAAAGAGCGCGGACCTGAGCTCGCCGACGCCGCCAAGGAACGCGGTGTGCACGCGGCACACCTGGCGCGCGAGCGTGGAGCCCAGACCGCGCACGCGGCCCGCGACGCGATCGAGTCACGTCGCCACTGACGCTTCACCACGGGCTCTCGGCCCGGAAAGGAAAGACGTGTCCGGCGAGCCGCACGAGGTGCGGCGCCCGAGTCCATGGCCGCCGGTCATGTCGGCACGGACACGTCGCGCACAAGGTGGTCGGCTGGGCCATGCTCGGCCTCATGAGCGTTCGGTAGCGGGTGTCGCGCGACACCCGCTACTTTCGCGGGTGGGCATCCGTTTCGCCGCGCACGCCTTCGAGCGACTCGCCGTTACGCGCCCGTTGTGACGGGACATGCGCTATGAGGTGCTCGCGCTCCCGCCGCAGGAGATGGTGACGGCTTCGCCGTTGAAGTGGCGGCCGTGCTCGGAGACCAGCAGCAGCATCGCCTCGGCCACCTCGGCGGGCTGGATCAGATCACCGTTGGGCGGCCCGGATTCGATGATCGCCATCCAGTCCTCCCTGGTGGGATTCTCCTTGTCCGGCATCATGAGCCGCCAGGTCGCCGGATTCTGGATCATGTCGGTGTCCACGCCGGAGGGCAGCAGCGCGTTCACCGTGATGCCGTACTCCGCCACTTCCAACGACAGTGACTTCACCAAGCCGAGCACGCCCCATTTGCTCGCGGCGTAGTGCGCCGCGTTGCGCACGCCCATCTTCGCCACGATGGAGGAGGTGGCCACCACGCGACCCCAGCGGCGCTCGATCATGTGCGGGACGACCGCGCGGAAGCTGTGGAACACGCCCGTCAGGTTGGTGTCGATCATGTCCCGCCACAACCGCTCGTCCATCTCGGCGACGGGCGAGTTGGACGCGATGCCCGCATTGGCGACGAGGATGTCGATGCGATCGAACTCCTCGAGCGCGCGCTCGGCGACCGTCCGCATCTGTTCCAGGCTGCGCACGTCGGCTCGGACGGCGACACAGCGGCGGCCGGTCCGCTCGACCAGCGCGGCGGTCTCGGCCAAATCGCCGGGGGTGCTCAGCTCGTAGGGCAGGCCGGGCACCGGTGCGGCGATATCGCACACCACGATGTCCGCGCCCGCGTTCGCCAGCGCCAAGGCGTGCGCGCGCCCCTGCCCGCGGGCGCCGCCGGTGATCACCGCCACCCGGTCGTCGAGGTTGCCCATGACTGGCCCTTCGTCGGTCGGTACCTGCTTCGGCCGCCCCCATCGTGTCATGGGCGAACGAGCTGATCTCCCGGTTTTCCGGGGGCCGCGTCGCCGAGGCGATATTTCCCAGAGTTGGGAACGGGCCGCACCCGCTGCCTGGCACGACGTGCGCTTCTGCGTGCCGCAGCACGTCCGCAACCTGCGTAGACGGGGTCGCTGCGCCGAATTGTCCAGGGAGAGTGGAACAATGGGCACGATCTCGGCGCCGGAGCGGGCACGGCCATGGCACGGACGCGCCGACCCGACTGCGGCACGGAGACCACATGCACCCATTTCGACCCGGTCCAGCGACCGACCGTCCGCGATGTACGCTGCGCCCCGGAACGATCTCGCCCGTGCCCACCGCGTCGTTCCAGGCACGAGCGTCGCATTGACATGGTTTCCTGGGGGCCCGATGACCGATTGTGAGTACCTTCCCGTGAATCTCGACCGACAGCTCGACGCCGAACCGACCGAGCACGACAACACCCTCGCCGACCGGCTCGCCAGCCCGCGGCTGCGCAGGCTGCTGCACACGGCCATCGGCCTGTCCGAGGACTCCGTCGACCTGCTGACGACCATGACCACGCGCCTGCGCGCGGCCGAGGGCATGATCCTGCGCGACCCGCTCGAGGACTACTGACCCACGGGCGGCCGGGGACTCCGGGCGGACAGCCGGCAGGGCGGGTTGCCGAACCGGCAACGATATTTGCCGTTCCAGTCGGCCCGATGGATGGTGGGACGCATGAGTGCGACACCCCATCACCACGCCGACCGGACGACGCCGACCACTGTCGAGTACTGGGAGGCCTTCTACCAGGAGCGCGACCAGATCTGGTCCGGACGGCCGAACTTCTTGTTGGTGCGTGAGCTCGAAGCCGTCCCCCCTGGCACCGCACTGGACCTGGGCTGCGCCGAGGGCGCCGACGCGATCTGGCTGGCCGGGCGCGGCTGGCGGGTCACGGCGGTCGACGTGTCGGAGACCGCGCTGGCCCGCGCCAGGACGAACGCGGCCCGCCAGGGAATCGACGGCGAAATAGATTGGCAGCGGCACGATCTGGACCACACCTTCCCCGCGGGAAGTTTCGACCTCGTCACGGCGCAGTATCTGCACTCACCGGCGGCGAAGGACGGCGAACGGACGCGCATCCTGAGCCGGGCGGCCGATGCGGTGGCTCCCGGCGGGCTGTTGCTGATCGTCGGTCACGCGCAATGGCCCTCCTGGGTACTGGAACCACCCGCCGACGTGCATTTCCCGACCACTGCCGAAGTACGGGCCGGTCTCGCGCTGGATCCGGCCGAATGGCACGTGGAAGTGGACGAGGAGGTCGAGCGCGAACACGCGAGCCCCGAGGGCAGCCCGGGCACGCGAAAAGACAACATCCTACGAATTCGCCGCAACTGACGGCGAGAGCAAATAACGGGCCAATCTCCTTGCAGCCGAGGAGAATTCGCGGAGCCTGCGCACGGAATTAACTCCGATATTACTCAGGATTCATGGTGCCGAGACGTATTTCTCGCTACTGTGGACGAAGCCTACAGTGCGGTGGGAATCGAGAATCTCACGTCGGTCGGGGGGAAATTCGCCCGTAGGAGAGTTCCCAGTGAAGTATCCCGTATGCGCACGCGTGCTAGGTCCGTTGACGCTTGCCCTGAACAATCACAATGCGACGCCGACCGCGCAGAAGCAGCGGCAGTTGCTGGCATTACTTTTGGTTCGGCACGACACCGTTGTCCCGGTGACGGCCCTGATCGAAGAACTGTGGAACGACGATCCGCCGCGCAGCGCGGTGACGGTCGTGCAAACATACGTGCTCGGCATTCGCAAGAAGATGGCGGAGCAACTCGGAGTCGGACAGGCGGAGGTGGCCGAACGCTATTTGCGCACGCGCAGCAAAGGCTATTCCTTCGACGTGCGGGACTGTGTGTTCGACCTGCGTGACTACCAGTCCATGTCCGACGCCGCCCGATGCGCCGCCAAGACCGGCGACGACGAGCGCGCGGTGGACCTGTTCAGCGCCGCGGAAGCGCTGTGGAGCGGTCCCGCGCTGGTGGACGTGGAGGGTGGCATCCCGCTCGCCGCCGAGATCTCGCATCTGGATCACCTGCGGCTGACCAACATCGAGTTGCGCGTGGAGGCGGAATTGCGACTGGGCAGGCATCGTGAGGTCTGTCCCGACCTGGCGCGGCTGACCATGCAGCATCCGCTGCACGAGCGGCTCCAGGCGTACTACATGTTCGCCCTGTGCCGGTCGGGCCAGCGCGCTCGCGCCCTGGCCTCCTACCAGCGGTTCAGCCGGTCCATGCAGGACGAACTGGGGCTCGACCCCTGCCAGAAGCTGCAGAAGTTGCACCGGGACATCCTGACCGCCTCCGACGACTCGGTGAGCGCGATGCTCAACAGCCGCCACGCCGGTTACCTGATCGGGTGGTACTCCCCCGAGCGCCGCGCCGCCGCCGAGACCGCCTGACGCCGACGCCCGGCCGCGATCGCCGCGGGCCGGGCGAACCTCCGGCGCGCTCATCCCCGCCCGAGGAGCTCGTCCACCAGCCCGGTGGTGTGCGTGGCGGCGCGCATGGCTGGATGGTCGAGCACCTCGTACAGGAAATCCCGGGTGGTCGCGACGCGGGCGCCGGAAATCCGGAATTCCGCCAGCGCCCGCCGCATCCGGGCCAGCGCCCGGTCCCGGTCCGGCGCCCACACCACCAGTTTGGCCAGCAGCGAATCATAGTGCGGAGGTATCGAATAACCGGCGTGCGCATGGGTGTCGACGCGGACGAAGGGGCCGCCGGGCGGGGTGAATTCCGCCAGGATTCCCGGAGCGGGCGCGAAGTCCGCGGCAGGGTCTTCGGCATTGATCCGGCATTCGATCGCCGCGCCGCGCAGGACGATATCTTCCTGATCGATGCCGAGTGGTTGCCCCGCCGCGACTCGAATCTGCTCGGCGATGAGATCTATACCTGTCACCATTTCGGTGACCGGATGTTCGACCTGAATTCGGCAGTTCACTTCCATGAAATAGTAATTGCCGTCCCGATCGACCAGGAATTCCACGGTTCCCGCGCCGGTATACCCTGCCTCGAGCACACCGTGCACGGCGGATGCGCCCATTTGCTCGGCCAGACCGTCCGGCAGCAGCGGGGCAGGCGATTCCTCGATCAATTTCTGGTGCCTGCGCTGCACCGAGCAGTCGCGTTCACCCAGGTGCACGCCATTGCCGTAGGCATCGCACAGCACCTGGATCTCGACGTGTCTGGCGGCGGCGAGGTACTTCTCCAGGTACACCCGGCTGTCGCCGAACAGCATCCGCGCCGTCGCCCTGGTCTCCTGATAGGCGCGCGGGAACGCCGCACTCTCGTGCACCACCTGCATGCCGCGCCCGCCTCCGCCCGCGGCCGCCTTGACGATCACCGGGTAGCCGATCGAATCCGCGAGCGCGTGCGCCTCGTCGAGTTCGAGCGGATCGAGGCTGCCCGGCAGCAGCGGCAGTCCCGCCTTCGCCATCAGCGTGCGCGCCGACTGCTTGTCGCCGAGCTGGGCCATCACGTCGGCGGGCGGCCCGATCAACGTGACGCCCGCCGCCCGGCACGCATCGGCGAAATCCGGTGACTCGGAGAGGAATCCGTATCCGGGATGGATCGCGTCCGCGCCGGTGAGCTCGGCGGCGGCCAGGATCGCCGCGGCGTTCAGATAACTGCGCTTGGCCGCGGACGGGCCGATCTGCACCGCCTCGTCGGCGAAACGCACCACCGCCGACTCGGCGTCGGCGACCGAGTGCACCGCTACGGTGCGCACGCCGAGTTCGCGGCAGGTGCGCGCGACGCGCAGCGCGATCTCACCACGGTTGGCGATCAGGATCTTCTCGAACATGGCGCCACTCCTACGCGACCGACCGGACCAGGACCTGCCGCCGCGCGCCGAAGCGCCGGAACCGGGCGCGGCGCTCGTCGGCCAGCTCCGCACCGGTGCGACCGGACAGTTCGCCGAGGGTCGCGGTCAGGGCCCGGTGCAGCTGTTCGGCCGCGGCCACGGGGGCCGCGCCCACGTCGTCGCCCGGCTCGGGCAGCACCGCGTCGACGACACCGAGACGCAGCAGGTCCCGCGCGGTCAGCGACAGCGCGGCCGCGGCCTCCGGTGCGGCGGCGGGATCGTTCCACACGATCGCCGCGCAGCCTTCCGGGCTGATCACCGAGTACGTGCCGTTCGCGAACATCAGCACCCGGTTTGCGACGCCGAGCGCCAGGGCCCCGCCGCTGCCGCCTTCGCCGATCACCACGCTGATCACCGGCACCCGCAGCGCGGACATCAACCGGATGTTCTCCGCGATGACGATCGCCTGCCCCTGCTCCTCGGCGGTCGCGCCCGGATACGCGCCGGGCGTGTCGATCAAGGTGACCACGGGCAGCCCGAGCTTCTCGGCCAGGCGCATCAGACGAGCCGCTTTGCGATAGCCGGCCGGAGTCGGCATGCCGAAGTTGCGTTCCATCAGCTCCTTGGGGTCGTGTCCTTTCTGGTGGCCGATCACCATGACCGGCCGCCCGCCGAGCCACGCCGTTCCGCCGACCACCGCGGCGCAATCGCCGGAGATCCGGTCGCCGCGCAGCTCGCGGAACTCGTCGAAGGCGAGTGCGAAGTAGTCCAGCGCGGTCGGCCGCTGCGGAGACCGCGCCCGGCGCACTTGTGTCCAGGGATCGGTCGCGGGAACGCGGGCCGGATCGGTGATCACGCCCGCGTCGGCGGGGACGAAGGTCTCGGCGGAATCGACCGGCCCCGCGGCCCGCAGCAGTGCGCCGAGCGCCTGGCGCAGGCCCGCGCGCGGCACGATCTTGTCGATGAGCCCGCGTTCCAGCAGGAATTCGGCGGTCTGGAACTTCGGCGGCAATTCCTGCCGGATGGTCTGCTCGATCACTCGCCGTCCAGCGAACCCGAGCCGGGCGCCCGGTTCGGCGATCAGCACGTCGGAAAGGGTGGCGAAGGAAGCCGCGACGCCGCCGTAGGTTGGGTCGGTGATCAGGGTGACGGTGAGGATGCCCGCCCGGTCCAGTTGCTCCAGCGCCGCGCTGGTCTTGGCCATCTGCATCAGCGACAGCGGGCCCTCCTGCATCCGGGCGCCTCCGGAGGCGGTGACAATGATCAGCGGAACACGTTGGGCCAGAGCGGTTTCGGCGGCAACGGTGATCATTTCGCCGACCGCGGTGCCGAGGCTGCCGCCCAGGAAGCGGAAGTCCATGGCGGCGATCACCACCGGCCTGCCCTCGATCGCGGCCAGCGCGCACAGCACCGCGTCGTGCATGCCGGTGCGGGAGCGCGCGGCGGCCAGCCGGTCCGGGTAGGGCTTGGTGTCGGTGAAGGTCAGCGGGTCTTCGTCGGTGGCGGCGACCGGCAGCGACTCGAAGCGTCCCTCGTCGGCGAGCTGCTCGATGCGCTGCCGCGCGGTGATCGGCGTGTGCCTGCCGCATTCGCCGCAGACGCCGAGGTCGCGGGCGAACCGCTTGCCGTACAGCGGGATCAGGCATGCCGGGCAGAGCACCCAGTCCGCGGCGCCGTGCTGGCCGTGTGCTGACTTCATCACGCGTGTCTCCTGTGCTCGGGAACAGGTGATCGATCCGGGCGGCGCCGGCCGGGCGATCACAACGACAGCCTGCGCCCCACCGCTCGAGAACAACTCGACTCGCTCGCTCGAGCGAGGTTCGAGGACCGTCCCCGATGCTCGATCGCACCATCGAAGGGAGAACGCCATGAACACCAATGCATCCGGTGGTGTGCGATGAGCCGCCGCGTTGTCGTCACCGGGCTCGGCGTCCGCGCGCCCGGCGGGTCGGGCAAGGACGAGTTCTGGAAGCTGCTGTCCGAGGGCCGCACGGCGACGCGCCGGATCTCGTTCTTCGACGCCTCGCCGTACCGGTCCCAGGTGGCCGGCGAAGCGGACTTCGACCCGGCGCTGGAAGGGCTGTCCCCCAGGGAGATTCGGCGCATGGACCGGGCTGTGCAGTTCGCCGTGGTCTGCGCGCGGGAGGCGGTGGCCGACAGCGGGCTCGACCTCGCGACGGTCGATCCGCACCGGCTCGGCGTGAGCCTCGGCAGTGCGGTCGCCGCGGCCACCAGCCTGGAGCGCGAATACCTGGTGCTGTCGGACTCCGGGAAGAACTGGCTGGTCGACGAGACGTATCTCTCTCCGCACATGTTCGACTACATGATCCCCAGCGTGATGCCCGCCGAAGTGGCCTGGAGCGTGGGCGCCGAGGGACCGGTGGCGATGGTCTCCAACGGATGCACCTCGGGACTGGACTCGGTGGGCCACGCGGTGCAGCTGATCCGCGAGGGCTCCGCCGACGTCATGGTTGCGGGCGCGTCGGACACCCCCATCACACCGATCGTGGTGGCCTGCTTCGACGCGATCAAGGCGACCACCCCGCGCAACGACGAGGCGGAGGTGGCCTCACGGCCGTTCGACAACTCGCGCAACGGGTTCGTACTCGCCGAAGGCGCCGCGATGTTCGTGCTGGAGGCGTACGAGAGCGCGCGCAAGCGTGGCGCGCACATCTACGCCGAGATATCCGGGTACGCGACCAGGTGCAACGCCTACCACATGACGGGCCTCAAGGCCGACGGCCGCGAGATGGCCGAGGCGATCCGGGTCGCGCTCGACGAATCCAGGATAGACCCGACCGGTGTGCACTACATCAACGCGCACGGCTCCGGCACCAGGCAGAACGACCGGCACGAGACCGCGGCGGTGAAGCGCAGTCTCGGCGCGCACGCCTACGCCACGCCGATGAGCTCGATCAAGTCGATGGTCGGGCATTCGCTCGGCGCGATCGGCTCGGTCGAGATCGCCGCCTCGCTGCTGGCGCTGGAATACCAGGTGGTGCCGCCGACGGCGAACCTGCACGAACCCGATCCCGAATGCGATCTGGACTACGTGCCGCTGGTCGCCCGCGACCATCGGATGGACACCGTGCTCACAGTGGGCAGCGGGTTCGGCGGCTTCCAGAGCGCGATGGTGCTGCGCAAGGCGGAGGCGGTGGCGGCATGATCCTCGTGACCGGAATGGGAGTGCTCGCGCCGAACGGCATGGGCGTGGAGCGTTTCTGGGACGCCGTGCTGGCCGGGCGCGGCGGGATCGCGCCGCTCACCCGGTTCGACACCAGCGGCTCGTCGGCGCGACTGGCCGGACAGGTGGCCGATTTCGACGCCGGTGAGCACCTGCCGAGCAGGCTGCTGCCGCAGACGGACGTCTCGACCCGGATGGCGCTGGTCGCCGCGCAGTGGGCGCTGGACGACGCGAAGGTCGACACGGCGACGATGACCGACTACGACATGGGCGTGGTGACCGGAAACGCTTCCGGCGGTTTCGAGTTCACCCATCGCGAATTCAACAAGCTGTGGTCGCTCGGCTCCGAGCACGTCAGCGTGTACGAGTCCTTCGCGTGGTTCTACGCGGTCAACACCGGCCAGATCTCCATCCGGCACGGCATGCGCGGACCGAGCAGCGCCTTGGTCGCCGAGCAGGCGGGCGGACTGGACGCGATCGGCCACGCGCGGCGCACCGTGCGGCGCGGGACGCCGCTGGTGGTCACCGGCGGCGTCGACTCGGCGCTGGACCCGTGGGGCTGGGCCTCGCATCTGTCCAGCGGCGGGGTGAGCGCCGCGACCGACCCCGACCGCGCCTATCTGCCGTTCGACGCCCGCGCCGCCGGCTACGTGCCCGGTGAAGGCGGCGCGATGCTGGTCGTGGAGGACGCCACCGCCGCGCGTGCCCGTGGGGTGCCCAAAGTGCACGGTGAGATCGCCGGCTACGCCTCGACCTTCGACCCGCCGCCCGGTTCCGGTCGTCCGTCGGGCCTGCGCCGCGCCGCCGAACTCGCGCTGGCCGACGCCGGGATGACGCCCGGTGACATCGACGTGGTGTTCGCCGACGCCTCCGGCATACCCGATCGCGACCGCGACGAGGCCGCCGCCATCGAGGCGCTGTTCGGGCCGGGCGGCGTTCCGGTCACCGCGTCGAAACCGCTGACCGGACGCCTGTTCTCCGGTGCGGGTCCGCTCGACGTCGTCACCGCGCTGCTGGCCATGCGCGACTCGGTGATCCCGCCGACCGCCCGCACCTCCACGCTCGCCGAGGATTACCGGATCGATCTGGTTCTCGGCGCCCCGCGCTCCGCCACCGTCGGCGGCGCGCTCGTCCTGGCACGCGGGCGCTGGGGTTTCAACTCCGCGGTCGTCGTGCGCGCCGTGTCCGATCGAGATCTGCCGAGGAGCGAATCATGACCATGACCATCACCGAACTACGCCGCATTCTGGTGGACTGCGCGGGCGGCGAGGACCTCGCCGAACTCGGCGGCGACATCGCCGCCGTGGAATTCGAGGAGCTGGGCTACGACTCGCTCGCGCTCATCGAGACCGCGGCGCGGATTCAGCGCGATTTCGGCGTGACGATCCCGGAGGAAGAACTCGTCGAGGTCAAGACGCCGCAAGAGCTGGTCGACATCGTGAACGCCCAACTGCGCGGTGCGGCATGAGCGGCGAAGTGATGTCCCACAGCAGGGTGGTGCAGGCCGCCCCGGACGTCGTCTACGGTCTGGTCGCCGACGTGACCAGATGGCCGGTGATCTTCGAGCCGAGCGTGCTGGTGCGCCACCTGCACCAGGGGCCGGACGAGGAGCGCTTCCGGCTGTGGGCGACCGTCGGCGGCGCGGTGAAGAACTGGACGTCGCGGCGGGTGCTGGACGCCGAGCAGCGCCGCATCGTGTTCGAGCAGGAACGCAGCCAGGCGCCGTTCGCGTCGATGGGCGGCGGCTGGTCGTTCCGCGAGATCGGTCCCGGCGCGACGAAGGTCACCTTGGACCACCACTTCGCGGTGGTGGACGGGGCCGATGCCGCGCAGGTCGCCGCGTCGGTCGATCGCAACAGCGTGGTCGAGCTCGCGGCGCTGGCCCGCGTCGCCGAGCTCGGCCACCCGGTGGACGAGGTGATCCACACCTTCCAGGACACCGTGACGCTGGAATGCTCGTCCTCCGAGGCGTATGACTTCGTCTACCACAGCGAACGCTGGCCCGAGCAGGTGCCGCACGTCGGCCGCATCGAGCTCACCGAGGATGCCGATGGCGTGCAGCTGATGGAGATGGACACGGTGACGGCGGGCGGGATCCCGCACACCACGAAGTCGATCCGGGTGTGTGTTCCCGGCGAACGAATCGATTACAAACAGTTGGTGCCGCCCGCGATCCTGTTCGGCCACAGCGGTGCGTGGGAATTCGCCGAGGGTCCGGACGGCGCGGTGGTGACCGCGCGGCACACGGTCGCGATCAATCCCGAGGCCGCGCGCGAGATCCTCGGCGCGAACACCGATCTCGCCGACGCCCGCGCGTACCTCACCGAAGCGCTGTCCGCCAACAGTCGCAACACGCTGCGGTGCGCGGAACGCTGTGCCGCGACGACGAAGTCACCGACATGACCGCCACCGAGACGACCGCGACGCCGCGCGTACAGGAGATCGCCGACGGCGTCCACGCCTACACGCACAGCCGCGGCGGCTGGTGCGTCAGCAACGCCGGCGTGCTGACCGGGCCGGACGGCGCGGTGGTGATCGACACGCTGGCGACGGAAGGGCGCACCCGGGCACTCGTCGAGTTCGTCGACGGGCTGGGTACCGGCCCGGCCCGCGTCATCGTGAACACCCATCACCACGGCGACCACAACTTCGGCAATCACCTGTTCGGCCCGGCCGCCGTCGTCGTCGGCCACGACCGGATCCGGCCGGAGATGATCGAGACCGGCCTGGCGCTGACGAAGCTGTGGCCGGATGTCGAATGGGGCGATGTGCGGGTCACGTTGCCGAGCATCACGTTCAGCTATCACCTGACCTTGCACCAGGGCGAGCGCCGGGTGGAGCTCATTCACTTCGGCACCGCCGCGCACACCACCAACGACGTGGTGGCGTGGCTGCCCGAGGAGCGCGTGCTGTTCGCCGGAGACCTGGTGATGGCGGGCGCTGCGCCGTTCTGCCTGATGGGGTCGGTCAGGGGTTCCGTCAACGCGATCCGGCGGCTGGCCGCGCTGGGCGCCGAGACGGTCGTCGCCGGACACGGCCCCGTCACCGGACCTGAGATCTTCGACCAGACGCTGCGTTATCTGCGCTGGGTGCAGGACCTGGCCGTGGAGGGACGCGCACTCGGGCTGACGCCGCTGGCGATCGCGCTGGAGGCCGATCACGGTGAGTTCGCCGACCTGGTCGACCAGGAGCGGTTGGTCGGCAACCTGTATCGCGCCGATGCGGAACTGTCCGGCGGCGAACTCGGCGAGCCGCTGGACGTGCCGGCGATTTTCGACGAGATGGTGCTCTACAACGGCGGGCAGGTCCCCACATGCCTGGCGTGAGCACCGAATCCGTGCGGGTCTGCGTGATCGGCGGCGGCCCCGCCGGATTGATGACCGGCCTGCTGCTGGCGCGTTCCGGCGTGGAAGTGCTGGTGCTGGAGAAGCATCCGGACTTCCTGCGGGATTTCCGGGGCGACACCGTGCACACCTCGACACTGCTCGCGATGAACGAACTCGGCTTGGCCGAGGAATTCCTCGCGCTGCCGCACGTCGAGCTGCCCCGGCTGCCGATGGCGACCGCCACCGGTCCGGTGGTGTTCGCCGACTTCAGCTCCCTGCCCGGGCCCTTCCCGTTCGTGGCGTTCATGCCGCAGTGGGATGTGCTGAATTTCCTCGCCGAGGCGGGCGGGCGCTACCCCGGCTTCCGGTTGGTGCAGGAAGCGGAGGTCACCGAGCTGATCCAGCGCGGCGGTGCGGTGGCGGGCGTACGCGCCGAGACCGCTGACGGTCCGCTGGAGGTCAGCGCCGACCTGGTGATCGCGGCCGACGGGCGGCACTCGATCGTGCGCCGATCGGGGCTGCTCGAGGTCGCCGCCAGCGCGGCGCCCATGGACGTGCTCTGGTTCCGCGTCGGCAAGCCGGAGGGCGAGCGCCTGCCCACCGTGCGCAGCGGGAAGGGATTCTTCATCGTCTGTATCGATCGCGGTGACTATCTCCAGGTCGCGTACATGATTCCGAAGGGCGGCTTCGCGACGATCCGGGCGGCGGGGCTGGCGCGGTTCCGTGCGGATCTGTCCGGCATCTATCCCGTGCTCGCGCCGTGTCTGGAGGCAGAGATCCTGGACTGGGACGACGTGAAACCCCTCGACGTCCGGGTGGACCGGCTGCGCCGCTGGTACCGTCCCGGGCTGCTGGCGATCGGGGACGCGGCGCACGCGATGTCCCCGGCGGGCGGGGTGGGCATCAATCTCGCGGTGCAGGATGCCATCGCGACCGCTCGCCTGCTGGCGCCGATCCTCGCCGCGGGCGCGACCGCGTCCACGACGCAGCTGCGCACCGTTCAGCGCCGCCGCGAATTCCCGATGCGCGTGGTGCAATTCGCGCAATTGCACTTGCTGTCGGACCTCTACCCCAGTGCGGGACGGCCCGGGACCGACAAGCCGCTGCTGGTGCGGCTGCTGCGCCGTTTCCCGCGCCTGCCCCGGCTGGTGGCCAGGGTGATCGGCCTCGGCATCCGCCCGGAGCCGGTGCCGACCGCGACCGAAACCGTCACGACTCTAACGAAACTCAGGGAGAACTGATCGTGTCGACCTACCTGCTCATTCACGGCGCCTTCCACGGCGGATGGGTCTGGCAGCGGGTGACTCCGCTGCTGGAAGACGCTGGTCACCGCGTGCTGGCCCCCTCGCTGGTCGGTCTGGGCGACCGCGCGCACCTGCTGACCCCGGATGTCGGGCTCGACACCCATGTTCAGGACCTGATCGAGCTGGTCACCGCAGAGGACGCGACCGAAGTCGTCCTGGTGGGTCACAGCTACGGCGGCATCGTCGTCACCGCGCTGGCCGACGCCGTGCCGGACCGCATCGCCGAACTCGTCTACATCGACACGTTCGTGCCGCGCGACGGCGAGGCGGTGGCCGACATCATGCCGGGCATGGTCGATGCCTTCGCCACCGCGGCGGCCGCAACCGGCGACGGCTGGCTGGTGCCGCCGCAGACCGAACCGACCGGCGACGGCGGCCTCTACGGCGTCACCGAGGAACCCGATCTCGGCTGGCTGGCGTCCATGCAGACGCCGCAGTCGCTGAAGACCTTCCAGCAGCCGATGACACTGACGAATCCCGCCGCACTGGCGAAAATTCCGGTGACGCACGTCCACTGCGGCGAAGGCGGCGAGGACTTCAAGGCGATGCGCGCGGCCATGCCCCGCACCCTGCCACCGGCCGATCTGCCTCCCGACCGCCTCCATGTACTCCCCACCGGGCACGACTGCATGATCACGATGCCGCGCGAGTTGGCCGGATGCCTGCTCGAACTCGCCGCTCGACCAGCGCCCGCACCGTAGCGCCACCGCGCTCGGCGCTCGTCCGCGATGGCCGGCGCAGTGGCAGCGGCCGCCCTGGACCACGGATCACTCGTGTCTTCGGTAGGGCGGATCAGCCCGGGGTCTCTCCCGAGTCATAGGCGGCGCGGGCCGCGAGGACCTCGCCGAGGTGTTCGGACGACCAGGTCACGATGCTGCTGAACACCGGGGTGAGCGTTCTGGCCAGTGGGGTCGCCTCGTATTCGACGCGCGGCGGGACCTCGGGGTGGTAGGTGCGCGCGACCAGGCCGTCGCGTTCGAGCTGGCGCAGACGCTGGGTGAGGACCTTGGGTGTCAGGCCGGGAATGCGCTGTTGCAGTTCGGTGAAGCGCAGCTTGCCGTCGTGGGTGAGCACCCAGAGCACCTGGGTGGACCAGCGGCCGAACACCAGGTCGATGACGGGTGTGATCGGACAAGGGTCGACCGGCGCGGTTGTCATACGTCCTCCCGGTAAGTCACTTTCCCCTTGGTTACTACTATACTTTGGAAAGTAATGTGTTTCCAGGGGTCGCGAATACGCGAAATCCGAAGGGAGCACAGTCATGACGACGACAACAGTGGACGGCCGCCTGGATCTGCCACGGCGCTCCGGTGACCGGCCGCGCACTCGTGCGCACAATCCGCACCAGCAACTCGACCAGATCGCTCCGCCGGAGTTGCAAGAGGAGCTGTGGTCGCGGATGACCACGCTCGACGGCGTTCTGCTCGGCCGCAGTGGAGTCTCCCTGCCCGACACCCGGGCCCTGCACCTGCGGCCGACGATCGCCCATGGACCCGGCGAGGCGTATCTCGCGGGCACCGAATTCGCCCACCTGCACGGGCACGGGGACGGCAGTCTGCACATGTGCCTGCCGAAAGACACTGTGGCGCAGTCGATTCGGTTGGGCTGGGCGGAGGCGCATCCGATGGCCCGGCGGGGATACCTGCCCGGGACGCTGGTGATGGTGTACGGGCCGCGCGATCGCGAGGAGCTGGACGTCGTCTGGCAGCTGGTGCGGGCCAGTCACCGCTTCGCCCGGCAACCGGCTACAGCGTGATTAGAGCGGCGGCCGCCATCGTCGGTGTCATGAACGCAACCGATCTTGTCGGCACCTGGGAACTGGTCTCCTACTACGACATCGACGAGCAGGACGTCACCAGCACGGGCCCGCTCGGCGACGCACCACGCGGCCTGCTGATCTACGGCGCGCACGGTTACATGTCGGTGAGCATGATGCGCACCGACGGAGCCAAGGGAGCCACCCCGTTCATGGGGTACGCGGGCACCTGGCGGCGCACCGGCACGGAGGTGGTGCACGCGATCAGCGTCTGCTCCAACCCGGCTTGGGCGCGGACCGAGCAGGTGCGGCAGATGTCGCTGAACGGCGACGTGCTGACGCTCATCGGCGCCGCACAGGTCGGCGGGCGGACACAACGCCGGGTGCTCACCTGGCGTCGCGGCCGCCCGCTCGAAACACACCGTCATTCCGGCGAATACGAGAACAGGGGCTCGTCGAATTGAACCGGTTCGCCGTCTTCCTTGAGGATCCCGGTGATCACGCCCGCCTGCGCCGTCACCGGGATCATCAACTTCATCGCCTCGACGATGCCGACCTGCTGCCCGGCGCTCACCCGTTCGCCGACCTCGACGAACGGGTCCGCGCCCGGCTCAGGGCATCGGTAGAACACGCCGACACTGGGCGCGCGGACGACCGCGCCGAGCGCGGGAGCCTCCGGCGCGGCGACGGCTTCCACCGCGGCCGCCGCGATCGGTGCGGGCACGGCCGCCCACTCGGCCTCGACGGTCACCTCCCCCACCTGGAAGCGCAGTGCGCTCGGCTGCTGCGGAAAGCCCGCGAGCAGCTGCAACGCGCCGGTCTGGATCGCCTCCAGCACCCGCAGATAGTCCTCGTGTCCGGTGGTGGGGACGTTCTCCTCCACTGCGGTCATTGCCGTCACTCCTTGTCAGTAATTACCCAGGCCGCCACAGACGTTCAGCGCCTGCGCGGTGACGGCGCCCGCTCCGGGACCGATCAGATAGTCGACCATCGCCGCCACCTCGAACGGCTGCACGTAGCGGCCGATCGGCACTCGCGCGCTGACCCGGGCGTGCACCTCGTCGGTGTCCACGCCCCACAGCCCCGAATACACCTCCCGCACCCGCTCGGCCATCGGCGTCTCCACGAATCCGGGGCACACGGCGTTCACGGTGATCCCGGTCTTGGCCAGCTCGAGGCCCAGCGCTTTGGTGAAGCCGACCACGCCGTGCTTGGACGCGGAATACGGGGCGCCGTGCACCACGCCCTGTTTACCGCCGGTGGAGGCGATGTTGACGATGCGGCCGCTGCCGCGCTCGAGCATGCCGCCCGCGTTCAGCGCCGCCTTCGTCATCAGGAACACGCTGTTGAGATTGGTGTTGATCACGTCGAACCACAGTTCGTCGGTCACCTGCGCGGTGACGCCGCCGCCGCTGCGGCCCGCGTTGTTGATCAGGATGTCGATCGGGCCGTAGCGCCGCACACCCGCGTCGACGTACTCGCGGACCTGCGCGGCGTCGGCGACGTCGCAGACGGTGCCGTCCACCTCGTGACCGTCGTCCTGCAGACTCTTCACCGTGTCGGTCACCCGCTGCTGATCGCGAGCGCAGAGGAACACCGCGATCCCCTGGGCCGCCAGGCTTTTGGTGATCTCCAGGCCCATTCCGCTGGTCGCTCCGGTGACCAGCGCGACGCGCCGATTTTCCGCCATGACTCCTCCATCGGTCGAACTTCCGAACTCGCCGGGCTTCTCGACCACCAGGGTCGACCCGCGTCCTATAGATCCGGTCAACCGCGGACGACGGAGATCGGCTCAACCGAGGCTCTAGCGGCGTGGACCACGCTGGCGTGCAGCCGAGCCCCGCCGCGACCACAGGAGCAACCATGACCACCGTCGCCAGCCGCACCGAGTTGTACGCCGAGGTCCAGCAGTTCTACGCCGAACAGATGCAGCGGCTGGACAACCGCGACATCCCCGGCTACGCCGCGACTTTCACCGAGGACGCGGAATTCGAGCACACACCGGGCATTCCGCCGGCCCGGACCAGGGCCGGGATCATCGCCGACCTGGTCGAGTTCCACAAGCGCTTCGAAACCGACCCGATGCAGCGCAGGCATTGGTTCAACATGATCAACCTGCAGCCGCAGGACGACGGGACCATCGTGTCCACCGCCTACTGCCTGGTGGTGAAGATCCGCCCGAACAGCAAGCCGGAGATCGCGCCGAGCTGCGTCGTGCACGACGTGCTCGTCCGCGCCGACGGCGCCTTGCTGACCCGGTCGCGGCGCGTCGTCCACGACTGATCCGACCACTATCGAGGAGAAACCCTGTGAACTCCGTTCAGCCGGATTTGCTCACGCTCGCCGCCGACGCCGGGGACCTGCTGTTCCGGGAGGCCCGCACGGCGAACGCCTTCACCGACGAGCCGGTCACCGACGAGCAGATCCGCGCGATCTACGAGCTGGTCAAATATGGACCGACCTCGATGAATCAGCAACCGCTGCGGATCGTTCTGGTGCGCAGCCCCGAGGCCAGGGCCCGGCTGGTCACCCACATGATCGACAACAACAAGCCGAAGACGGCCGCCGCGCCGCTGTCGGCGATCCTCGCCGCCGACCTGAATTTCCACGAGCACCTGCCCACGGTGTTCCCGCACGCGCCGGAGGCCAAGGACTACTTCGCGGACGCCGACTACCGCGCGGAGTCCGCGCGCTTCAACGCCCTGATCCAGATCGGCTACTTCATCCTCGGCGTCCGTGCCGCCGGTCTGGCGGCGGGCCCGATGAACGGCTTCGACGGCGCGGGCCTGGACGAGGACTTCTTCCCCGGCGGCGAATACACCGGCCTCGTCGTGGTCAATATCGGCAAGCCCGGCCCGAACGCGTGGTTCCCGCGTTCGCCGCGACTGGCGTACGAGGAGGTGGTCAGCACGGTGTGATCCCGCCGAGCGAGTGACGAGGGCCGCTCGGCCGCACAGCGCACTCCCAGGTTTGCCCCAGCTTGCGGGCAGGCTGCCTTCCTAGCCTTCGAGCAGAGGTTCAGACGAAAGGAAGGCGAAATCATGGCGCTGATCACGAGCGTCCCGCCGGGCGTCGCGGCCGACGAGCGACTCGTCGGCGCCCATCGCGCACCGGCACGCCGGTCCCGGGCGGGTCGCGTGTTCTTCGGGCCCGCGACCCAACCGCGATGGGCGCGCCCGGCGTTGTTCGCGCTGCTCGGCGCGACCGCGGTGCTGTATCTGTGGAATCTGACGATATCCGGTTGGGCGAACGAGTATTACGCCGCCGCGGCGCAGGCGGGCACGCAGAGCTGGAAGGCACTGCTGTTCGGCGCGCACGACGCGGGCAACGCGATCACGGTGGACAAGCCGCCCGCGGCGCTATGGGTGATGGGGCTGTCGGGGCGGCTGTTCGGATTCGGCTCGTGGTCGCTGCTTGCGCCGCAAGCGTTGATGGGCGTCGGCTCGGTGGCCCTGCTGTACGCCGCGGTGCGGCGGTGGAGCGGGCCCGGCGCGGGCCTGCTGGCGGGTGCGGCGCTGGCGGCGACTCCCGTCGCCGCGTTGATGTTCCGCTTCGACAACCCGGACGCGCTGCTGACCCTGCTGTTGATCGCGGCGGCCTACTGCACGGTGCGGGCGATCGACTCGCACGACCCGCGCTGGCGTTCGGTGAGCACCGGCTGGCTCATGCTGGCCGGTGTCGCCATCGGTTTCGCGTTCCTGACCAAAATGATGCAGGCGTTCCTGGTCCTGCCCGCCCTGGGTTCGGTCTTCCTGGTCGTGGGCGCGGGCGGATTCTGGTCCCGCATCGGCAAATTGGTCACCGCGTGCGCGGCCATGGTGGTCGCGGGCGGCTGGTACGTGCTGCTGGTGGAGTTGTGGCCCGCGGATTCGCGCCCGTACATCGGCGGGTCGACCGACAACAGCCTGTGGGAACTGGCGCTCGGCTACAACGGCATGGGCCGGTTGCTCGGCGGCAGCGGCAATCCGAGTGGAGGGGGCTCCGGCGGCCCCGGCGGTGGCGGGGGCATGGGCGGCGCGTTCGGCGGCGACACCGGCCTGGCCCGGCTGTTCAGCGGCACCATGGCGACCGAAGTGTCGTGGCTGCTTCCGGTCGCGCTGATCGGCTTGGTCGCCGGGCTCTGGCTGAGTGGCCGCGCGCCACGCACCGATCGGCTGCGGGCGGGGATGATCCTCTGGGGCGGTTGGTCGCTCGGTACCGGCCTGGTCTTCAGCTACATGAGCGGCATCATCCACCCGTATTACACGGTGGCCCTGGCGCCGGGCGTCGCCGGTGTCGCGGCGATCGCGGTGACGCAACTGTGGCGGCGGCGCGGGCACGTGACGGCCAGGATCACCTTGGCACTGCTGTCGGCGGTCACCGGCGCCTGGGCTTTCGTGTTGCTGAACCGCACGCCGGACTGGCTGCCGTGGCTGCGCTGGACCGTAGTGGCCGCGACGGCGATCGCCACGGTGGCGCTGCTGGTCGGCGCGCACCGGTCGCGCCGGATCGCCGTCGCGATCGCGGCGACGGCGTTGCTCGCCGGATTCGCCGGGTCGACGGCCTACGCGGTCGAAACGGTCACCCACGCGCACAGCGGCGGCATTCCTACCTCCGGGCCCGCGCAGGCGGGTTCCATGGGCGGGCCCGGTGCGGGCGGAGCCGGTGGTCCGGGCACGGGAGCGGACGACGGCCGCGCCGAGGCCGCCGACGGAGCGTCCGCGGCCGGCCGCGCGGCTCCTCCCGGCACAAGCCGGCCGACCGGAGACGCGGCTCCCACCGGCAGCGAACTGCCCACCGGAGACATGGCGGCCGACGGCGGCATGCCGACCGGTGACGGGGCTCCCACGGGCGGAGCTCCCGGCGGCGGTGGACCGGGCGGCGGCGCCGACAACGCCGAGCTGAACGCCCTGCTGAAGAAAACCGACAGCCGGTGGTCGGCGGCGAGCATCGGCTCCGGCACCGCGTCGAGCTTGGAATTGCGCACCGGCACGTCGGTGATCGCGATCGGCGGCTTCAGCGGCGGCGACGACGCGCCGACATTGGCTCGGTTCCAGCAGTACGTGGCCGATGGCGAGGTGCACTGGTTCATCGCGCAGGGGCAGGGCATGCGGCCCGGCTCCGGGGACGAGAAGTCGGCCGCGGACGAGATCGCCGAGTGGGTGAAGGCGCACTACACCGCGAAGACGGTCGGCAACGCCACGGTCTACGACCTGACCGCACCCACCAGCTGACGATTCCGATCCCCGCCGACGGAGTATCGGGGGGGGGCGCCCCCCCCCCCCCCCCCCGGGGGGGGGGGGGGGCCCCGGGGGGGCCCCGAAAAAACACCCATTTTAGCACGGGGGGGCCGGGCGGGGGGGCCGAAAATGGGTGATTTACCGGCGCCCCACCGACCCCCCCCGGCGCCAGCGGGGGGAGCC